>JANMSE010000101.1:0-2104 GCA_031389045.1 Deltaproteobacteria bacterium | reverse complement strand
GCTGCGGGCGGCATGGTGCTGCCACCACTTGTGAGTTATGTCATCACGACGCATGGTTGGCGAGCTGGGTTTGCGCTGCTGGGGATTCTGGCACCGTGCATCACGCTGCCAGTCGTGAGTCTCGTGACGCGGAACACGCCCGAGGAAGTCGGCTTGTCTCCGGACGGCGGCCCCTCAAGACCGCGGCACGCACAGTCTCCGCCTGGGGTGATGAAAACGGGCTCACGCAGCCAGCTTGAGCTGATCCTGTTTTTGTTCCGCGTTGCGTTGTGCGGCAAAGAGCGTACGACGCGTCGCTTGCAAGGTTTTCCCCAGCTTTTCCCGACACCACGCAAGGACCGTTTTTGTCGGGACACTTTCCAGTGCCTCTTTGATGACCTCCGCAGTGGTCTGAGAAACGATGGCCCCTAACGCCAACACCAAGCCCGTCAAGCCGCTCCGGGGATGTTCGCCTTCCAGGCGCTTCCATTTGCCAAAGATGGATTCGATGACTTCACTGCTGCCTACCAAGCGTTCCCCCTCTTTGGCCTTGGCTCCCTCTTCACTCACAAACTGTATCAGCTCGGCCCCCAGCTGCTGGGTCCGAGACAACGTGCCCACCTCAGCCAGTCGCTGTTGTAACTGCGGCGCTCCCCCGGCTGACAGACCGTGGGATTTCACAAACTGTTCGGTCAGCGTTCCGACCTCAACCCATTGACGCCATTGTTCCAGCTCCTGCCGATATTGACGCACCCACCCCACCGCCTGCTCCACCCGTTGTGGGTCCCAGTCCGGCTGTTGGCCGCCATTCGTATCCAGATACTGGAGTATCCGTCCGCCCCAGGCTACCAATTCACCCACATTCATATACCGGGCCTTGCGGCGTTGGCGGGGTGGGGCCAGCGCCGCCAAGGGCGTCTGCTGCACGCGCGCGATGGTGTGGGTGGCCCCGGTCGAGAACGCCTGCCAGGCAGGCTCCCTGCCCAGTTCCCGTTTCAGTACCGTCGCGACCTTATGCTTGATGTCGGAGACGCAACAGGTTTCCGGATGCGCCTGGCAAAATTGCCGAATGCCTTTGTGTAAGTCACTCCCGTGGTCGGAGAGGATTTCGCGGGGCACCACCCCGGTTTGCTTCCGCGCCGCTTCTAACTGCTGATAGACGATCTCGCCATTGGATTCGGTGACGGGACAGATGGCGATGGGTTCCACATCGCGATGGGCGAGATACGCGCCCGCAGCAGCCACGGCACTCAGACGAATCCCCACAATCAACAAGCACTTCGCGTCTCCCATCTGCCCCACATGATCCACGATCCACACCCAATCCTCGGCTTGCTCTTTAGGGCGGGTCAATTTGTAATATCCGACTCGTAACAGCCATAAGCGCGTGCTCGACCAGGACGGACTCTCCGGGACCACCCCCGCGCATTCCTGGATCACCGCCAAAGCCCGCCCCGCGCTCCGCAAACTCGTCGCCGCAGAGATCACCAAGGAGACTACCACCAGGACCTGCGCCACGCTGTACTGATGCTGCCGCACGATCTCTCCCCTCAACTCACTTCCCGTTACGACTTCCCGCTCAGGTGGGGAGACTTTTTTTTCAAGGCTTCCAGCTCGTCCGCCGTCTGTGCCTGCTTCGCTTGCCACTCCGCCACTTGCGTTTGCAGGGCAGCCAGTTGCTGCTGGTAGTCGGCATTGCTCCGTTCTACCCGCCGTAACTTCGTTCCTAGCCGTTTGAGCACCGTCTTCGCCTCACGCGACTTCGCTTTCCAGCGATCCCGGCTGCGTTCAAAGAATTTGACCAGCTTACGTTGCGGACTCCTGTAGCTCTTCTCGCTCGCTCCTTCCATAGCCAGTGACCTCCCAGGCAAATATCTCACTGCGACTATAGAAGGCGGCGCTTTTCCTCACCACTCCCGGAACAAAAATCCCTACCGTCAGTATGGAGAATTCCTCCGCCTTTTTGCCTATTTTCATCACCCCAGTATCCGGCTATTCCGCGAATGGGCGACAGTGCGATCTGTGTGCTCTGTAAGAAGGTCGGGTTGGGGAATGATGGGATCGGGTTCTGAACAGTGACCAGTGTCCCATTTCTCCGATTCCCCGGTTCGTCCTTTAGTACCCT
>JANMSE010000097.1:0-5497 GCA_031389045.1 Deltaproteobacteria bacterium | reverse complement strand
GGGGCGTTTGCACATGAACATGTACCACGGCTTGAGTGCGTCCGCCGTCGCCTTGTCCTTGACAATCTCGTCAACGCGCTGGTGAATGCGCATCATGTGATCAATGTTCGCGTTCTCTTGGCGGCGGACCTTCTCCTCTCGTGTCATTGAGGCCAGTTTCGCCTTTTGCTCATCGGTCAGTTTGGGCTCCGCCAGTGCCTGCGCGCGCCGGGTGGCCTGCCAGCCGGAGGGCAGCCTGCGCGCCCAGTTGGGATCGGTGGCCCAGTCGTCACGGACATCAATGGACGAGGGCGTGCGTTGGAAGACGTACAGCTCTTTGGCCATGGCGCCGAGGCCGGGAATCGCCTGCACCGCCGTGGCGCCCGTGCCGATGATGCCCACCACTTTGTCCGAGAGACCGGACAAGTCCTTCTTGGTGTAGTCGTAATCCCAGCGTGAGGTATGAAAGGAGTGCCCTTGGAAGGTCTCCATCCCTTTGATCCTGGCGAGCTTGGGCTTGGAAAGGGTCCCGTTGGCGCAGATGACAAACCGTGCCTTCATCTTGTCGCCGCGGTCCGTGGTGAGGTGCCACATTTTTTCGGCCTCGTTCCACACGGTGGAGGTGACCGTGGTTTGGAAGACCGCCAGCTCGTAGAGGTTGTACTTCTTGGCGATGGCTTGGCAGTGGGCGTAAATCTCCTCGCCTCTGGCGTAGCGGTGCTTGGGCACGTAGTCCATTTCGTCCAGCAGCGGCAGATAATCATACGAGGGCACGTCGCAGGCCACGCCAGGGTAGCGGTTCCAGTACCAGGTGCCGCCGACATCCGCTCCGCGCTCGACGATGCGGATGCTCTCGACGCCATGCTCGCGCAACCGCGCGGACGTGAGCAGCGCGGAGAAGCCGCCGCCGATGAACAAGCATTCCACCGTATCGGTAATCGGCGCACGGGGCTTGAGTTCGCCGCCGTACGGGTCCACCTCGTACCTCGCCAGTTCCCCCGCGAGGTCGGAGGTGTATTGCGCCGTGCCTTCCGGGCGGTATTTCAGCCGCAGGTCACGTTCTTCCGCGAACTTCTGCTTGATCCGATCATAGTACGCTTGCGGTTTGTCGATTGGCCGTAGCGGGGTAAAGGCGCCGATAGTCTGGGCTTGCGGGACCCCTGTCGTTTCTTCCATGTGTCTGCCCTCCTTGCATTCTGGTCGTGTGATTGTTTTCTTTGATACCGTCGTCGCGCCCACGTCGTCAACCCTTGTTCCCCCTCCCGACCGACTCATTCGTCAACGGCGGCGATTTTATGACGGATGGCGTATTTGATAAGGTCCGCGAAGCTGTGGAGACGGAGTTTTTTCATCATGTTGCGGCGGTGGACCTCGATCGTGCGCGCACTGCTGTTGAGGCGGTGTCCGATCTCTTTGCTGCTCAGTCCTTGGGTCAACATAAGCAAGACCTCGCGCTCCTTCGCGGTTAAGCCGGGAGCGGTTGAGACCGGAGCATGGCCCTGGGGCTGAAGATAGGCTTGGACGAGCGTCCCGGCGATCACGGGACTCAAGTAATGATGGCCGGCCAGGACCGCGTCTATGGCCTCGCCCAACTCGCGGGCCGCGCCTTGCTTAAGGATATACGCTGAGGCGCCCGCTTCGAGCGCGTGGTGGATGTAGGCTTCATCCGGATACGCGGAGAGGATAATCACCTGGAGCCGCGGATCCTGAGCTTTCATCTGGCGCGTGGCCTCGATCCCACTTGTGCCAGGAAGGTTCACATCCATCACGACGACCCGCGGGCGGAGTTGCGCAACGAGCGTCAACGCCTCCTCGGCATTGTCCGCTTCGCCCACGACCGTGAGATCGTCGCGTTGGGCTAAAATCGCGCGGCATCCCTGTCGTATCAGCGCGTGATCGTCAACAAGGAGGACTGACGCGTGTGCCATTGCCCTCTTCTCTGGGTTGCTCGCTGGGCGCGGAAGGAAGCTCGACTATAATTCTCGTGCCCTGGCCAAGTGCGGAATGGATATCGATCGTGCCCCCGACTTCGGTGACCCGTTCGCGCATGCTCCACAACCCAAGGCCGCGATGCGTGAGTGGGGCCGTGCTCGACCTCTGTCCTGCTTGGGCCACCCGCGTGACCTCGAACCCCTGTCCATTATCCGTAATCGTCAGGCGGAGCACGTCCGCGAGGCACTCGACTTGCACGCGTGCCGTGGTGGCCTGCGCATGCTGGATCACGTTGGCGAGGGCTTCCTGGGATATGCGGTAGAGCGCGGTGGTCACCGCCGACGAAAGCGGCGGGAGTGGCTCGGCTATCTGTAAGGAGATGTCGAGCGCCGCGAGCTTGGAGGTGTTCTCCACCAGTTGCGCCAGCGCGTCCGTGAGGCCGAGGTCGTCCAGGACCCGTGGTCGCAGTGTCCACACCAGGGTGCGCGCGTCGTCCAGCGTCTGGGCGATCAGGTCGCGGATTTCCACCAAGGGTTGCTGGAGCGACGGAGCCGTTCCACCCATGGCGTCTAACAAGTCGAGGCGGATGGCCATCAGCGAGAGGGATTGCACGATGCTATCATGGAGGTCGCGGGCGATGCGCTGGCGTTCCGCTTCCTGCGCGTCGCGCAACGCCACCGAGAGTCGCCGCAGTTCGACGGTGTTCTGTTCCGCCTCATTCCGGAGGCGGGCATTGACGCGGTTGGCCTCTTCCAATTCTTGCCGCAGTTGTCGTTCACTGGCCAGTTCGCTCCGCAGCCGTCGGCGCTCCAGACACCGCACGACCACGCTCTGCAAGGCGTCGAACGTGAACGGTTTGAGGATATAATCGGCGACCCCCTGTCGTAAGGTGTGGATGGCACTCTCTAGGGTCGGATACCCCGTCATGACGACGATCTCGGTGGTCGGGTAGAGCGCACGCAGGTGTCCCACGAGCTCTGTCCCACTCATCTCTGGCATCTTGAGGTCGGTGAGGATGACGGCAAACGCGCGCTCCCGGCAGAGCCTCAGCGCATCGGCGGCGGTGGTCATGGTGGAGACCGAGTAGCCCGCGTGCGTCAGAAAGCGCTGCACCATGGTACAAATCATCACTTCATCATCCACGACTAAAATATCTTCTCCGCTGTCCGTCTGGGCCTGTATACTCATGTGTGCCTCGCCTCGACGATTCGATGGATCGTTCGTGCCAGTTGCGGTAGCGATGGGGGTTTGGGGAGCCACGCCACCGCCTCTTGCTGTAACAGCGACTGCCCCGTGTTGAGCAACGGGTAGCCAGTGAGGATCAGAACCGGCGTCTGATATCCGCGGGCAGTCAGTGTCTGATAGAGATCCTCGCCTCCCATGACCGGCATGACGAGATCGGTGATAATACCCGCGATCTCCTGCTGATGCTGTTCGTACACGCGCAAGGCCTCCTCGCCATCACTGGCCTCCAAGACCTGATAGCCAAGGTAGCGCAACATATTGTGCACCGACCGACGAACGATCTCTTCATCCTCGACGAGCAGGAGCGTTTCTCCGTTTCCGCGTGGGAGCGAGGGCGCAGAGGTCGCGTCCTCGCTCCCCACCAGCTCCAGCAGAGGGAAATAGAGCGAGAACGTTGTGCCGTGGCCGACCTGACTGCGCACTTCAATGTCTCCGCCGTGTTGTTTCACAATGCCATAGACTTGCGCAAGGCCGAGTCCGGTCCCTTGGCCAACGTCCTTAGTGGTGAAAAAGGGCTCGAAGATGCGACTCATCACCGTGGGTGGCATGCCGCTCCCGGTGTCGGTCACTTCCAGCACGAGCCACGGGGTCTGCTCATCAACACTCGGCGGTATGGGCTGCCCCTGTTGTGGGCGCGGACGAAAGAGACGGAACAGTAACTCTCCGCCGGCGGGCGACATGGCATCGCGCGCATTGATGGCGAGGTTGGTCAGCACCTGTTGTAACTGGCCTTCATCATGCCAGATGAAGTACGACCCCGTTTCGGCCTCATACGTCACCTGGATGGTTTCTGGGAGGGTGCGCCGCAAGAGGGCGATCGTCTTGTCGATTTCCGCTCCGAGGTCCACGACGTGTGGTTGCACGAGGGACTGACGGCTGAAATCGAGAATCTGACGCACGAGCGTGGCCGCGCGCTCGCCTTGTGTCCGAATGGTCGCCAGGATTTCGTGCACGGAGGCTGACAGGGATTCGTCGAGTTGCAGGAATTGCGTGAACCCCAAGATGCCAGTCAAGATGTTGTTGAAGTCATGGGCAATCCCGGCCGCTAACCGTCCGACCGTCGCGAGATTTTCCTGGGCGATCATCCGCGTCTGCGCGGTCTGAATCGTTTGCACCGCTTCTCGGAGTTGCTCGTTGGTCTGGCGCAACGTCGTTTCGGTGCGGGCGTGTTCGGCGATTTCCTGGGACAACTGCGCGTTGGCGGTGAGGAGTTGTGTTTCACTCGCTTCGAGCCGGGCTTTGGACACGGTGGTCTCTTGCAAGCGGGCGACCATCAGATTGAACCGCTGGGCGAGATCGTAAAATTCATCATTCCCAGCGTACCGGACCCGGTGATCGAGGTTGCCCGCGGCGACCTCGGCCGTCCCTTCTTGGAGAATGGCGAGCGGTCGTTGGATCGTCCGGATGGCCCACAGCGCGATGCCGATCGAGAACAGCAGAAATGCGGGGAGGCCCACCGCGATCAGTTGGGAGGTCCTCCGCGTCGCGGCGTTCACGACCTCCTTTGCGTCTTGCAGATCGTTTTTCGTATGTGTCTGAATTTCTTCATCCAACAAGTCATCCAGGCGAGTGCGGAGGGTCAAAAAGAGGGCCTGATCCCGCTGGAGCGTATCGTGCCACTGGAGAATCTCTTGCAGGAGCCCGGTCGCCTGTGCGAAGTGCCCAGCAAGGAGACTGAGCCCGTGCCTTTCCGTGTCCGTGAACGTCAACGTCTCAATCTGTGTCAAATGGTGCTGGACATCCACCACATTATTGAGAATGCGGTCCCGGTAGGCGGGCTGGCGCACCCGCAGATAGTTTCCCAACCAGGTCCCGATCTCCGCGACATCGGTCTCTAACTCTTGCACTTCGAGTATCTCACGGTAGGCAGTGGCGCCCCGCAGGGCGAGAGACGGTTGAATCCGCTCGTCGAGGAGTTCATCAATCTGGGTAAAGATGGTGCTGAGTCGTACGAAGGCGGCCTCTTGCTGGTCTTTGGTGTCCATCAAGGTCTGGCCGAGGGTACGATACTCATGGTAGAGGTGACTTACTTCTTGTCCGAGCGCCAGCTCGGCCTCATCCTCCGCCGATTCGGTATACTGCTTCAGAAAGCGAGCAAAATCCGCACTGTCCTTGATAACCTTCTCGCGTAATGGTGAGGTCCCGGTCTCGAGATAATGCAGGACGCCAATCCCTGTTTCCACGACATTGATTTCCATTTCGTACGCGGCATCGTTGCTACAGCGGTTCCCCCTTGAACGAAGAGAGGAAAAAGGGTGTAGTCGGGAGATGGCAGCATACTCATTAGATTTACGGACACGGATTATCGCAGCGGTGGAACGGCAAGTGGGCAGCAAGCGGG
>JANMSE010000040.1:0-5239 GCA_031389045.1 Deltaproteobacteria bacterium | reverse complement strand
CGCACTCGGGATGCACGGTGCGAAGTACGCCAACGTGGCGATCAACGAAGCAGACGTTGTGTTGGCGGTGGGCGTTCGATTTGACGATCGCGTGACCGGCAAAGTAAGCGAGTTCATTAAGCACGGCACGATCATCCATATTGATGTTGACCGGGCTGAGCTCAACAAGAACAAACCGGTCACGCTGCCGATCTGCGCCGACTTGCGCCAGGCACTACAGCAGTTGGTTGATGCCGCGCAGCCGGGTGAGTACACGGACTGGGTGCGATACGTCACCGACCTGAAAGAGCACTATCCACTACAGGTAGCCGAGAAGCATGAACTCACGCCGCAGTATGCCATCGCGCTCCTCAGTCAGATGACCGACGGCAACGCGCTCGTAACGCTCGGCGTCGGACAGCACCAAATGTGGGCGATGCAACACTACCAGGTGCGCCGACCGCGGTCTTTTCTCAGTAGCTCAGGATTCGGGACAATGGGCTTTGGTCTGCCGGCGGCCATCGGAGCGAAGGTCGGCTGTCCGGAGCGGATGGTGATTGACATTGATGGAGACGGAAGTCTGAACATGACCATCCATGAGTTGAGCACCTGCCATCGGTACGGCGTCGGCGTCAAAGTGGTGGTGATCAATAACCAATGGTTAGGTATGGTCCGCCAATGGCAGGATATGATCTATAAAGGACGCCGGGCGGATAGCAGCCTGAGTGATCCAGCGTCTGCGGTGAAGCGCGTCGGAGAGGCCGACATTTACCCGGACTTTCTCGCGATCGCCCACGGGTATCGCGTCACGGCGGAACGAGTCTCCCGCCAGGAGGACCTGCGCGCCGCTTATGAGCGGATGCTGGTTGACCCGGACGAACCGTATCTGCTCGACATCATCGTGCGGCCCGAGGAAAACGTCTACCCCATGATCCCGGCGGGCGCGACCTATCAGGACATCATCATGTCCGATGACGATCTCGCGCAAAGGTCCCATCCGAATAAGCAGGGGTCGAACATCTGACCCTGGGGTCATTGCTTCATTTGTTCATCGGGTCATTGAGGAAGACAATTTTTCAATGGCCCAATCGCCCGATGGCTCAATGATTCAATTCTTCAATCGCTCAATCGCCCGATGACTCAATGACTCAATTCTGCAAGCAGCGCTTTCGCCTCTTGCAAGTCCTTCGTATCAAACCCCTCGGTGAACCACCCATAGATCTCCGCTAACATTTGGTGTGCTTCTTTTTTCTTGTCCTGTTGCTGCCACAAACGGGTCAAGCTCATCACTGCCCGCAGTTCCAGCGATTTGGCCTGCTGCTTGCGCGCAATCTCGATGGCCTTGAGGAAACATCCCTCCGCCTCCTGCTCCACCTCCGCCTGGGTGTTGGGTGCTAGGGGCTGGGGGTTGGGGACTGACAACTGAGAACTGACGACTGACAACTTTTTCTGCCTTTTGCCCTTTGCCTTTTGATTTTCTTGGACTCCAGACGCTAGACGCTGGACCCTAGACTGGGCGAGCGTCAGCTCACCGCACAGTCGATACAACTCGGCCTTGTAGAAACGCTCCCCAGTCTTGTCTACCACTGCCAACGCCTCGGTCAACACCGTCAGTCCTTCCCCGGCCTGTCCCACTTTCCCATACGCCTCAGCCAGCAGGGCAAGAGCATAGGAGCGAAATATCCCTGCCCCTATGGCTTGGCGGGTAGCCAGTCCGTGGCGGATCTGGCTAATTCCCTCTTCACCCTGGCCCTGTTCGGCCTGTGCCCAGCCCTGCAGGACACTCCCTAGCCCTAACCACACTGAAAAGCCTTGCTCGCGCGCGAGGGTGATGGCTGCCTCGGCCCACTCGCGGGTCAGGGCTCTGTCCTGGCGGAGCTGGTGAGTCATGGCAGCAAGAACTCGGGCGGCGGCCAAGCTGAAGGGATGAGACAGCTCTTGGGCTCGGGTACGTGCTGCCTCGCTTTTCTGGAGCGCATGGTCAGGATAGCCCAGATGCCACAGGACCCAGGATACATTGCAGAGGCTAGAAATCCCTGGCTCTATGCCGTAGAGGAACACATGGGAGTGGTGGCGCTGAGCGTCATACAGGGTCAGGTCCTGCGCCAGGTGCGCCTGGGCCGTACTGAACTCACCCAGAAGGAATAAGGTGCTGCCCAGTGCCCAATAGGCCTCCACGAGTAAGGCTGGGTCGTGCTCCCGCTGGGCCAGACCCAGGAGTTGCTCCCCCAGCTCGTGCGCCGGGAGAACCTCGCCCCGCACCTGATGAAACCTCCGCAGCCCGAAGAGGACCGGGAAGAGCTGGTGGTTCTCTCCGACCTGTTGGCACAGTTCCCGGACGCGGGTATAGGTAGCTATCACTTCCGGTGAGGCATAACTTCTGATGGCCTGTAACGGTACTCCCAGAGTGACGTGCAGTGTGAGTTCTTGTTGAGCGCGTTCGGGCGTGTCTGGCAGGGCCTGGAGCAACTCCAGTCCTTTGGTCAGCAGGCTGATCGCTTCTCTATTCGCGCTCCGTCGAGTAGCATTTTCTCCCGCGAGATGCAGATACTGCACGGCTCTTCGATAGTCACGCCCTTGTTCAAAATGCACTGCCAGCTCGGTGGCGATCTCACGCGTGCGCTCGCCATACGCTGCCTCTTTGCGCTCGCCGATCCGTACCTGCCAGCGCTGTAACTGGCTCACACTCACCCGCTCGTGCCACAGTTGCTGATAGAGGGCATGCAGAAACCCATAGCGCGCCGCTCTTGTGCCATCGGGCCAGTCTGCAATTCCTGTCGGTCGTAAAAACTGTTGGCGCCCGGCTAAGGCTGCACACTGCTCCTCAATGTCTGCCACATCCCAGGCTAGCGCTGCCGCCACCGCCGCCGCCGAAAACTCCATCCCTGCCACACTCCCGGCTTCCAGGATGTGCTGCGTTACCCGAGACAACCGTTCCCCCTGCCGGGCCACCAGTTGGCGGATATTTTCAGGCACGCTCCTCTCGATCGTTGCTCCTTCCTCTTGCAGCGCCCAGTTCTCATTGTCCTGGACGAGCGCGCCCTGGGTGACGAGGTCCTCGACCACGCTGACGAGAAAGAGCGGATTGCCGTCAGTGCGGCGGTGAAGGAGAGTGGCCAACCGTTGGAAGGACGCACGGCTGTGCGCCCCTACCGAGAGCCGCTTTCTCAGGTAGACCGCGACGTCCTCTTCGCTCAGCAATCCTAACCGCAGCTCCTCGCACTGCGTATGCAGGTGCAATTCTTGCGTAACCGTCCGCAGAGGGTGTCCCTTGCCTAACACCTCTGCAGGTCGATAGGAGCCAATGATGAACAGCCGTGCCTTCTCCGTCCGCCGTGCTACGACGGATAGTAAGTCCAGCGTCGAGACATCGCTCCAGTGCAGGTCTTCCAGCACTAACAGGAGAGGGCGTTCAGCCGTGAGCGCTTCCAGCGCCTCGGCCATCTCTCGCAGCATCCGCTGCGGGGTGGCTCCTTGCACTTCCCGTTGGAGTTGCTCCCGCTCAGCCGGACTGACCAGCGCAGGCAGATGCACCAGCCAGGTCGGCGCATACTGGCGTAGCACGGCAATAAGATGCTCCCCGTCTGGTCCGCGGCCCAATCGGCCCAACGCTTCCAATACGGGCAGGTACGGCTCACTGGCGCCATAGTGCTCCACACACTGCCCACGGCCGACCCAAGGGCTGGGGGTTAGGGGTTGGGGGCTAGGGTCTAGAGTCCGAGCCCGCGAAAGGAGAGGCTTCTGGTTTTCTGACTCTAGACGCTGGACTCTAGACGCTAGACTTTGCAGAAAGGCTTCGATGAGCGTCGTCTTGCCAATCCCCGGCTCTCCAGTGACGAACACTAATTGTCGCTCACCGCGTAGCGCTTTCTCTAACCAGCTGTGCAGTTGTGCTAGTTCAGCTTCTCGGCCAACCAGGGTGGGGGCTGGGTATTGGGTGCTAGGGGTTGGTGGAGAGGAGTAGCTACTGATTACTGAATACTGACTACTGGTTACTGGTTTGGTGGTGAGTGAGGCGATAAACCGATACCCCCGTCGATGCACGGTCTCGATGAACTGCGGGACACGGGCATCATCGCCCAGTGCCTTGCGCAGCTCGCGAATGCAGATCATCGGTGCCATGTCAGTCACGTAGACGCCCGGCCAGAGCGCATCGAGCAACGCCGCTTTGCTCACCACTTGCCCCGCATGCTCGACCAGATAGCGCAATACGGCAAAGGTTTGACGGCGCAAGGAAACGGGTTTGTTCCCACGCCAAAGCTGCTCGTTGGCGAGATCTAAACGAAAATGAGCAAAGCTCACCTGCTGCGCGGACTGCATATAGGTCCGCTCTTAGCAGAGCCACAAAGAAATTAAAAGGAAATTACAAAGAAATTAAAAGACTTCGCCGTGGCACAAGGGCTATTGTCGATTCGTGGAGAACAGGCCGCCGTACAGTACAGGTTAGGCCCTTGATTTGAAACAGATCACTCCAATCACGCGTGCCATGAAAAAGGAGAAGTACACTGTGGGAAGGCTCATCGTAGCGGGTAGGTTTGAAAAGAGCGGTGACAATCTAACAGGCGAAGGCCGATCACCGGCAGGTCTCTTCACGCTGCACGAATCAGGGGAAGGAGGGTCTCTCTATGGCTATTGAGCAAATGCACACCTATTGCGCGATGTGTGTGTCTAGCTGTGGCGTCCTAGCGACGGTCGAGGACGGTGTCTTTACCAAGGTGCAACCAGACCCCGAGCACCCGAATGAGGGTATCTGTGTCAAGGGAACCGCCGCTCCTGAGATTGTCTACTCGCCTGACCGCCTCCAATACCCCATGAAGCGCACCCGCCCCAAAGGAGATCCAGACCCCGGATGGGTGCGGATCTCGTGGGAGGAGGCAATGACGATGGCAGCCTCTCGGCTCCTCGACATCAAGGCACGATACGGAGCCGAGGCGGTGGTCTTTAGCCTTGGGACACCGAGCGGTACAGGCACCAGCGACTACTGGCAATGGCTAGTTCGCCTAGCCTGCGCCTTCGGCAGTCCCAATCATATGGGCACTGCTCATATCTGTCTCTGGAATCGAATGATCGGGTCGCAGTATACCTACGGCGTGTCCACGCCGTTCCCGGACTACGATCACGCTCGCTGTATTCTGCTGTGGGGCTTCAACCCCCAGGCGTCGTGGCCCGCTGCCGCCGCACGTATCAGCCAGGCCAAAGCGCGCGGAGCAAAACTCATTGTCATTGATCCACGGAAGACGAACCTGGCCGAGAAAGCGGA
>JANMSE010000036.1:0-3177 GCA_031389045.1 Deltaproteobacteria bacterium | reverse complement strand
TTCCATCGGTTCTTGCAGCTTGCCGTCGATGTGTTTGGTCACCACCGTCGGCTTTGAGACCTGCATCTCATACCCTTCGCGGCGCATGGTCTCGATGAGAATCGCCAACTGGAGTTCCCCGCGCCCCATGACGCGAAAGGTGTCGGGTGAATCCATGTCTTCAATTTTGAGGCTAACATTCTTGCGCGATTCCGCGGCCAACCGCTCACGCAGTCGCCGCGAAGTCACAAACTGTCCTTCGCGCCCCGACCACGGCGAAGTGTTGACCCCAAAGATCATGGAGATCGTCGGCTCGTCCACGCGGATGGCCGGGAGTGGTTGTGGGTTCTCACGATCAGAGATGGTCTCGCCGATTTGGATTTCTTCAATGCCCGCGACGGCGACGACATCACCGGCTTTGGCGCTCTCGATCTCTACTCGTTTGAGGCCCTGCCAGGTGTAAACTTGGGTGACTTTGCACGGCACCTGCGTGCCATCAAGCCGACAGAGGCTATAGATCGTGCTCGACTGAAGCACGCCGCTGACGATGCGCCCAATCGCCAGGCGGCCAACATAATCGTTGTAATCCAAATTATTGACCTGAAATTGGATGATGCCATCGGGATTGTTCGCCGGGCCGGGCAGCGCGCTCATGATCGTGTCGAAGAGCGGCCGTAAATCTTCCGACTCTTCCTCAAGCGACAGTTTGGCGATCCCCGCGCGCGCATTGGTGTAGACAACGGGAAACTCAAGCTGTGCGTCAGTGGCATCCAGATCAATGAACAGGTCGTAGACTTCGTCGAGCACTTCGGCGATGCGCGCATCCGGGCGATCAATCTTGTTGATACAGACAATTGGTGACAAATGCGCTTCGAGCGCTTTCTTGAGGACAAAGCGGGTTTGCGGGAGCGGGCCTTCCGAGGCATCAACCAGCAGCATCACCCCATCGACCATGGCGAGCGCCCGTTCGACTTCGCCGCCAAAGTCCGCATGGCCTGGGGTATCCACGAAATTGATTTTGATGCCGTGGTAGGTCAGCGAAGCATTCTTCGCCAAAATGGTAATGCCACGTTCCCGTTCGAGGGCGAACGAGTCCATCACACGATCAACAATATGTTCCTTGGCGCGAAAGGTTCCACTTTGGCGTAAGAGGGCGTCGATCAGGGTCGTTTTTCCGTGGTCAACGTGGGCGATAATGGCGACGTTACGAATATCGTCGCGCCGGGGCGTGCCGTTCTGCAAAATACTCCTCCTTAGGAAGGGAAAAAGGGTCGAAGAACTCCGACCTGGTTACGGTGCTTGTAAGATTTGCTCATTGTGCCGAATTTACTGAACAAAGTCAGTAGGGGAGGGAGAGGCTTGATGAGGCTAAAGCTTTTTCACTGCTCGCCGATGCAGAGCACATGGAGGGGTGATTGGTTGATCTTCGCTCGACCAATCCCCGTCTGGTGCCATGGTCCTCCGAGAATTGACTCCGAGGGGAAAGGTGTATGCGAGTACAAAAAAGCAAAACGGTCGAGACCCGCGCCCGTGTCACGAAAGTAGAGCAGAACGCTCAAACCCGTAAGGCCGCGACGCGCACGCAAGAACCCAGTCGTAGAGGGAAGACTGCCCAGCACGGGCAGGACAACACGCATGCCCTCCCAAAAGAAGGCCAGCGCCCCCCCTCGTATGATAAACAAGAGGGCGACCAGTCCGCTTTTACCTTTGTCCCGTGCTCTTTCATGGGACCGGATGGCAAAACGCGCCCAGGCTGGGAAATGCGCGTCGGAGAGATGATGTTTGGGCGGGCGGATTCGCAAGAGACCCTAATGGCCTACTACACACGCTTGCATGAGCCGCTGCCGAGTGGGCACTGGCGAGAACACACCTGGGCGCAGGCGCGGAAGCGAAAACCCGCGGGGAGGCTCTTCGCGGGACACCAGGAAAGTGATGAACACGAGGACCCGCTTGCCCACGAAGAGCCTGAGATTATTGACCTCGACGCCGTGATCGCCGACGATGACGGGGACGAAAAAGACAAGCCACCCGTGTAAGCATCATCGGTCATCATTAGCTCCCTCCCCTCCTCGTTCTCAGTTGCCAGGCAATCGGTGACAGTGTAAGACTTCACACCTGGTAACCATCAATATGAATAAGAAAGCTTACGATATTCTCCTGTTCAGCTACTACCGTGACGCGGAGTTACGTGGAGCGGATTTGATCCTGCGACTCATCAACCGTCCCGATACCACGGAGTTGCAAACCAACCTCGCTCGCCATCTGGCGGACGAAACGAATCATGCCTGGCTCTGGACCGAGCGCATTCACGCGCTCGGCGGTGCACCGGTTCGCATTGAGGATGGGTATCATCGCCACCTGCGCCGCAAGGCGGGCGTGCCCGCCACCTTGCTGGAGTTGCTCGCCTTAACCTACGTCGTCGAAGAACGCTCCGGGAAGCGTTACGAGGAACACGCGGCTCGCCTGGATGTGGACGCGGATACGCTCAAGGCCCTGCACGAGATGCGCGTGGATGAAGATTGGCATCTGACCTGGGTGGGCGAGGCGCTCACGGAGTTAGGCAAGAAAGAAGGAGCCGAGAAACTTTCCGCCGCGCTCGCCCGCTACCGTGCCGCTGAAACCGAGGCTTTTACCGAAATGCTCGCCAATGAGCAAAAAGCGCTACAGGAGATCGCGGCGGGAAACAGCAACGAAGAAGACCAACGGTAAGATGCTCTTTTTCCCTGGGTTGTGGGGAGGCTCACCGTATGCCTCTCGCGTGTTCATTTCCCCTGTAGCCGTTCCATATCCGCGCTGACCATCCGTTCCACCATTGCGAGAAATGACACCCGCGGCTCCCATCCTAAAACCCATTTGGCTTTGGTGGGGTCGGCGCACAGACAGTCAACCTCCGCGGGACGGAAAAACTTGGGATCGGTCCGCACATACTCCCGCCAATCCAAGCCCACATACGCGAAGGCCGCTTCGACGACTTCCTGTACTGTATGGATCGTCCCAGTACCAATGACATAGTCGTCCGGCTCCGGCTGTTGCAACATCAGCCATATCGCCTCGACGTAGTCCCCCGCGAAGCCCCAGTCCCGTGCCGCGTGTAAATTGCCCAAGCGCAACTCGTGCGCCAGCCCATATTTGATCCGCGCCACCCCGTCGCTAATTTTGCGGGTCACAAACTCCAGCCCTCGGCGCGGGCTCTCATGG
>JANMSE010000025.1:0-3029 GCA_031389045.1 Deltaproteobacteria bacterium | reverse complement strand
CGGCCGAACTACGTGCTGACCACGCTTTGCCTTGCTGGGGACCGGCAGTGGTCGTCGGTCATCTATATAGAACGAGAGTGCCGCTTCCAATGCGTCCACAGCGTACCGCAATGCCTCGTCACGGTCTTCGCCCTGGGTGATAGCCTCTGGAACGTCCGGGAACGTGACGACGAACCCTCCTTCAGGTTGCGCGGCAAGAACGGCGGGATAATCAAACATGGCTCACTTTCCAAGGAAAAATGAACAGACAACATTAGTAAATTACGTGTTTTGTACCTTCCTCTCGCCACAAAGGAAAGCACCCAAACAAGACACGTCGCACGGGCCGAATAAGATTAGATGGGGCGGAAATAAGTGCACCTTGGAAAATTAAGAGAATCCTCATATAAATACAAAAACAACATGAAAACTATTGCTGTTACTATGGACGAGGCGACCTTAGAGCTTCTTGATCAATTAACCGCGACATCACCGACAGTTCGTAACCGTTCCGCTGCCGTGCGGATTGCAGTGCGCGAATTTGCTGAACGGGAACGACGCCGAGAGAGTGAGGCACGCGAGGATAAAATTTTTCAGAAACACCGAAAACGGTTAGCGCGGCAGGCAGAGGCCTTAATTGCGGAGCAAGCGCGGCTGTGAAGCGCGGGGGAATTTACCGTACGCGCGAACGCGTTCCCGAGCGGGGCAACAAAGCAGGTTTCTACGTCATAGTCTCCCGCACATTCATTGCGAGTCGCGAAGATGTATCGACTGTTATTTGTGCTCCGATTTACAGCGAAGTCTTGGGGCTGACGACCGAGGTCGTCCTTGGACCTGAGGATGGATTACCGCACGTATGCGCTGTACGCTGCGACTTTCTTACCCTTATGTTCAAGACTAAACTTACCAACTTTGTCAGCACCCTCGCGTCAGCCAAGATTGCGACACTCAATCGTGCGCTCGTCCATGCCCTTGATCTCTCCTCAGATAGCAGCGCCCCCCTGGACAGGTTACTTCAGTGAATCACGATCTCGTGCCGAAGACGCCGTCCCACACAATAAAAAAGGGGGAGAATTCCGCAAGATGACACTCGTGCCCTATTTCATGGTGCCATTGCGCGAATCCTGGCACGGGCCGAATAAAATTCAGATGGTGCGGAAGTAGAGGATGGATATGAACATGAAAACCAATCAGCAGTTGGGCAAAAGCTGCTGTATTTTTCTGTCTGGCTGACGACTGAAAGCTGATAGCTGAACGCTTACGTTTGGGACGATATGGGGACATCAAGGAGGTTGTATGGTCAAAAGTATTGAGGGTGTGTATCGGAATGGCAAGATTGAATTGACTGAACTGCCGGGGGAGGTGCGCGACGACACCCGGGTCATTGTGACATTCCTGGAAACGAGCGATATCAATCTGCAAAAGCATGGGATCGACGAGGCACAGGCCGCGGAACTGCGCGCCCAATTAGGGTCCTTTGCCGAGGAGTGGAACAGTCCCGACATGGCGCTGTACGATAACTATGATGTCGCCAAAGCCAGACTGTAATCGTGGTGATGTAGTCCTCGTGCTCTATCCCAACTCAGACTTGCGCACGGCCAAAACGCGCCCGGCATTGATAGTCCAAGCCGACAACTTACATACCGGATTGCCCCAAGTCATCGTGGCGATGCTCACCAGTCGTGTGTTTCGTGCTCACCATCCGAGCCGTGTGGTGGTCGAGGTATCAACTCCAGCCGGGCAACAAGCCGGATTACTGACCGACTCGGTGGTGATGACAGATAATCTTGCAACCGTGGCGGAAGTCGCAATCGACCGAGTGATCGGCACCCTGCCTATGACGGACGTCGATGCTGCTTTACGCCACACCCTAAAGCTATAGCCAGACTTGAGCACCCTAGACGGTTGGCACGTCAAGCCAAAGCGCTGATTGCAGAGCAAGCCTCATTCTAGAGGCACAGAAGAATCCTGACACGGGCCGAATAAGATTGAGACTTCGGTAGTGTATAGTTTTTCATATAAGCTGACTCACTTGAGATTAACATAGTGGCGGAGCATCCAAACAAGCACATTGACGCAGCAATCGAGTATGCGTTGAACCACGGCTGGACGG
Source organism: Deltaproteobacteria bacterium (assembly GCA_031389045.1). Lineage (GTDB taxonomy): Bacteria > Desulfobacterota > Binatia > Bin18 > Bin18 > JABFSC01. Next base: position 937 of record JANMSE010000025.1, on the reverse strand, counting down.
TGCGGAAAGCCGGGCCACGGGCCCACGTCTGGGGCCGCCTATTTTGTCGACAAGGCGACCGCACCGGCTGCATCCGAGCCATCTACTCAACGCCGAAACACCCCGAAGATCATGCCAAAGACGTTCGGAGAGCAGTTGATAAATGCTCTCATAGTTACCCTTGAACTCGTTTTACAAAAGGTATTACCGCATGGCTAAATATGAATTCACGCTGATTCTTTCGGGCTCGCCTGAACTGACCGAGGAGGCCGCTGAGAGGCTGTTTGAGGCTGGCTGCGATGACGGGACGCCTGGTATTTACAATGGTGTTTTTTCGATCGATTTTCACCGACGATCTCCTTCACTAGAGGAAGCCATTCGTTCAGCCATCGCCAATGTCAAGTTGTCAGGCTACGAGGTAGACCGCGTAGAGATGGCAGCGGAGGCTGTGGCGGAACATGCCTAACAATCTGCAAAAGCATGGGATCGACGAGGCCCAGGCCGCGGAACTGCGCGCCCAATTAGGGGCCTTTGCCGAGGAATGGGACAGTCCCGACGTGGCGCTGTACGATAACTATGATGTCGCCAAAGCCAGACTATAAGCATTCAGCCATCAGCTTTTAGCAAAATAAAGAGGTGCGCACCCTGGAGGCTCTGACTCATGTCAGAAGTTGAGCAGAATCTTCACAGAAACAAACCGCACAATTCGGCATTATTCCGAGTAACATTCGCAGAGAATGGTGACCCTATGACACAACTTCTTGAAGAAGCATTTGCTGAAGCCTCGAAACTCCCCCAGCAGGAACAAGACGCACTTGCCGCGGTTATTCTCGAAGAATTGGCGTCCGAGCGTCGCTGGGACCAAGCCTTTGCCGATTCCACGGACCTCCTGGCTCAGTTAGCTCATCACGCGCTTGCGGAGCACCGGGCAGGGAAGACGCATCTGCTTGATCCAGAG
>JANMSE010000020.1:0-2575 GCA_031389045.1 Deltaproteobacteria bacterium | reverse complement strand
ACGGCCAGCGGTGGCAATGCGCTCCGCACCAACACCACGGGCTCCAACAACACGGCCAGTGGCTTCCAAGCGCTCCTCGCCAACACCACGGGTGGCGCCAACACGGCCAGCGGCTGGCGAGCGCTCGTGGCCCTCACCGCCGGCCATCGCAACACCGCCCTGGGCTGGGGGGCGGGCAACTTGCTGACCACCGGCAGTGATAACCTTTACTTAGGCCATCCCGGGGTGGCGAGCGAGTCGGCCACGCTGCGCTTGGGTAATGTGCAAACCCGTGCCTTTATCAAGGGCGTTGTGGGTAGGGTGGTAACCGGCAATACGGTGGTGATTAACAGCGCAGGGCAATTAGGCGTCACGTTATCCTCAGCGCGGTACAAGCAAGACATCGAGTCCTTAGCAGTCCAAGAGAGCCAGAAGGTGCATCAGCTCCGCCCCGTGACGTTTCACTACAAGACGGAATCCAGCGGCCCGATGCAGTATGGGTTGATCGCAGAGGAAGTAGCGCAGGTGTATCCAGAGTTAGTGACACGGGACACAGAAGGGCAGATTATGGGGGTACGGTATGAGGCGTTGACGCCATTGTTACTGAAGGAACTCCAGGATCAACACCAACAATTAACGGCCCAAGCGCAGCAGGTACAGGCACTCTCTCAGCAATTAGCTACACAGGCCCGGCAGCTACAAGCGCTCACTCAGCAGCTTGCAGATCGAGAAGAGACGCAGCGGTAAAGTCACGAGTGATTGAAATGGTGAGGCGCGTTACTGTTGAATGGAAAACGTGCGCCAAAGAATTGATCGTTATCAATATCTTCTTGCGAATGAACAACGATCTGCTCCCGAATGGTCTTATGCCATTGCCCTTAACCATGCTTTGTCGGCTTGCTCTTCTCATCACAGTTGGAGTAGTTCTGCAGCTCTCCGCCTGTCAGTCTTCCTCGAAGATCGAAGCACCAGAGAAAGAGGACTTACGGCGGGAACGGAAAGCTGTCGTAGACCTGGTGGCCAAACATCAGGCAGTCGTGCTCGATTGGCAAGGCATTCCGCCCCATACCGACAGATCCTTGTACTCCATTGAGGTCAAGGAGCAGATGCTGAGAACAGATAGCCGTCCCATTGTGTTTACCGCTATTTTACACGACATCGACCAGCGGGATGGCAAATACATTGTCCGCTTCCTCAAAAAATCCCACTTCGTTTCTCCCACTTCCGCTTCGTTTCTTAAAACACCAAGGATTATGTTCCTACTGGACAGCAGCGCGGAACAGATACAGCAGTTCTTACATCAATCCACGACACTATGGGATCAGTATGCCGTCGTTGCTTCCATTTCGTCTATCCAGAAAGCACTATTTGGAGTAGGCGCAGTACCCCTCACCGCAGATGATGCAGAAGTAGTTGTCCAACCCGCTGAAGTTTTCATTGCGCACGGTCGCTGCCTTGAGGCGTTTTTCGTCGGGGATTACGACTTGGAAGACGATCAAAACGAACCGGGAATCAGCGATGAAAACTAAGCACCTGGTCCACTGTCTATCGGGTAGTCAAGGCGTATCGCGCCGGGCAGTTAGCGGCAGCAATTCCCGGTCGGGGGAGCGAAGGATACGGAAAAGACGATCGCAAGCGCGCCCGATCGTTCGGAGAAGGACACTGCGCCGATTTGCGCGGAGTGGGAGTGCCTGCGCCCACATGACGCGAGGCAAAGGAGGGCACGCGGCAAGGTAGCGGGCGCACGGGTTAGCAAAGCGCAAAAACTCCCGCACCGGTCCCCCTATTTTTCAGGCTTTTACACGCAACCGGGAATTGCTGAGTTAGCGGGGCGTGAGGCATTTTGATTGCGTGAGAGGTGAAGCGATGGACGTAGTGTTGAGAGTGAATAACCTGCGGGGCACGACCATAGTGCACCTCTTCAAGGATCGGCAATCGCCAACAAGCTACAAAGACTTCACACTCACTGTCACGACGGAGAGGGGAGAGCATCGCTACGTCGTTCCGGCTTCAGATATTCAAGATCTACTGGTCGCTATAAGGCAGGCGAGGATATCGCCATTCGCAGACTGTCCACTGGGGCTCGACGGTACATCATATGAGCTGACGTTTGAGGATGGCATGAGTGCTTGCTCCTACAGATGGGGGATGTCTCCAAGCAGCGGCTGGCAACCACTCGCCGAGATCACCAGCACCATTCTTCACCTAGCGCAACGACACTCTCAAGAGTATCTGTGATTGGGTGGAGTCAAATGCCTCACTATTCAGTCGGCGGCGGTGACTGAACAACGTTCAGATAAGGGCTTTTTCTTCTTGTTGTTCTTGCGCGGAGAGAGCGGGAGAGTGGAAAGCCTCCGCGCCAAGCTTCGAGGTGAGGCCAAACCGTTGGACGATCTGAATCAAGTGTAAGAACCTGCCCGGCGGGTGGGGGTGGGCCTGAAGCTGCCGCCAGGCTTCGTGCACGGCGAGTATACGTTCCTCCTCACTCGCGCCTGGGGGTGGGAGTGGCTTTCAAGGGTAGGTTTTTTTACCGAAAGAAGAGCAGAGTCGTCATTCCCGCGCAGGCGGGAATCCAGGCGCTTTGTCCCGTATAGTG
>JANMSE010000685.1:0-3959 GCA_031389045.1 Deltaproteobacteria bacterium | reverse complement strand
CCAAAAGCGCTCCTAATCCTCTCCCAAGGCGACGAGGCTTTTCGTTCATATAATGGGTTGGCTGAGCGGCACGTTGACTAACCCTGAAAGAGAATGTGGAAAACCCCGGCCGAAATGCGCCCGTCCGATGAAGCGGTGGTAGCGAAACATCCGTTTACTATCTAGCCATAACTTCTTTAGCGAGACTCATATATGTAGTTGAGCCAATTGACGATATGTCATAGGAAATGATGGGCTTGCCAAAGCTAGGCGCCTCGGCGAGTCTCACATTGCGAGGCACCACAGAAGCGTAAACCGTGGAACCAAAGAACGCTCTCGCGTCGGCGGCTACCTGTCTAGACAAGTTTAGGCGTCCGTCGAACATGGTGAGTAAGACTCCCTCGACTCTGAGTTGAGGATTGAGCCCCTGCTGCACGATTTCGATGGTCTTGAGTAAGTGAGTGATGCCTTCAAGGGCGAAGTACTCACATTGTAGGGGGATGAGTACGGAGTCTGCCGCCACAAGCATGTTGATGGTGATAAGGCCGAGCGATGGAGGGCAGTCGATAAGGACATAGTCATACGAACCACTGATCTGTGCCAATGCATGCCGCATGCGATGTTCGCGTTCGCTGAGATCCACCAGCTCCACTTCAGCTCCGGCCAGGTCGGGTGTTGCCGGCATGACATCGAGGCCCTGAAACTGAATATTCCGACGGAGGGCATCACCAGGAGCGCATTGCGCAAGCAGCACGTCGTAGGTTGTTGGCCTTGGGTCAGAAGCACTCACCCCAATTCCGCTAGAGGCGTTGCCCTGGGGGTCGGCATCAACGAGCAGCGTGCGTTGCTCGGCAGCCGCGAGGGAGGCGGCCAAGTTTACGGCGGTCGTGGTCTTTCCCACTCCACCCTTCTGGTTTGCAATTGCGATGATACGTGCCAACGGTGTACCGGATGGTGGAGTGCCGGAACGGCCAGCACGAGGCGCGGAATATAGAGTCACGGTCCCCCTGTCTGCCAGCGATGTTCCACGTGGAACCAGTCGATTGCTTTGCTAGCTTTCGTACCACGTGGAACATTCAGGGGGTCCAATTCGAGTACCACCGCCCCTAGAGGATGCTTCATAACATGTTATCCAGTAGCACTTTATACGCCATTTGCTGGTCGATTTCTGACTCTGAGAATCGATTCAATTCTGGAGGGCTAGTTACCGAATTCTCTAGTGTTTGGCGCGTTGCGGTAAACATTCGGTTGCGCGGACAATGTGACGGAGAGTCACCAGTGGCGACCCGGCCAGACGCGATTCTTGCGCAAATGAAACGCGATGAGTGGTAAACCAAGGCGGAGCGGCTTCACGTGACGACCCTCAATATCTCTCAACTAATGACACTAGCCTGCTCCGTCGACTCCTGTGGGTCACGTGAGTGCTTGGACACTCCACCAATCACGTGAAAGCATTCTCCGCAAGGAGCACCTCTTGGAGTTCTCCGCCTTGGAAACAGTCGTGCAAGTTGGAGTGCGATACAGCGCAATCAGTCGCTTGAGTATGCTCGAAAGGCACTACCTCCCCTCGCCTCTCGGTATGTCGATCCGCAGGAAGAGCGGCAAGGGTCGAACCGGGTAGTCGCGTTCCGGCACCCCGTTGCGGGAAATGGAGGACAGGCTGGGTGAATCGCCCGTGGTGGAGTCGCCACGCCAAGCATGATCGACGCGAGAGGCCCGTAGCCCAGGTGAAGCCAACCACAAGCATCCGCACGGGCACGGTGCTGTATCGAGCGGCCAAAACCCGAGAAAAACACCCAACAATCGCTGAAGCCCAGAAGCCCTTGTCGCACGGGTGAGCTAGCCGAGTTCGAGGGAGGCGGCTTCCGCCAAATCAATTCCGTGCCCTAGCCTTTGCTGCCAGAAAACACCGGGTGCGATGGCGCCGCCGGTGGTGAGCGCCGCAACAAGCCCCGCCGTACGGAGCACAATCACTCAAATCGTTAGGCGCCAAACGTCGTCGTACGGAACCAGGGCCACCGGAAAAGCGTCGGCCACGACTCCTCGTTCCGTTTATTTAGTATACAAACGATACGAATTCACGATTAATAGTACCTTCCTGGTACTATTCAATTGCCCACGCTGACGCCAGCGAGTCGCGACGTACGGGGATCAACACCAGTTTGGCCCCAAGGGCGGAACCGTCCGACCGCAGCAAATAGACCGGCCGGCGCGGGTACGCCTGAATCAGCAATGAATCCCGGGCGTGCAGATCGCGCGCGTAGACATTGTCGCCCCAGTCGCGGGTCAACAGCGGCGCGAAAATCGTAAAGCCCGCACGATCCTCAGCTATTCGCTGGTGACAGACCGCTTCATATGCGCGACCTGGGAGCACGCGCTCACTGGGGTCGGGCGACCATGTACTGCGCGTAAGCCGGGCCGAATCCGCAAACAACTGCGTGACCGCGAGCACCGCCGAGTCGCCGCGCACGCCGCCACGTTCCAAGGCTGTAATAGCACGTTCAAGAACACACGTGTCGACGGACCGATAGGCGACCTCAGTCAGGGAACGCGAAACTCCCAGGGCCCAAAGTCGTGGGACTAGCTGCGCACCCCAGCTCTCACGAACCAGGATCAGGGCGTTCTTGATGCCGCCATGCCTCGCTGGCTCGGTCCCATCCTGGCGTGTCGCCACCAATCCCGCCCGATACTGCTTCAGGCGCTGCGGGATGTTTACCCCTATAGCCAGTGCGACCGAAGCAACAAGGGCACCACCAACCGCTCGCCCGGCAATTCGATCGCTGTTTGCTCCGAGCACCGCCACACCAGCGGCCGTCCAGTATGCCAAGGCAGGGGCCAGCAGAAACAAGAAACGGGGGCCGAGATAAAATCCATCATGCCAATAGAAGAAGTACAATAGCGCCATTAACAGAGCACTAACAAGCCAATACAATGCAACTCCAGAATGTCCGCGAGTTGCGACCATCCCGACTACTGGTATGACAAGACTCGGGATCGGAGTCTCCAACCAATACGTTTGCAGTCGCAAGAAGTACAACGAGAGTAACTCCAACCCACGAACAGGCGTGTGCGCTGCGCCCCACGGCGCGGCATGAAAGCCCAACCCATGCTGGGGCCCCCAAAGCGCCTCGTAGGCGAAGAGCAAGGGGCTGCCGGTTGTGCGCCAGTTGTACCATGCGAGCATGCCGAGCATGAGGGCTAGCACCGCCCCGGCAGCGCCGAGCTGGCGAAACGCGCCCCCACGATGACCCAAGCGCCAGGATATCCAAGTCCCTTCAGAGACCGCAACGGCCGCAGCGTCTACCGGGCGAACCGCGCCCGCACCCTGTACCAACCGCCAGAGCAGCCAAGCCCCGGCTGGGACCGCAAGAGCCACGGCGTCGACCGGGCGAACGGTGGCAAGCATGCCAAGCGCCGCACCCAAAAGAGCGGCGAAGCGCGTGCCTTCATCAATCCGTACAAGTGCATAGGTGGCGACCAACGCCCAGAGCAATGCGCTCACGTGGTTCATGTGCGATGCGGACATGAACACCACGAACGGCGCCAGAGTAAACACCAATGTCGCACCGATCACGACGCTCGGTCGGCGCTCTATCCTCCGAATGATCGACCAAAAAAGCGCGACGCTCATGGCGCCCGTCACCGGCCCCACGAGCCAGGTCGCGCCTAACCAGACGCCCGGGACGAGCATGAGAGCGCCGCCAGGCGGGAACTGCGTGAACCAACGTCCGTGAGCATCCAACACGTGGAGGGCGCTCCTGAACTCAGGATAGAGACCAGGGTCGACATACAGTTTCCCCGCCGCAAAAATGCGCGCCTGGATGACCTGTGCGATCTCGTCGAGGTGCAGCGGAACGCCGGAGAACACAAAGCGGGCAACCGTTGCGTACAGCAGCAACGCGACGACGGACAGCACCCATCCGGTCACCAACGGCCGAGCTACCGCCTTGGCCGTCCATTGACTGACGCGGTCCACGTTA
>JANMSE010000572.1:0-2327 GCA_031389045.1 Deltaproteobacteria bacterium | reverse complement strand
GTTCCCGCTGGACGGGAAACCCGCGCTCCGGCAGAACTTTCAGACTGTCTTCGCCAATCTTGAGAGCTTTACCTTCACGCCGATCAATCCCCAATACCGTGTGATCGGCAATATGGGTGTTGCTTGGGGTAACTACCGGCTTGCGCTCAAGCCCAAAGACGGCCCGCTGGCAACCTCTTTTGGTCGCTATACTGTCACCTTTTTAAAATCAGACGGGCAGTGGGTCCAGATGGTCAGACACTTCTCACTGTTACCGCCAGAAAACTAGCCATCACACGCGCAGAGCCAATCTGCTACACGCTGGTTAGACACCCTCTAACGAAGCCGTGCACGGGACCGCCGCCCGCGTGCGGTTTGGAATGAACGTGAAAAGTATCGTCCGGGCGGCGGCCCGAGACGGCCAGCGTTAGGCTCTAGGGGAAGGGGAAGGGAAAACGAGCATGGACAACACAGCGAAATCCTATCGAATGGTGTGTCTGATGGCCGGCGTTTTTTTTGTTACTGTCTCTTCGACACGGGCTGATGTGGTCTCCAACTGGAGTAGCACCGCCAACAACATTCTTATCGCTGCCAAAGTGCCACTGGGAGGGTACTCCTCCAGAGGGATAGCGATCGTCCAGGCAGCCGTCTATGAAGCGGTGAACGCCATTACCAAGCGCTATCCCCCGGACCGCATAAAGCTCGATCCTGCCCCTGGGGCGTCGGTCGAGGCAGCAATTGCGGCGGCAAATCGCGCGACGCTGTTGAAACTTGCTCCGTCGCAGCAGGCCGCGATTGACAAGGCATATCAAGCCGCACTGTCTGCCATTGGTGATGGTCCGGCGAAGACGGCAGGGGTGACCGTAGGAGAACAGGCTGCCGCTGCTATCCTCGCGTTGCGTGCCAATGATGGCGCAGATGCACCGGAAAGCTATCGGCCCCACACGACGGCTGGCGTCTATGTCCCGACCAACATTCCGATCCTCTCGCACTGGCCCCAACGCAAGCCGTGGCTGATAGCGAGTGCAGACCAATTCCGCCCCGGCCCGCCCCCCAACCTCACCAGTGACCTGTGGGCGCGGGACTACCACGAAATCAAGACGCTCGGCGCGAAGAACAGCGCGACACGGACGGCAGCGCAAACGGACAGCGCCCGGTTCTGGGAAGGCCCGGCCTCGACGCTCTACTTGCCGGTGGTGCTCTCTGTCACCACCCTAGCCGGGCGAGAGGTCACGCAGAACGCGCGCCTGCTTGCCGTAACGACCGCGGCGCTTGATGACGCTGGGATTGCGGTGATGGAGGCCAAGTATCAGTACCACTTCTGGCGACCGATCACGGCGATTCGCAATGGTGACGCGGATGGCAATGACGCAACAGAGCGCGACGCCTCGTGGATCCCCTTCATCGAGACCCCTCCGCACCCCGAATACCCGTGTGCCCACTGTATCTTGGCGGCGACCGTGGGTACTTTAGTGGCAGAACCCTTTCACCGGACATCTACGCACTTACTCTTAATAAGTTGGAGAAATAGGGGGTAAAGTACCATTAAACGCCTAACAATGCGGTCAAGCGGGACGCGCAAAAAGTGGCGCGCCCCTTACCTTTACGTTAGGCCGTGGCAAGAAAATTTCTGATACACGGCGAACCGGATGCCACGAAAAATTAGAGAACTGATCCGAGACCTTGAGCAGGCAGGTTTCGTTAATCGCGGGGGAAGAGGGGATCATCGGAATTTTGACCATGCCAAGGGGATGCGCGTCACCCTTTCCGGACAGCGTGGTGACGATGCGAAGCCCTACCAAGAACATGAGGTCCGCAGGAAAATCCAGGAGGCCAAGTCGTGAAAGACAGTGCACGGTATGTGAAGCTGGTCGAATGGTCGGACGCGGATCAGTGTTTTGTGGGGCACTGTCCGGGTATTATCGGTCCCTGCTGTCACGGAGAGGAGGAGACGCAGGTGTATGCGGAGCTGTGCCAAATTGTGGAGGAGTGGGTGGCCTTGATGAACCAAGCAGGACAACCTCTCCCGCCCCCGACCATCGGGAAAAACGTGACGGCGCAATTCTTGGGAACGGCCTAACCCACCGCTGCACCGCATCGCCGCCCGCGAGCGACTCTGCTTAAATCGAACGGGTGCGTCAGGGCGGCTCCCGGTGAGCGGGAGCGTTAGGCTTCATCCGTAAGGGACATTGAAAAGGAGAACACGATGACGACCCAGACCCCGATGGCATTCCTGCTCGTGAAGTTCCAGGGCAGCAAAGACGAACCAATTACCAAAGCCGATGCAGAGCAGATGTTCACCGCGGCCGGCAGCGGAACCATGAACGTCGTCGACTGGTTCCACGACA
>JANMSE010000630.1:0-2212 GCA_031389045.1 Deltaproteobacteria bacterium | reverse complement strand
ACTACATGAGCCGCAAGGAGATCATCAAAGTGGCGGTGGGCAGTGGCGTGGATGGCCCGCTGCCCACACCCCCGACCCCACTCCCAGAAGGGGAGGGGAGCAACAATCATCCCTCTCCCCCCCGGAGAGGGATTGAGGGTGAGGGAGAATTCGAGGAGCGCTGGACTGGCGGCTACATTTTCGAGAACGAATGGCAGAGCTTCCGCACGCGCCAGGATCGCAAGCTGGAACTGGCCTCTGCGCCGCACACCTACACAAAGGCCGGCCGCTACACCGTCGCTGTGAAGGTGATCGATATCTTCGGCAACGACACAATGACGCTTGTGCCAGTAACCGTAGGTTAATCGAACGTTATTCTTATCGGCGAGCGACTCCAGTTGCGGCTTGGTAAAACGCGAGAACTCTAGGTGTAGTGGAGCGCGATCGGGTGAGGCCATGGCAAACACGAGCGAAAATATCTTCAGCCAACATGCCTTGCGGCGAAAAGACGCCACGCTTCACGCCGTCAATCAGCTTTTGCGATAGTTCAATCCGGGCTTGGGCGTAGAAAACGCAACTTTTGCGTTTGATGAATGGGTGGTCTCCCGGATGCAGTTCGCAGGCAGGGTCGTGCGAAATGCCCGCGTGGATTGTGGTTACGCCGACGAACAAGGAGTGTTTTCCCTCGTAGTCAAAGACCTGAGCGGGATCGGTCAGCAGGATGAAGAGATGCTTTTGACTGGGATCGTGCGCCGGACCGGACGGGACGAGCAGCGTCGCCCGACGATAGGGCACGAACAACATTACAAATCCGCAAAGAGCTTGTCGATAGAACGCTGCTGTTCGACGAGTGCACTCAATTTTTTCGCTGCTGCGGGTGTGCGACCGAGTGCTTTGAATATGGCCTCGTAGCTGATTGGCACGGACGATCCATTCGGGTCTTTCCATTCACGACAATAGCGGTGTGTGTACTTCACCAGATCCCACTGATCCACCTTGCCGAATTTTTCGAAAACATCGTGCAGTACGTCAAGATCGGCATCGCTCAGTTCGTCGAGTGCATCACGCGAGGCCTTTCGCCTTAGCGACACGGCGTAGTCGGCCTTGTCGGCGATCCAGTAATCCCAGCCGCGCTTTTCGAACTTCACCGCACCGTTGATGAGATTGAGGGTATGTGACAGTACCGGGCCATGCTCCATCGAAACATAGCGGTCACCCGAGATAGGGTGGCCATGTCGCTTCATGGATTCACGGTCCGCCAAGTACAGGAGCTTCATCAGCTTCAGGTACTTTATGACACGCCCCTTCGCGCGATCGAGAAGGTACGCCGCCATTTGGGCGACTCGTTGTTCATTGAACATGGTTTTCCAGTGTCTCGCGCGTTATTGCGGTTCGTTGCGGACGCTCCAAACTGGCAAAGAATCCCAACTTCATCGGCCGGTGCGGCATAGCCCTCTGATTGGAGAGGGAAATTGAGTTTACCACTTGCCCAGCTTGTTCCAGCTCCAGATTTCCTCGGTGTCCTCTGCGCCTAAAAGGGTACTCCGGGCTACGCAAGGGTACCTGTGGTGAATGGAACTTCGGCCTATCAGACGGCCAAGGCTTGCTCCACCGCGCGCTTCGCCATCACGGAAACCAGGTGCGCGCGATATTCGGCGCTGGCGTGAATATCGGCATTCAATCCGTTCGCGGAGACTTTGACACCGCCGGCCGCATCGGGCGAAAACGATTTGCCCAGCGCTTTTTCCATGTCGGCAGACCGGAACACGGCGGGGCCCGCACCGGTCACCGCGACGCGCACCCCGCCCGGCGTATCGGCGACAAATACGCCGACCATCGCATAGCGCGACGCCGGGTTCTTGAACTTCATGTAGCCGGCGCGCTTGGGTACCGGGAAGGAGACCGAGGTGATGATTTCGCCAGGCTCAAGAGCGGTCTCATACATGCCGGTGAAGAACTGGTCGCCTGTCAGCTTGCGCTTGTTGGTGATCACCGTTGCTCCCAGGGCAACCACAGCCGCGGGATAATCCGCGGCCGGATCGTTGTTGGCGACCGACCCACCCAGCGTTCCCCTGTTGCGCACCATGGGATCGCCGATGCTCCCGGCAAGCACGGCCAGCGCGGGTATCGCTTTCTGGACCTCTTTCGAAGAAGCGACATCGGCATGAGTCGTCATCGCGCCGATCACGATGTTGCCCCCCTCGACTTTGATGCCGCGCAACTCCGCGATGCC
>JANMSE010000600.1:0-6211 GCA_031389045.1 Deltaproteobacteria bacterium | reverse complement strand
TGGCCGACCTGTTAGGGCACGGGTTGTTGAAGGCGAGTTTTATTCCACCGCTGGAGGTGCGGGAGCTGCGGGAGCTCACGCGCCATCGCCAAACGATAGGGGTGAAGGTCACTCTCGAAGAGGTAGCCGAAGCCGCCTAAGCGGGCTATTTTCACATCAGGCCAAGAAAAAGGAGGAATCATGTCTGTTCGTGTGCGCTCCCCAGCCGGCAACCACTCGCAGGATTGTCGTGAACATTCCAAGAAAGACACCCATTCCCGCTAGCGGTTCTTCCCACTGCACTCAGGAGGGCAACATGTTCCTGCTACTACCACGTACGTTAGTGTCCCTATTGGCGACTGCGACTTTTCTCTCCGCGAGCATTGGACTCAGCTCGTCCGCCTTCGCCAAAGATTTTGAGGTCTGGTTAATCGATCAGTCCAATTCCCATGGCAAAACTTTCGGTGGGACCATTCATATTTATGATGGTGACGATCTCAAGGGGAAGGCCGCCGCATCGGCAACTCCGACTGATGTTCTTGATCTCTCTGGAGCAACCTCCGCTTTGTGCATGGTGAGCACCGGGGCCAATCCGGTTCGTCCGCACATGCTGTTCTTCAATGCCACGCAGAGCCATGCGATCTTGTCTTTTGTCACGAGCGGACACGTCGTGATTTTCAATGCGGTGACACGCACCCCCGTAGCCTGCCTGCGGACATCCCTCGGCGCCGGTGGCGCTCGTCAAGCCCATGCGGCTTCTCCTGCGTCGGATGACTCCTACATTCTGATCGCGAATCAGAACGGGAAGTTACTCGAACGTATTGATGCGAACTTTGCAACCAATACGTTCACCCTGAATGCTCTGGCGACCATTAATCTGGCGACGTGTGTCACGCCTAATGGTGAGAACTGTGAGGATGTCGAGCTGAGGCCCGATAATGCGCCGATTGTCCCGATTGTCGATTCGAGCAGCACACTAGGGTTCATCACCTTGCGCGGTGGTGGCTTGTTCGTTGTCAATCCTAAGACAACGCCGATGCGGATTATTGCCGAATATGATCGCACCACCGTGCACGGCAATGGCTTTGGCGGCGCCCAAGCGGCGGGCACGATGTTTGTGAACTCAGGCGGAGGGACAAGCACGAATCAGGATGAGTTCGACGTCTATGCGTTCCCGCTCTCAGGCTACAGTGCCGCCAATAGTCCCAACACTCCGGCGCCTGAACTGCTGTATTCAGACGATGAGGGAGAGCGAGATGCGCATGGCATGGCGGTGATGAAACAGGAACGCTTTCTTTGGGTGCTTGATCGCGTTCAGAACATCGCGGAAGTTTTTGACACCGAGAGCGGCGCGAACATCAATACGGTGGATCTCAACAAGGGAGGACCTGTGGGGTTAGCTCCAGACCTTGCGGATGTGTCCCCGTCCGGGAGTCGGCTCTTTGTCTCTCTCCGCGGCCCCAACCCGCTCAGCGGTGACCCGCATGCCTCTACCGGGAGCACGCCGGGACTCGGGGTGATTGAAGTCAAGAAACGTAGTGCGCGTGGCGTGCTCAAGAGCGTCGTGCCGATTCATAACATTGATGCGGGCGGCATCGAGCGTGCCGATGCGCACGGGATTCGTGTCCGATTGAAGAAGAGGTGAAAGTGCGGTTTCGACTCAGAGGTTGTGAAAAAACTCATTATGATGAGTCCTGAGGGGTGACAGCGGACTGGCATTGTCCTACAACAGCGGGATGAACCCCAGCGAACCCCATCCTGATGAATCCGCAGCGCTCCCGGCCGACCTGGTCAACGCGGCGCCGCCCCGGCTGCGCCGTGCCGAGCGCGACCAACTGATCCCCGCCATGCGCCTGGAAGAGCTGTTGACCTCGGATCACCAGGCCCGCGTCGTTTGGCAGTTCGTGCAGGGCGTGGCCCTGACGCCCCTGTATGCGGGCATTCGCGCCGTCGCGGGCGGCCCCGGCCGTCCGGCCATCGACCCGCGCATCCTCGTGGCCCTCTGGCTCTACGCGACCCTGGAGGGCGTAGGCAGTGCCCGCGCCCTGGACTACCTGTGTACCGCGCATCACGCTTTCCGCTGGCTGTGCGGCGGGGTGACCGTGGGGGGAATTCCTCCTGTGACAAAAACTTCCTTAACTTAATGCCATTGCCCTACCGCGGAGGGCGCTCCGACCTATCCGCCTGGGACGCTCAGCGACATCTTGTCGGGCACCATGCTGGGATTTGGCGTGCTGGCCGCGCTGCTGGGGCGCGAGCGCTCGGGGGTTTCCCAAGCCGTGTGGTCTTCCCAACTGAGCGCCATGATGTGGTTGCAGTATTACAACGTCGTGGTAGCGGCGCATACGACCACGCGAGAGCGCACGACCGGGCGTCCGCGCTTACATGTTCGTGCCCCACGTCCGCAACTCTGGCAGGACCTCCTGACTAATAAGCCGCGTGCTGGCCTCGACCACGTCGAACGGAATCCCCCCAAAGCTCATCACCATATTCCACTCGAATTCCCCGATCACCCGCTGGCGCGCGGCGAGCTTGTCGAAGATCTGTTGCGGAGTGCCCCACACCTGATGGCGGATGTAGTCATTGACCGCCCCCTCAATCCCCATTTTCTTGATGAGTTGCGCCGCCGCCCCGTAGGACTCGTAGCCTTTCAGGTCCGCGTGGTAGCCTTCCTGAAGCTCGTAGTGCCGCAGCAACGAAAGGTAATAGGCCGACAGGTGTTTGCGCGCCAGTTCCTCGGCGCGACCCGCGTCCCGATCACACACCACAAAGTCGATGGCGTGCGGAGGCGGGGCGTTGGTCCCGTGTTTTTGGAGAAACTGCTGGCGGTATGATTCGACCATGGGCAAATGGCGCTCAAGCGCGAACTGGATAAAGAACATCATGCGCGCGCCCAGGTGCGCGGCCGCCGTAATGGAGTCCGGCGACATCGCCACGCTGTAGAGCTTGTCTTTGAATGAGTGGAGCGGCTTGGGGCGGATCTCCGTACGCTTCTGCGGATAATGAGGGCCGCTCCCTTCGATAAACCCGGTCTCCAGCGCGTTGACAATCATGCGGGCCGATTCGTCAAAGCGGCCACGGGCTTCGTTCATGTCGATCCCAAACGCCTCGTATTCCATGCGCGCGAGCCCACGGCCCAAGCCGAGGATAAAGCGTCCCTCACTCACCGCGTCGAGGACGGATGCCTTCTCGACCAAGCGCAACGGGTCATTCCACGGCAGGATCACGGCGGCGGTGCCCAACTGGATGTTCGTGGTGCGAGCGGCGAGCCAGGTCAGCAACTGAAAATTATCGGGGGCAATTGAGTAGTGATCGAAGTGGTGCTCGGCGCACCATACGACATCGAAGCCAAACGCTTCCGCCTGCGCGGCAAGGCGCAGTTCGTTGCGGATCATCTCCGCGTCGCTCATTCCTTCGTGGGCGTTTTGCATGGCCAACATGTAGCCGGTTTTCATCAGGGGCTCCTTTCCGCGCGTAACGGCGGTTCGATCTCTTGCACGACCTTGCCTGGTCGAGCGTCGGTGACCATGCCGTGTTCTTGTATGATCTCTCCATTCACGTACGAGCGCACTTTGACTCCCCAGCGAGACAACCTCAACGTCCTTGTACGCATGGCCTTCCGCCTGTCGAAGCCTATACGTCAGGCGAATACTCAGGCGTCCCCGTGCTGCGTTATCACACACGTATGCGAACCGACCGTCGTAGTAATTTCCAGTTCTCCGTCCACAACACGCCAGCTGTCCGACGGTTCGCCATCAATCAGTACGGTACAGCGCTGCGGGTCGAGCTGACTCACACGGAACGAGGTCGGCTGACCTTGAGCCCCAGGGGCACCCGCATCAGTAGTAACGATCAAACATCGGCGCTCACTATCGTACCAGGCCTGAGACAAGCACACGGTCGGGAAGTCCACACTATGAACCGTAGGCTCGACAAACTTACCGAGGTTGGGCTGGTTGAATACTCGCCACCACGCCCCTTCACCCCCGGCCTCAGCGGTCATCATCCCCGCGTTGAACTGTCCACGTGGATGCGGCTCATTCAATCCAAAGCCCCAGGTGAACTCGCCAGTACCTGCATCCCACGTCGGCTCGTAGTGCATCTCAGCATACTCCTTGAGTTTCGTGTACACGGAAGCGTTGCCAAATTCCCGCGCCAGCGCGAGGCCCAGGAGTGTTCCCTGCGGCGTAGCGGCTTGGCTGGTAAAATCTCTGGTGACCTCCCGGATGAGGCCTGCTCCTGTCCAGCCCATCTTTTCCGCGGCAGCCTCAAACAGCCCGCGCGCTTCGTTGCGTGCCTGCGGCACCAGTTGGAACGCGAGACTGAGTCCACCGCCCAGACCGACCCGATGGTGGTAGTTGAGGAGCGGATCATAATAGAGGGTCAAGATGTCAGCGGGGCGCCCGTCATGGAACGGGACATAGCCCGCTCCCGCGTTTGTCCACCAGGAATGGAAGACGCGATGCATGTCACTGCCGTAGAACATATCGTGAAGCCTCAGACCGAGGCCTGCTGCGCCCAGTCACGTGGGCCAGACTTTCGTATTCTCTCAATGACAGCCCTCCGGCCGCCGCGACCATTGTTCGGTGAGGTGTCTAGCTATCTTTGAGTGAGACCAGGTGAACGTCTGTTCACCATCACGGATCATGGAGAAGGGTTGGTTCCATTTGTCATCGCCGGAGACGTAACGATACAGGCCCAGGATGACAAGGAACCACCCTTTGAAGAACAGGTTGCCCTCGGCACCCACTGGGTCCATTTGCACACCCCAGGGCGCCACGCCATTGGCAGTCCAGCCGGGCACATCGTACTCACCACGCAGGTGCGACGGGATTAGCTTGTACCAGCCTTCGGGATAGTTGTTGCGGCGCGGATCGGGGCCAATCTGGTCGAGCCAGTCCTTGGCCGCCCAATAGCTCGTGTACCGCGAAGCCAGTTCGTCGAGGATCGTGCCGTAGACCTCCCGCCAGGCGGGGGTGGTGTCGGCCATCAGGGCCATCGCATAGCTGGATTCGATCAGGTCAAACCGATGCCACGAGGACATGGGTTCACCAGTGGTACCGTCCCAGTGCGGATGCGGGTGCCCATTTTTGTCCCAGTTGTCGGGCGTTGTCGCTTTGCGATACAGATAGCGCAGCCAGCCGCGACTCCGGTCTGATGTTGCTAGGTACTCTTTGTTCGTTGTCGTCATCGGATAGCTCCTTTACCACTTTTCAGCCCACGGCCGCAGGACGACCTCGAAGGCCCAGGTCGACCGGTGTTGCCGATGGAGTTGCAGGTTTGAGATTTGCTTCCAGCTTCGCGAAATCCTGGGCATAGGGCACAGCGAAATGGGCCTGCATGATGCGATCACGGTGTTCGAGCAAGACCCGAAAATTCGCAGGAGCAAATCAGCGACCGAGCGCGGCCGGATTAAATCCCTCAACGAACACTAGCGCTCCACCCTCCGTCAGCTCGTTGATCCGGAGGTCCTTCAGCGGTTGATACTCTGGGGAATGGTACCAGGCTTCCGCGACCGCCATGCTCGGAAAGCGGATGACGACGGTCCAGTTCCCACCCCAGCTTCCTTCCAATACTTTTGGTGCAGGTGAGAGCGCGACCACTTGCGCCCCAATCTTCTCAAACATGGCGATGACGAACTTCCCGTAGCGTTGCATGTACTCTTCGTGGTTTTTTACCTTGAGTTGGACCAGCGCGTAGGCCGGTGTTGGTGCGTTACTCATTGTGACGTGCTCCTTATTGCTGTGTTATCGCTTCTGCTCCATGGCTGATCGCCCCGAAGGAGCGAACGCCGGATGCTTCCGTAATCTTGCCAAATGAGCGAAGGCGCCATGATCCCTCCTCAGTTGAATTGTTTGGTGTTCATTTGGCTTGATTGGCCGTGTACGGAGTCAACCGTTCACCACGTCTCGCCAAATGGTCGCAGTTCAACGTTGAAGGACCAGGCGCTTCGGTCTTGATGCGCAACATGCCACACTTCCTCGGCAATAGCGGTAGGGGGAATGAAGAAGTCGTCGGGCGCTTCTTTGCCGAGTCTTTGCTTCATCATGTGTCGCGTCCACTTCAGATCAATAACTGCATCAATCATCACGTAGGCAACGTGGACTCCCTTGGGTCCCAGCTCGCGAGCGATTGCCTCCGCGAGAATCCGCTGTGCGGCCTTCGTTGGGGCAAAGCCCGCAAAGTTGGCTTTGCCGCGAAACGCTGAGGTGTTGCCAGTGGTAATCATCGC
>JANMSE010000568.1:0-3937 GCA_031389045.1 Deltaproteobacteria bacterium | reverse complement strand
GGAGACCGGGGACAGAAGCCAGATTCTCCCGTCCCCGGTCTCCGGTCCCCCGTTCCCACTGCTATGCGCTTACGAAACATTCTCGCTGTCACTCGCAAAGAGGCGCGGGTCGCGCGCCACGATCATGGGCTGCTGGCCGCGATCTTGATCCAGCCTATTCTCTATTTGCTCTTGTTTGGCCTGGCGATCACGAATGAGGTCACGAACGCGGAGTGGGTGGTGTATGACCAGTCTCACACCGACTTGTCGCGGCGGCTGGTGAATGACCTTGCTTCGCTGACCGCGCTCCGAGAACCTCGGTATGTCAGCAATGAGGATGAGGTAGTGGATTTTCTCCGTCGCCATGACGGACTTGCTGGCGTTATCATCCCATGGAACTTCGACGAAAAACTCCTGCGCGGGCAGGAGTCGCCTATCCAAGTGTTGCTCAATGGCGCGCAGACCGGGAGCGCGCTGCGGCTGGCCAACTATATCAACCAAGCCTCCGCGGCGTTTTCACTGACGCACTTGCCCACGCGCGACCGCGCCGAGCAGCGGATCACGACTCCCCGTGTGACACTGGAAAAACGGTATTGGTACAACCCTCGGCTGCAGGACCGGATTGGGTTGCTGGCGGCCATGCCGTCGAATCTGCTGACGCAGGTCTGCCTCATGTTAGCCGCGGTCGCCCTCGTGCTTGAACGGGAACGCGGGACCTTCGAGCAACTGCTCGCCACGCCACTGTCGCTCGCGGAGATCATGCTGGGGAAGATTCTCCCCTACGTTGGGGTCGGCTTTATCGCGCTCACCATGATGATGACTGGCAATTATTTGTTCTACGGGATTGCCGTGAAAGGGAGCCTGGTGTTGCTGTTCGGCGTCGCGTTGGTCTTCATGCTAGCCACCATGTCGTTCGGCATTTTCTTATCCTCCTGGGCGCGGAACGTGCAGCAAGCGATCTTCTTGGGGTTCTTTGTCATGTTTCCGTCGGTGATCGTGACCGGCATCCTGGTTCCGACGGACAACTATCCGCCGTTTGTCAGCTTTCTGTCGCATTGCTTACCGGCGCGGTATTTCGCGCATGCCCTGCGCGCCATCACGCTCAAAGGCGCGGGACTGGCGGAGGTCAGCACGGATTTGCTCTTTCTCAGTGGTTTCTTTGTTGTTTCGTTGGTGGCGGCGGTGCGCGTGACCAAGGCGAAGTTGGGATAGGGAGTTTCGGTACAAGTCTCCGGCAAGTCGTAAGCAAGTCTCGGGAAAGTCATAACGAGGGCGAAGACGAATCTTTTGACCCGCGGATGCCCATGAGTGAAGGAAGCCAGTTGGGGAGAGTGGTTGGACTGCGGTCAACATAATTCCGCGAGCAGCGCTTTTGCCTTCTGTAATTCTGGGGTGTCGAAGCCTTCGGTAAACCAGTCATAGAGGGCCGCCAATCGGTGTCGGGCGTGTCGTGTTTTCCCTTGTGCGTGCCACAAGCGACAAAGGCTCATCGTCGCGCGGAGTTCGAACTGGGGCGTCGTCCCCAATTGTTGGCAGAGGTGACGGGCGTGGGCATACGTCTGCTGCACGTGCGGCGACGAAAATCCCTGAGTGCTCATAAGCGTGACCCCCAGCAGCAGAGACAACTCCAACTCTCGCTGGGACTGCTCTGGGGTCTCGGCCAGCCGCTGAAGCCATTCCAGCGCATGGGTGAGGTGGGTGTTGGCTTCGTGATGCGCCGACCGCTGTAACGCGGTACGAGCGGCCTGCTGGAGATACTGTACGGCCCGAGCCGCGTCGCCACTCTCGGTAAAATGTATCGCTAATTCAGCCGCCATCTCGACAGCCCGGGAACCGTAGGCACGCTCCTTCTGTTCGCCAACCTGTTGATGGAATTGCCGTCGTCGTGCGGCGCCGAGGCGGTTATACACCACCTGATGAAAGAGCGCATGCCGAAACGTATACTGCGTGCCCCTTCCTTCTCCGGCTTCCTCGGAGGGTTGTTTGCCACGAACGAGAAGATGGCGTTGGACCAATCCATCACAACCATGCTCAGCCGTCGCTTCATCTATATGCAATGCCGCGGCAACCGTTTCCGCGGAGAACTCAATCCCGGCGACGCTCGCGGCCTCCAGCAAGTGTTGTTCACCCTGGTTCAGCCGATCAATTTGATAGATGAGCATCTGTCGTAAATTCTCAGGCAACGAGCGCAGGGCAGCAAGCAAGGAAGAGTGGGCGGCGGGATCCAGTCCGTGACTTTGCGCCAAGACATGGTCAACTAGATCCACCAGAAAGAGTGGATTCCCTTCCGTTTGATGGTAAATCGCCCTGGCGAATTCATCGGGAACAGACTGTCCAGACAAGCGCTCGGCGAGATACGCCGCGACGGCGCCTGGACTCAACAACGAGATGGGCAGCTCTTGACATTGACGGTGAATCCGCAGCTCGTGGGTCATCGTCAGCAACGGATGGTGCACATCCGGCAGGTCGGTTGTCCGGTATGTCCCAATGATCAAGAGACGCGCCGGTTGGCGACGACGGGCCACGGCCGATAACAGCGCCAGGGTGGCGCCATCACTCCAATGCAAGTCTTCGAGGACGACGATTACTGGGAAATTGAAGGAAAATTGAACCCGCAAACCCTTGTAGTTCGCGGGAGACGCATTTTATAAAGAATCACAGACAGTTCATTTTCTTCGTGAAGCGATGTGCCAACCCCGTGGTGACACGGGGACGGAAAGCCGACGGGACTTCGAGTGGATCGCGAGCAGTTGGCCGGGTTGCCAGTGTGACTGCTGTGTCGTCACTGCGCAGCCCGGTTTTTTTATGTGAGTACTCAACAAGGAAGGACTGAATCATGTACACCCCACACCGCACTTCCCAACACGTCAACGGCGATTTTCAGTGGTTTCTGCGCACCCGGTTGTGTCGCGTGGTCGCCCAGGTGGTGATTGTCGCTCTCATCCTGGTCGATGCCCCACTCCATCTGCTGGAGGACGCCTTCGCCCAGAGTGCGCTAGTCTTCGGCCCCGAAGACTTCCGGCGAGCTACTGGCGCTCCGCGAACCGTGACGCGCTCCTTCCCTGTGAGCACGCCGAGCGGGGCGTTTACCTTATGTCTGGCCAACGGCGGACAGAACAGCCAATATCCCCGGGTCTCCAGTGCCGTGGTGACCTTGAACAACACGCAAGTCCTGAAGCCCGCCGACTTCAATCAAAACGTGAGCCAGATTACGCGGGCCGTGACTGTGCGCGCTACGAATACGCTCAAGGTCGAAGTGCGCAGCCAACCGGGTAGTGGCTTCACCCTGTCCATCGTGCGTGGCAGTAGTTGTCCAAGCGCTGGCAATCGTCCGCCGGTGGCTAAGGCTGGAGCGGACCAGACGGTCAAGGTCGGGGCTACCGTGCGGCTTGATGGGCGGCAGTCTAATGATCCCGATGGCAATCCGCTGACCTATAGTTGGAGTATCGTGAGTAAACCGACAGGTAGCACGGCCACGCTCGTGAATCCCACGACTGCGCGGCCCACGATTCGGATCGACAAAGCCGGGCAGTATAGTCTGCAACTCATCGTCAACGACGGGCAAGTGAACAGTGCGCCCGATCAAGTCGTGCTTCGGACCCGCAATGTGTTGCCGGTGGCCGATGCCGGTCCCGACCAGACCGTGGGGCTCACGCAGGTGGTGCAGCTTGATGGCAGTGGCTCGAGTGATCGCGACGGGAATCCGCTGACGTACCAGTGGAGTTTCGTGAGCAAGCCCCCGGGCAGTACGGCCACGATCTCCGATCCCTCTGCGGTCAAGCCGACCTTCACCGTGGATAAAGCGGGGCAGTATGTCGTGCAGGTACAGGTAAACGATGGCCGGTCACCAAGCGAGGAGGACGATGACTGCGAGGACGATGATGCCGCGGAGCAGGGGGCCAGTGGGGAGGACGACGAGCCCTGCGACCGCACGATCGATCAGGTGGTGATCAGCACG
>JANMSE010000514.1:0-2884 GCA_031389045.1 Deltaproteobacteria bacterium | reverse complement strand
CCCGGAAGTTGCGTTACCGCTCCCTTGAGTTCAAGCCCCAGCAGCATCTCTAGCACGCGGGCGGCCCTTAACCCACTTTTCGCGATCACCGTACCACGCTCACCGCTGGTGGAAGAACAATTGCCGTGTTAGGGTCAGGCGTCGATGTGATCTATCCCAGCGAACATCGCGGTCTCGCGGAGGAGATCACGAAAAGTGGCGCGGTGGTGTCGGAGTTTTCCTTGGGCAGTAAACCCGAAGCGATGCACTTTCCCTACCGCAATCGGGTCATCAGTGGCCTCACGCTCGGCACGGTGGTGGTGGAAGCCACGGAGAAAAGTGGCTCGTTAATTACGGCGCGTTGCGCGCTGGAGCAAAATCGCGAAGTGTTCGCGGTTCCCGGCAATGTTACAACTGGTCGTAGCCAAGGGCCGCATCGGCTGATTAAAGAAGGCGCGAAATTGGTCGAAACTGTGGATGACATCCTCAGTGAGATTGCTCCGACGTTAGTGACGACACCTCTGGCCGCGCCTTCTTCACCTCCACTCACGCTTGAACCTGATGAGGAACGTCTGCTCGGAGTACTGGAGAGCGACCCGATTCACGTGGATGCGGTGATCGCGAAAAGTGGGTTAAGGGCCGCCCGCGTGCTAGAGATGCTGCTGGGGCTTGAACTCAAGGGAGCGGTAACGCAACTTCCGGGAACCCATTTTGCTCTCACGAGCACTGGTTTGAATCAGCGAAAGAAAAGGTTGTAACGATGGCAAAAAATTTGGTGATTGTCGAATCGCCCGCGAAAGCGAAAACGATTGGCAAATATCTGGGACGAGATTACGAGGTGAAGGCGTCGGTGGGGCATGTGATGGATCTGCCCAAAAGTAAGCTGGGCGTGGACGTGAAGAAAGGCTTCGCCGCCGAGTATCAAGTGATCGACGGCAAGGCGAAGATCATTGAGGAGCTACGCAAAGCCGCGAAAGATAAAGAGCGCATTTTTCTGGCTTCGGACCCGGACCGCGAAGGAGAAGCCATCGCCTGGCATATCGCCGGGAAACTCGTGAAAAAAGGGCAGAAGGTGCATCGCATTCTGCTCAACGAGATCACCAAGAAGGCGGTCCAAGCCGCGGTCGACAATCCGACCGACCTCAACCGCAACCGCTACGACGCGCAAGTGACACGGCGGATCCTGGATCGCCTTGTCGGGTATCAACTGAGTCCCTTGTTATGGAAAAAAGTCCGCCGCGGGTTATCGGCTGGCCGTGTCCAGTCGGTGGCGGTGCGCATTATCACGGAACGTGAGCGCGAGGTGCTCGCGTTTGTCCCGGAAGAATACTGGTCGATTATCGCCACGCTGGAAGGCCAGATTCCTCCTCAGTTCGAGGCGCGGCTGGCCCGCATCGGCGACAAGCGGGTCGATAACAAGACCTTCCGTATCAACAATGACACCGAAGCCCAAGAGATTCTGACGCATCTGGAGGGCGCGACGTGGACCGTCGCCAAGGTCGAAAAACGCGAACGGCGCCGCAATCCCGCGCCGCCGTTTATTACGTCACGGCTGCAACAGGAGGCCTCGCGCAAACTCGGCTACGCGCCGAGTCGCACCATGGGCATTGCCCAGAAACTCTATATGGGGATCGAACTGGGAGACGAGGGCGCGGTGGGATTGATTACCTACATGCGAACCGACTCGCCGCGCATTGCCCCGGAGATGATGACCGCGGCACGGGACTTTATCGGCAAGACCTTTGGCGACAAGTATGTGCCCGAAAAGCCCAATGTCTATCGCTCCGGCAAATCGGCGCAGGAAGCGCATGAAGCGATTCGCCCGACCTCACTGGACTATCCTCCTGATCGGGTCGCGCGTTATTTGAGCCGCGAGGAATTGAATCTGTACACGCTGATCTGGAATCGCTTCATGGCGAGCCAGATGGCCTCCGCCCTGTTCGAGCAAACCAGCGCGGACATCACCGCCAACAACTGCATGTTTCGCGCGACTGGTCAGGTGCTCCGTTTCGATGGGTTTCTCCGGGTCTACATGGAAGGGCGCGATGACAAAGCCGCGGACGACGAGGATGAAGACGAAAAGCAACTGCCGCCGTTGAACGAAAACGACATCCTCGACCTGCGCACGCTCACGCCGAACCAGCATTTCACGCAGCCGCCGCCGCGGTTCACGCAAGCGACGCTCATCAAGGAGATGGAAGAAAAAGGCATTGGGCGCCCGTCCACGTATGCGTCGATCATGGGCACGATCACCAAGGAGTATGTCAGCGAGGATGAACAGCGCCGGCTGCGCCCGACGAGCTTGGGGATGATGATTACCGATCTCTTGGTGGGTTCGTTCCCCGACATTCTGAACACCGAGTTCACGGCGGGCATGGAAGAGGTGCTCGATAAGATCGAGGACGGCCAAGAGGATTGGAAAAAGGCGCTAGAGCGGTTCTACACGCCGTTTTCCGCGGACCTCGCACGCGCCGACAAGGAAATGCGCGACGTGAAAGGCGCGGCGGAGCCGACGGACATTTCCTGTCCGAAGTGCCCGGACGGCAAGATGCAGATTCGCTGGGGCCGCAATGGTGAATTCCTCGCGTGCTCGAATTACCCGGAATGCAAATCCACGAGCAACTTTACTCGCGACGAGGACGGGCAGGTTGTGCTTCAGAAGGAAGAGCTGGAGGGGGCGGACGAGGCGTGCGAGAAGTGCGGCAAGCCGATGCAGGTGCGCTTCAGTCGGTATGGCAAGTTTCTTGGCTGTTCGGGCTACCCAGAATGCAAGAACATCAAGAAGACGGGCAAGGCGGCACCGGTGTCACTGGGTGTGCAATGTCCAGAGTGTAACACGGGCGACATCCAACAAAAGCGCTCGAACAAACGCGGCAAGATTTTCTACAGTTGCAGCGCGTACCCC
>JANMSE010000509.1:0-36078 GCA_031389045.1 Deltaproteobacteria bacterium | reverse complement strand
GACGATTTCACGCGCGGTGGGTTCGATTACCTACCCAGCCAGTATCATGCTGGTGTGCGCGATGAATCCGTGTCTCTGCGGCTTCTTGGGCGACTCGCAACACGAGTGCACCTGTGCTCCGCAACAAGTGCAACGGTATCGAGCGAAAATCTCCGGCCCGTTACTGGATCGCATTGATATTCAGATCGAAGTCCCGGCGGTCAAATACAAGGAGTTGAGTCAGACCACTCCGGGGGAAGACTCGGCCACGATCCGCGCACGCGCGAATCAGGCCCGGGAAGGGCAGCTCAAACGGTTCGCTGGGCGGACGATTTTTTGTAATGCGCAAATGAGCAGTCGCGATATTCGCAAATTCTGCCAGCTTGAGACGGCGGGAGAGAAGCTGTTGGAAACCGCCATGTCCCGACTGGGCCTAAGCGCCCGTGCGTACACGCGCATTCTCAAAGTCGCTCGGACTATCGCCGATCTCGCCGGAGACGAAAAAA
Organism: Deltaproteobacteria bacterium; assembly: GCA_031389045.1. GTDB lineage: Bacteria > Desulfobacterota > Binatia > Bin18 > Bin18 > JABFSC01. The sequence continues at coordinate 35,593 of JANMSE010000509.1, read as the reverse complement.
TTGGCAGTTCTCATCTGTCCGAGGCAATTCAGTATCGCGCCCTTGATCGGAAGTAAGCCTCTGTCCTTGGAGGGCGACAGGTGTGGATGGCGTGAAATTCAGGGAATCCCCAACAACTTGTGCGTCTGTAAACTCAGCCGCCATTGTGGATGCGTCAGGCAGTACCGCACCGCGAGTTCGGTATTGCGGGCCCGTTGCGGCCCGTCCATCGGCTGCAAAAAGAAGTGCTGAAAGTCGAGGTCAATGAACTGCTCCGGCGCTGCTCCAGGCTGAGGGAAAATGAGCTTCAGTTCGTTGCCGTGCCGCAGCAGCAGGTCTGCTCCGGCTTTGGGGCTCATGCAGAGCCAATCGATACCGGCTGGGGGTATTTGCGTCCCATTGGTTTCAACGGCGATCTCAAAACCATAGTCGTGCAAAGCGGTCACGAGCGGTTCATCCAGTTGCAGGAGCGGCTCACCACCTGTGCAGACCACCAACGGTTGCTCACGAAAGCGCTCAGGTTGGGCCGCACAGCCGGATGGAGGAAATGGCCAGGTGGCCGCGACTGTGGCCGCGAGCGCCGCCGCGGTCTGAAACTTCCCGCCGCCGGAGCCATCCGTCCCCACAAAATCGGTATCGCAAAACTGACAGACCGCTGTCGTACGGTCGTCCTCGCGGCCTGACCACAGATTGCAGCCCGCGAAACGACAAAACACCGCCGGTCGGCCCGCGTTCGCACCTTCGCCTTGCAGAGTGTAGAAAATTTCCTTGACGGTGTAGGACATAGGGACTGGGAATCGGGCTAGGGGTTAGGGAAAGAAAGAAGACACTTCTAGCTGGGGGGGAGGAACCACCCCCTAGTCCCCACTCCCCAGCTCCTTGTCAGTGCGCTATTTTTTCGCGCCGAGAATCGCTTCCTTGAAGACCTTCGCCGCGCTGAACGCTACTTTCCGTTTCGCGGAAATCTTGATGGGTTCGCCGGTCTTGGGATTGCGACCCATTCTTGCCTTGGTCTGCTTCAGTTTGAACGTCCCGAGACTCGGAATCTTGAGCAGTTTATCTTTCTTCACCGTCGACACGATAAATTTAATCAAGATATCCAGGTTGTCGTTCGCCTGGCGATTCGAGATTCCACCCCAGGACTCACCTAACTTTTTCACCATTTCTGACTTTGTCATGACATCAACCTCCTTCTCCCAAAAATGCGCCGAACATTGCGCAGTGATTCATTCTCTCACACATCAATAGCTGCTTCTTCTCAAATAGCCTCTTCTTCCGAATCGTCGTCTTCCCATTCCTCCTCTTCGCTAGATTCTTCATCCTCGTCATTTTCTTCCGTTAGAAGATGGTAACGAACACCGGTGAAGAAAACGTCGGGAACGTGAGGGTCGTCCGCATATCGGGTTAGGACATGCGCAGCACGGGCACCTCGGTGGTGGTCCGGCCGTGCATGTTCGCGAGATACAACGCGCGGGCTTCATCATCCGTAATCACGCGGCGTTTGGTCTTCTCGTCATACATTCTCCAGAGGCCGCCGAGCATCGGATGGCGACCGCGACGATAGCTGTACCCCCAGTAGAGGAACTCGCGCGTCATGCTGTCCCGCGCCTCCCAATTCAACCCACGTCCGCCAGAGAACGTCATCGTGTTTTGCAACATCCGCCAAGGCGAATAGAACGTGGTGTACGCATCGCGGTACGCCTTCATCACCTCGTCTTGCGTCATCAAGGGATGGCGAAAAACCATGTGATCGGAATCATACCAGTTGAAGTCCCAATCCGTGATCGTCCCGTCTTCAACCGCCTTGGTGTGATCCTCGGTGCCGGGGAGCGGGGTCACGACAAAAAATGACGCGAGGTCCACGCCCACATCAATCAAGTCGAGCGCCGCCTCGCGACCACTGTCAGCGGTGTCGTGCGGAAAGCCAATCATGTAGCCACAGTGCACGGCGATACCGGCGTCATGCCAGTTGTTGACCACGCGCCGGTACTTCTCCAGCACGCGGTTCTTGGCTTCACTGAACACTAAGTTCCGTTCGCGCCGCTCGGTGTTCTGGAATTTCGTCGCCGCCATCAAATTGAGCGGATTAAACGACTCGAATCCCACAAAGGCACAGTACCCGCCCGCTTTCTTGACCAGTTCAACAAAGCGCCGACTGCGTTGGTGCTTGCTACTATCCGCTTCCCCAGCACGCAGGTCCGCGTAGCCGCCCGCGTCAATATCCACTTGCATCATGAAGTTGACATTACGCCCCTGTTGTTTGAGTTCCGCCATCCCCAGCAACACGGGTTCCCATTGGGGGCTACGGAAGAAGTCGTCATCCACCAGGAACAACGTGTCGATACCATGATAGTCGGCGGCGTCACGAATCCAGTCCACGGCGGATTGGGAATCGCGGGCCCGCATCGTGCGGCCCATCACGTTTTTCACACTGCAATAAGAACAGGTGAATGGGCAACCGCGGGACGTATCCAGCGTTGTCATGGTGGTATTGGCGAACCGCGTGAGGTAGCGATCATCAATGGCGGGTAACTGCACGCCTTCGATGGATGGGACGAGAATTTCTCCGGTGCCGGTCTTGGCGCGGATGCCGGAGGTGACGCTATAGTGCGGTTTGAGATCGCCACGTAAATAGTCATCAAGGAGTCCCACCCAGGTGCTCTCCGCTTCCCCCACGATCGTGGTGATGCCACAGCTATTCAGGAATTTACAGGAGTCGGGATAGCCACTGACGTGGAACCCACCCATGAGCACGGTGAACCCGGCATTCACGAACTGTAAGGCCACATCGCGGCCACGCGGATATTGATTGGTTTGCACGCCCGCCATGCCAATAATGACTTCCACGTGATCTTCCTTGGCCTTTTGCGCGATCGCGCTGACCGTCTCGGCATCAATCGCGCCTTCGACGATCTCATCCCACAGGACGGTTTCGACGAACACATTTTGGGTCGCGCGCATCCGATTATATTCTTCGTTGAGCGCCGCCAGCGCCGTCAGGGTGTTATTCGGCAGCACGCCCTTCCAGAAGCGCAACACGTAGCCCTGTTCGTCGTATTTGGAGGGTTTGATGAAATAGACACGCAGTGTGCGGCAGGGAGTCGCCTCGCGACTTGCTGGGCGAACAAGCGGCACGGATGAGGACACGTCACTCGCTGTGTTGACAGGTGTCGTCAACGTCTGACTGGTGTGCGCGAGCACCCGCGCCTCCTCCCGTATGGTTCGCCATCCGCTGATTGGTCGTGGTCGGTTCCCGGTTCCTACGTTTTTCATGTGTATCCTTTGTTCGTTGTGGTCCTCGCTCACCCCGAAGGGAGGGTCGGACACTCAATGAAATCCAACACTTTGTACGCGTCACCCACGAAAATGTCAAGAAAATTCAGGAAAAATCAATGATACATCTCGACTAGTTCGAGCATGCCGAGCTTTTTCAACTCCCCGAACAAGCGTCCCTTCACTTCCTTCACCGTCTCCATCCGCAGCACCTCTTCCGTCAACCGCTGGGCATCGGCATACGAGAGAGAGCGAATGAGGCGCTTAATCACTGGGACAAAGAAGGGTTCCATGCTGAATTCCTCCAGTCCCATCCCGAGCAGGACCATTGTACAGAGCGGGTCGCCCGCCATTTCCCCACACATACTGACGCGTCGGCCCGCGCGTTTGGCGGCTTGGATCGTCCGTGAGAGGGCCGTGAGGACCGCGGGATGCAGGGGTTCGTAAAGCGAAGCCACTTTGCGATTATTACGGTCCACGGCCAGGAGATACTGAATGAGGTCATTGGTGCCAATACTAAAGAAATCCACCTCGCGGATGAGACGATCGGCGAGCCAGACCGCGGCTGGCACCTCGATCATCGCGCCAATCGGCATCCACGGATCAAAGGCGAGCCCTTCTTCGTGCAATTCGGCTTTGACCTGCGCGAGGAGGTCCTTGATTTTGAGAATTTCTTCCACGCTGGAGATCATCGGAAAGAGCATGCGCACGGGCCCGTGGGCCCCCGCCCGGAGAATCGCGCGCAACTGCACCTTGAAGAGGTCGATCATTTCCAGGGAAATCCGGATCGAGCGCCAGCCCAGATAGGGATTCTCCTCGCGTGGCAACCGCATGTACGAGGGATATTTGTCGGGCCCCAAATCGAGCGTGCGAATGGTGACGGACTGTCCCTCCATGTTGGTCAGCACGCGGCGGTACAACTCCAGTTGTTCTTCTTCACTGGGAAAATCATGGTACGTGAGAAACGGAATTTCCGTCCGATACAGGCCGATGCCTTCCGCGCCATGACGCCGCGCGAGCGTGACATCAATGAGTAAGCCGACATTGGCCCCCAGGGTGATACGCATGCCATCGCGGGTCTCCGCGGGGAGGTCGTGAATCTCCTCCAAATCCCGGTTAAAGGCGCGATATTCACGGTCAAGCTGCTCATACTCGCGAATGACCTCGGTCCCCGGATTGAGATACACGACCCCGGAATTGCCATCGACGATAAGCTCGTCCCCTTCGTGTACTAACTCGGAGTGATTGACCCCGACGACCGTCGGAATCTCAAACGACTTCGCCAAGATCGAGGCATGGGAAGTCGCGCCACCACTGCCCAGCACCACGCCTTTCAAGCGGTCCGGGTCCACCATGCACAGGTCGGACAACGTCACTTCCTTCGCCACCAAGATCACACTCCCGGCATGCGGACCCACCCGTTCCTCAATGCCCAGGAGGTGGCGCAACAACCGCTGGACAATGTCATGAATATCCGAGGCGCGCTGCCGCAAGTATTCGTCTTCCGTGCGCGCGAACGCTTCAATATATTCCTCGGCGACTTTTTTGACGGCGATCTCGGCCGCGTCTCCCTCGCGAATCAGCAGCTCGATCTTTTCGCGGAGCGCTGGGTCCTCCAACATCATGCTATGGGCATCGAAGATCGCCAGATCAACCTCCGGCAATCGCTCATGCACGTGTTTCTTGAGTTCCTCGATTTCTTGGACCGACTGTCGCACGGCGGCATGCAGTTGCGCGATCTCCACGTCCGCATGCTCAATCTGGCGTTCGGGGAGCGCGTCAAGATGAATTTGGGGATGCACAAGATGGGCCTGGCCGATCCCGAAGCCAGGAGCCGCCGCGACGCCGGAGAGCCGCGTTCGTCTCGCCCGCCCTTTCTGTTCCGGCGTTTCCCGCTCCTGTTCGTAGACATGAAGGCGTTTTATCGCATCCATTAGTCGGTGTTGGTACTCTTCGCGCTCGCGCTCCTTGGTTTTCAGCGTTTCGAGCAGTCGCGCTTGGATAATCCCGTTACTCACGTGGGGAACAATCGCCTTGAGCAACCGGATTTCCGTGCGTGAGAAGCGACGACGGGTACGGCTCTGGACCACCAGCACCCCGAGTGGACTATGTTTTTCGACGATCGGAAGACCCAGAAAAGAATGGAACCGCTCTTCTCCGGTTTCAGGAAAGTATTTATTCCGCGGATGGGACATGGCGTCGGTCACGGCCACGGGTTCCATTTTTTCGAGGACCAAACCCGTGAGCCCTTCGTCAACATCCATGCTGACTTTGCCGACCGCCGCGCGGTCGAGACCGGTTGTCGCCCACAGCGTGAGGCGTCGGCCTTTGGGGTCGAACAGATAAAGTGAGCACACCTCCGTGCCCATCCGGTCGGCGATGGTCTGGGTCAGTTCTTCGAGCGTCTCTTGGAGATCGTGAGAATGGGCGATGCGGGTGCCGATGTCCTCAAGGAAGCGGAGACTCTGTTCACGGCGTGGACCCACGCGTGGTGGTATCGTCGTCTCGCCCTTCGTCCGAGGAGTTCTCTTTTTGGGTGCGGCTTTAGCGGTTCTCTCCATACGAAATCAACAGGCGCGAGATCATAGCTGAGGCCCCTGCTCCTCACAAGGCGGAATCAGGAGTGTGTGCGGTCTTCGCGCTATTTCCGTACCACAATCCGACCATCGCCACGTTTTTCGAGGAGAATCGTCGTGCGATTGGGATGGGCCACGGTATTCCGGTCCATGGTATCGACCCGCTTGAAGGACACCGAGGCTTGGGTACCCTCGGCTTGCACGTTCACGTCCGAGAGCACGACTCGAAACTCTTTATACGCGGCCAACACTTGTTGGAGTTTGCTCGCGTCCTGAGCTGAGAGGAGTCCCCAAGAGGCGAGGAGATCGGTATTTTTGCTTTCCCACGCGCGTCGATAGGTTTCAAGCCATTCCTGGACCTCGGCTTCTCGCAGTGCCGTTTTCTCGGGCAGCGACGGCGGAGGCACGACACTCTCCCGTGGGCGTACGGGAATCATCACCGGCGGTTCAGGCGGCGGGACAACGGCTTTCACGAGCACCTGCCACACCTGCTGTTGCTTCATCCCCTCACGGTCCTGGACTTCCACGCTCACTTGGTGAGACCCTGCCGTTGCCGGCGCGTGGAACCGCCAACGTTCGCTCCGGGCCACTTCCTGACCATCCAAGGACCACACATACGCAAGGCGGTCAGTACGATCGCGATCGTCACGATCTGGGTCCGTCGCATTCACCGTGAACTCTTGCATCTCTCCCGCCGTCATCTCCACCGAGCGTTCGGCGTTCGGCGAGGCTCTCACGATGCGTGGCGGCTGATTGACCTCGCGGACCCGCACCCGCCACGTCTCGGTGACGGTGTGACCATCACTATCGGTTATCCTTACTTCCACCCGCTTGAGCGGCTCCGTGCCATCAGCGAATCCAGGGCTGTACGTCCATTCCGCTCCCGTGGCGGATTGCGCTCGACCATCCACCCGCCACGCATATCGCAGCGCCCCTTTCCCAGCACTGTCGGCCACCACGGCGAAGGTCACGGGCTTCCCTTCCTCAGCCTCGACTTCCCGCGCGGTGGCGGGGATGGTCTTCGTGATAGTTGGTGGAGGCGTTTTGAGACTGAGCAGCCATTCCTGCTTGAGTGTGGCCCCACCTTGGTCCGACACCGTCACGGTGACGGTGTACGCCCCAGCACTGGGAGGAATATGAAATTGCCAGCGGTTCTCCCGCGCGACCTCCTTGCCATCCAACGACCAGACATACGCGAGACGGTCATCCTTATCCGGGTCTGACGCTTCAATGGCGAAGTCTTTGACCTCTCCCGCGCGTACCATCAACGGCTTCCCAGGCCGCGGAGACGTGGTCAGCAGACGAGGAGCACGGTTGCTATTATGGACCCGCACGCTCCAGCTCTTGCGCGCGCTCTGCTGTCCCTCATCGCTCACCACCACCTCGACAGTCTTCGGCTGCTCACCACCCTCATCAAAGCCGGGACGGTATGCCCAGGTCGCCGCCTCTTGTCCCATGCCGACGGAAACCTCTTTCCCATTGACTTGCCAGGCGTAACGGAGCGTGGTGGACGTGGCGTTGTCAGTCGCAATGGTAAAGGGCTGCTGCTCTCCTTCCTTGACAACCACCTCAGCCGCGGGGTCGGGAGTTGCCCGAGCGATCCGCAATGGCTTGGGAGCCGGTGGTGGAAGTTTTTCCGGTACGGGAGCGAGCGCCGTTTCGATCTTCGGACTCTCGATCGGCACTGGCGGTGGCGGCTTCACTGTTGAAGAGGAGACCTCCGGCTTGACCTCGATAGCTTTCGTGCGCGGCGCTTCCTGCTTGACGAGTGGCGTCTCAGGTTGCGGAATAGTCTCCCGGAGGGAAGTCTCCCGAAAGGGACTCACGAAGTACAGCCCGACGAGGAGGATGGCGGCTACACCACCTATGATCGCATAGCCACCACGAGTGCGGGGCTCCGGCGAGGGAATAGCGGCAACGCCATTCTGATGCGCGGGAGGACTGGACTCTTGCGCCACCGCTGCCATCGCCGCAGCCTGTTGCAGCACGGTCCACAGTGTCACCGCGGTTTCGTAGCAAGCAGTCGCCTCTTGGTATTGTTCCCGAGCAAACAGTTGCTCTCCCTGTTGCACCGCTTTTTTTGCCTGCTTGTGTTGCGCGCCTTTCGCGGTGGGCAGTTGGCTTTGCAGGATCAGTGCCTGGGCTTTCACCTGTTCGGCGCGTTCTTTTTGCACCTGACGTGCGGTAGCCCGCGCGAGTTGCTTGAGCTGGTCGATCGCGTGGAGAAACTGCTGGTGAGCGGGAACAAACTCCGTACGCGCAAACGCTTGCTCCCCCTCACGCAACACGGCGTCGATCCTCGCGACCTCTTGAGGAAAGAGTTCCGAGGCGCGGCTCTGTTGCATCTCCTGGTGGGCATTGAGCGCTTCCTCGCGCGTCGTCGTTGCAAGCCGATTGTCCTGTTCTTTTTGTACGAGTGTGGCAAGGGCGAGAAACTGGTCATGCGCGTGGTCAAAGGCAGCTTCAGCGTCTTCCCATTGCCGCGCCGCGAGACCGCGCTCTCCAGCCTGATACGCCTGCATGGCGGTGGCATACCGTGCATGGGCCACACGCGGCCCCTCACCGCGTTCAGTCGTTTGCTGGCTTTGCGTCGCGCGTTGCCGCGCGAGATGCGCGCGCCGCTGACGCTGTTCCTCTTCGTATGCCGCCGCTTGCTCAGTCTCATGCCGCAGGTGGGAAAACTGTTGGGCCCCGTCTTCATACAAGGCCACGGCTTCTTGCCACTCGGATTGGGCTTCGTGATGCTGGGCCCGTTGGAGCACTCGGTTCGCGTCCTGCCATGTCGAAGAAAAACGCTGAACAGCGCCGGCTTGCTCCGCGGCGTGTCGCGCGGTTTCGGCCCGCTGTCGAGCCTCTATCACCGCGTGTTGACGCCGCTGCTCCTCGGCTACGCGAGCGGCTTCTTCGTATCCTTCCTGAGCTTGACGGTACCGCTGCCGCGCTTGTTCATACTCCTGGGCCGTCACCAGGGTGTCACCTTGCTGGAGAACAACGGTCGCGTCCCGATAGTGAGCAGCCGCCTCCTCTCGTGCCCCGCCGCGTTCGGCCGCGACCCGCGCCGCTATCGCGGCTTGCTGGGCACGAACGGCGTGTTGCCGCAGGGTTTCGTGCGCGGCGTGTTGGGCGATTTCTCCTTCTTTCTTCACTCGCGCATAAGCGAGCGCGGCATTTCGGTACCCCTGTTCAGCCTCTCCATGTTTGCGCGCCTGCAACGCCCGCTCGGCGGCGGTTTCCTGATGCACCGCTTCTCCCCACGCGGAGGCAGCCCAGGGTTTCCATTCTTGCGCGTCTTCTTTCGCCGCCTGGACCTGCTGCCGCGCACGGGTCACCCGCTCAAGCGCGGCGTGCTCCAGCGCCATTTCACGTATGTGGACATACCGGACTTCCAGCTCTTGCCATGCCGTGATCGCCGCCGCGCTCTCACCGCGGGCTTCGCTTGCTTGCGCGTGGTGTTCCGCTTCAAGGAGGGCCGCCCACTGGTCGGCGACGCGCTGTGGGGCCTCGTGTCGTTCCGCCCCTTGCCGCGCTTTCACCGTGGCCTCACGCGCCTGCGTTACGGTACGCTGCAACTCTCGCTCGGCCCGCTGTTCTGCCGCTTCTTGGCGTTGGTGTTCCACGCCTTCCGTACGCGCGCGGTCGTAGTCCCCCTCGGCTTGGGCATACTCGGCGGCGGCGCGGCCATAGTCACCAGCTTGGCGTGCCGCGTCTCCTTGTGTTTCGTGTTCGTGCGCCGCCTGCCACTGCGCATCCGCCCACGGGCGGAGAGGCTCCGCCTGCTTCTTCACCACGTGTACCCGTTGACGCGCAGTTTCGGCTTGCGCTTGCGCGGACCGCGCCAGCGAGGTTTGACGTACCTGTTCCCAGTGCTGTCCAGCTTGGCGATACGACTCAATGGCCGCGGCTAACTCTCCCTGAGTTTCCTGGCTCCTGCCGACCTCGTCGGCGTGCTGGCCGGCCGTCCACTCGGTTGGACACCACCGTTGCGCGTCAGCCACCTCCGCCCCCGCACGTGCGGTGTCCGCTTCGCGCCGTACCCGCGTGACTTGCTGCTGGAGGCGTGCTCGTGCGACCGCCCGCGCCGCCGCCTCATATTGCTCCCGTGCCTGAGTGAATCGCTGTTCCGCACCGGTGAACTCATAAGCGGCCAAGAGCGTTTCGGCTTGTTGGCGGAACAGTTCCGCTTGCTGATACCCCTCCTGTTCCCGGACTTCAGGCCCTTCCGCCTGAGCGCGGTGTTGAGCGGCTTCAACATCTCCAGCAAGAGCGATCACCTCTTGCCGACGCTGCTGCATCCGCCGCGCCTGCCGTTGCGCCTGCTCATATTTCTGTTGGGCGGTGAGAAAAAATTCGCGGGCTTGGGTGAATTCCTCGCGCTCCAAGGCCCCTGTCGCGCGCTGTTCATTGGCGCGCCCTTCCTCGAAGAGCGACGAGGCCAGTGTCTCGGCACTGTCCGACACGGCGGCCTGTTTGCTCGCGTGGGCGTGGGTCCGCGCCGCCTCAGCCTCTTCTTTCAGGGTTTGGCGATACGCCAAATCTCGCGCATCCTCGAACAAGTCACGTGCTTCCACATACAGCACGCCGGCTTCCGCATACTGGCGCTGCTCCCACGCTTGTTCCGCCCGCGCGTGCGTGGCGCGGGCGGACGTATAGGCGGCGGCGGCCCGCGTCTGGGCGAGGTAGCGGTCCGCATCCGCGCTCGCGTTGGCCGCTTCTTGTCGATTCTGTTCCGCTTGTCGCCACAGCACCGCGGAGACCGCCTCTTCCGCGGCGCGGGTGAAGCTCTGGAGCGCTTCTTGATAGGGCTGCTGGGCAAGCGCGTATTGCTGATGACGAACGTGTTCTTCGCCAGCACCTTCCTGGGCAAGCCCTTGCTCAAAGAGAGCGGCCGCGACCTGGCGGGCGCCTTCTTGCTCCGCGCGTGTTCGGGCCTCGCGCACCTGGCTTTGTAACGATGTCACCATGCGACGCTGTCGCTCTTCTTCCAACTGCCGAATCTGCGCTTCGATTTTCTCGATCTCACTCCGCTCCTGAACAGGCTGCGACACTGCGGGTGGAGGGGTGAAGAGTGCTACCGTCTTGGTCTCATCAAGCGTCAGCCAGCAGGCTTCGAGATCGCGCGACAGGTCCGCCATGCGCGGATAGCGCTTGTCGCGGTCCTTGGCGATCGCCTTGGTGACCACTGCGGCGAACGCGGGGGGCACGGGGCGATCAAAGGCGGGGATATTTTCTTGAGGATCGTACAGGACCTTCCCAAGCACCGCATGCTCATCAAGGCCCGCGAAGAATTGCTTGCCCGTGAGGATCTCATACATCACGATCCCCAAGGAATAGACGTCGGCGCTGCCTGATAGCGGTTCATGGCGGAGCTGCTCTGGGGAACAGTACTTCCACGTTCCGACCATGACGCCGGTTTTGGTGCGCGACTCCCCATCGTCCAGTTCCTTGGCGATGCCAAAGTCGAGCACCACCACACGACCAGTGTGGTCCTCGATCATAATGTTGGTCGGCTTAATATCGCGATGGATGACCGGCGGGGTTTGGGTATGGGCATACTCCAAGGCGCTCGCCACCTGCCGAGCAATTTCAAGCACCTCGGACAACGGCAGGGGACCCTTTTCATACAGGTACTGCTTGAGGGTCCGTCCCTCAATGTACTCCATGACAAAGTAGGTCAGGTTGAGGGCGTCATCGCGCCCCGTCCCCAGCACGCGGGCGATGTTGCGATGCTGTAACCGCGTCATCACGACGGACTCTTGCTCGAAGCGGGCGACCATATCTTGGTCTTCGAGCAAGTAGACCGGCAGTGCTTTCAAGGCCATGACCGTCTGGTGCTCAACGTGGCGGACCTTGTACACCACGCCTTGCCCCCCTTGGCCCAATTGCCCAAGCTCTTCGTATTTCCGCGAGATAACTCTACCCATGCGCGTGATTATCGAGTGGTCAGTGACGTGACAGCGGACGCCACGACCCTAACTCTGCTCGTATTGGAGGACGATGACCGTACAGTTGTCGGGCCCTCCACGATTGTTGGCTAAGTTGAGGAGGGTATCACATACGGTGCGGAGGTCGGTGATCGCATGGGTCACGGCTTCCAGGATTTCGCCAGCCTCGATCACCCCATGCACGCCATCACTACAGAGGATAAAGACGTCTCCAGGATTGGCCGTTTCAATGCGCACCGCCGGGCGGACTTCCGGGCCGATGCCCAGCGCCTGAGTCAAGACGTGGCGATGGGGCGAGGTTTTCGCGTCGTGCTCGGAGATTTTTCCCTCCCGCAGGAGTTGTTGGATGAGCGAGTGATCTTCGGTCAGTTGATCAATCCGCCGCCCCCGGACCCGATAGACGCGACTATCTCCCACATGACAGATACTGGCCTGCTGTCCCCGTTCCTCGAACAACAACGCGGCGATGGTGGTGCCCATGCCGGTCAACTCGGGTTTTTGTCGGCTCGTGCCCAGAATTTCTCCGTTTGCCCGCTCCGCCGCGATCAGTAACCGGCGCCCAGCGAGGGAACTGCGCCCCTCAGGGTCCAGAATGGGCGTCAGATCTTCATCCTTCGTCTCTTGCAGAGAGGTCTGCATGGTCTCCACGGCCAATTGGCTCGCGATTTCTCCTCCCGCGTGACCTCCCATCCCGTCCGCCACGATGTAAAAAGAGGTGGCGGGAAAAAAGCCAAAGGTATCCTCGTTTTTAGCGCGCACTTTCCCGACTTCCGATTTTGCTGCTCCGCGAATTGGCACGGTCTCCTCCTTACTCATATCCTTTGGGCGACGTTGCTCGCATCTGCTGTGCGCTCATGCGTGTTCTCACCTCCGCATCACCCACTGACCATTGTGTTTATCGAGATGAATGGTCGTCCGCTCCGGATGCACGACGATCGTCCCATCAATCTCATCGACCCGCGAAAATGAAACCGTGGCCTGGTCACCCGCGCATTGAATGTCCCGGTCCGTAAGAATGACACGGAAGGATTGATATTCCTTGAGGGTCCGCGCCACACTAGCGGTGTCCACCCGCGCGATGACACCGAGGGAGGCAAGGGTACGCACGTTCTTCGTCTCCCAAGCGCGTCGGTAGCTCTCAAGCCACCCGCGCACGTCTTTGTCGCACTGGGTCATGGCACGAGAATCTGGAGCGGTCTCTTCGGGGGATGTCACGGCTGGTGGGGGTTCAAGCTCTCGCACATCAAGCGACCATTGGCGCAGGGGGCTTTTGATCCCTTCCGCGGTGAGCGCCACGACCGAGACTTGATAGCGCCCGGCGCGGTCCTCGGAAAATTGAAACCGTCCCGCCTCCTCCGTTTGTCGCACCGTTTCATTGACCCGCCATTGGTACTGAATTCCTTCCGCGCCTCGGGTCTGACTCGACAGTTCCGCGAGCGCGGAGAACTCGACCATCTGTCCCGTTTGGGTCCGTACCCGCTCGTCCTTGGGTTGGACTCGCACCCAGCGCAAAGACGGAGCCGTCGCTTTCACCACGACATCCCAACGCTCTTGAATTTTCTCTCCAGCCGCGTCCTGAATTTCCACCGTCACCTGATGCGTGCCATCACTGGTGGGCGCGTGGAACCGCCAGGTCCCAGTCTCGCCCGTATCGACTTCGTCGCCACCCAACAGCCAGCGGTAGGTCAGCGGGCCATCCTTATCTGGATCCTTCGCGTTCACGGCAAAGGACTGGGTCGCCCCGGCAACGACATCAACCGGGGACCCAAGACGTGGCGTCGTGGTCGAGATAGTCGGGACCCGGTTGACGTTGAGCACCCGCACCCGCCACTCTCGTTCGACTCTTTGGTCGGCCTCGTCACGAACCACAACCTGGACGGATTTCGCTGCTTCCTCAGCCTCGTCGAACTTGGGTTTATATCGCCACGTAGCCTCGGTTGACTGCTCCACGCCGTTGAGTGTCCAACGGTAGCGGAGCGTCCGGCTGTCACGCTCGTCAAGAGTGACGGAGAAAGGCAGTGCTTCTCCTTCCCTGAGCGTCACGTCCGCGCCCGGTCCTGGTTTAGCCTGGCGAATAGTGAGTGGACGGAGTTGAGGCGGAGGGGGTGGTGTTGCCGTCGCGACTCGTGGCTCCGCGCTTTCCGTGGGTGGTGTCTCTTTTGTCACGGACGGTATAGGAGGGGCACTTGGCGTGGGGGTCGCTGGTACCGTGGGCTCAGGAACCTCCATAACTTGCTCGCGCGGCGTCGGGGGAGGAGTCGGCACCGTTGGTTTTTGCTCATGGGGCAGCAGTGGGGTGGCAGTCGGCGTAGCGGGAGCTTCTGGAGTTGAGGCCATGCGCTTGGGCTCATTCGTCGAACGAAATCCCAGCAGATAGCCACCAACAACTAAGACGAGAACAACCCCGATCCCTATGATTTTCCCAATGGGCAGTGTCGTCGGAGGGATGGTTGATGGAGAAGGGGCTGAAGGAGGAGGAGCCACCACCCGACGGGGAGGAGGGCTCGCGAGAGGTGCCGCCGGTCGCGGTTGCGCCTGGACTTGGTTGCTGGCTGGAGGACCTAGGGAGAGGGGATGGGGGCTATTGTGCTGTTCAGGCTGCTTCGGCTGAGAGGACGCTGCCGGGGGCTGTGGTGGCGCTTCCGGTTCCAGCGTGGGCAACTCGGGAACCGACAACATCGCCAGTTCTGCTTCCGCCTGCTCGCGCACGGTAGCGGTATGATGGATTTTCTGGAGGAGCACCTCGCCCTCCTCGAACCCTTTTCGGGCCAGGGCAAAATCCCCACGTTGCAACGCGACTTCCGCGGTACGAAGCAATGTGGCGGCCTGCGCGACACGGTCAGGAAAATACACCGGTCCTTTCCCTTTTTGAGTCTCCTGGTGGCTGAGAACGGCTTTCGCGCGCGCGGCCTCGGCCGTCTGCCGTGCTTTTGCTCGCAGGGCGTCGTCGCTGGCCTTGTCAAAGAGTTCCTGGGCTTGTGTCAATAACGGAAGCGCTTCTTGCCAGCGTGCGGCCTGGAGGTGTGGTGTCGCCTCATCCATGAGTTGCGTGGCGTGAGCATATTGGGCGGCCGCATACCGTGGCGCTTCCACCATCTCCGCCTCGGCGCGGGCTTCCTCCGCTGTTTGCTGGGCCGTGAGCGTACGCTGACGTTGCTGTTCCTCGGCTTGAGCTTTCCGTTGCTCCGCGAGGGGCCGCAGTTGGGTAAAGCGCTCCTGCGCCTGTTGAAAGGCCACCACGGCCTGGGCGGTTTCCCCACGGGTACCATGCTGTTGGGCGACAGTGGAGAGCTGTATCGCCTCGGTCCACTCCTCTGGACAAAATTGCGGTGCCCCGCCCTGAACAGCCGCCTCTTGGGCCACGCGCATACGCTCATGGACGGAGGTGACCTGTTGCTGCGCCGCAAGCCGTCCAGCGTGTTCGTACTGCTGGCGTGCCTGCTGGTACGCGGCTTCCGCTTGGGCGTACTGGTTCTCGGTAAAGAGGGTCGTCGCGCGTTGGTGAGTCGCTCGCGCTTCTTGATACGCCGGGAGCGCGTCCACGTCAGGCCCGAATGCCTTCACGCGGTCCTGGACCACTTGGACTTCACGGGCCACGATCACCGCTTGTTGCCTTTGCCGTTGCTGCTCCGTACGCGCCTGGGCCTCGGCTCGCGCATATTGCTGTTGCGCTGTTTCATAGGACAGACCAGCACTAGCAAACTCTCCGTTCGCGAATGCGGCATTGGCGTGCTGCTCGGTTGCCGCGGCTTCCTCCATCAGTCCAGCCGCCAAGGTGTCCGCGTGCACGAGCAGTGCCGCCTTCTGAGCGGCCCGCATGTAGGTCTGCGCGAGCTCAGCCGTTGCCCTCACCGTGGCGTGCCGTGCCTGTTCGCCCGCGTGAGCAAAGAGCCGACAGGCGTCTTCATAGAGGGTGTAGGCACTTTGGTAGTTCTGTTGAGCAAAGAGCTGATCCGCCGCGACGTGTTGCGCGACCGCGCGGGAGTACTCTTCCGCGGCATGGACCTGAGCATCCGCAGTGTCAGCCGCTTTTCGCGCGGACTGGACAGTCTGCTGCATTGCTTCAAGCTGTTGCACCTGTGTGGCTAAAGCCGCTTGTCGTTGCGCTTCCAGCCGTTGTTCCTCAGCTCGTCGTGCCGCGACTTCGGCCTCACGCGCGGTTCGCTCGCGTTCCTCTTGCAGTTCGTGCTCCACCGCCCGCAACGCTGCTTCATAGAGGTCGCGCGCTTGGGTGTAGCGTTGACTCGCTTTGGTATATTCGTGGGCATCAAGCAAGGTCAGGGCTTGGAGCCTCAACGCTTCGGCTTGTGCGTACTCGGCGTGGTGCTGGACACTCTCACCGAGCGCACGTGCTTGCTCCTGCAACGTCTGGGTTTGCGTAGCAAGAGCGAGGACCTCTTGTCGCCGTTGCTGCTCGCGCTTGGCTTGGCGTTGGGCGAGTTCGTATTTTTGTTGCGCGGCGAAATAGAAGCGCCGCGCTTGCGTCAAATCGTGCTGTTCAAGAGCCACCTCCGCCTGCTGCTCATTGACCTGGCCTTCTTCAAAGAGCGTTGTCGCCAACGCCGCGCTGTCGTCGGCGAGCGCCGCCGCTCGAACCGTGCGGGTCCGCGCGCGGGCCGCTTCAGCTTCTCTGCGCTGGGCCTCTTGGTAAGCAAGATCACGAGCATCCGCGAAGAGCCGGCCCGCCGCTTGATAGAGCGGCTCGGCTTGCAATCCCTGCTGCTGTGCCCAGAGCTGGTCGGCTTGCGTCAACGTGGTCAGCGCACGAGCGTAGAGGGCACTGGTCTGCCCCTCGGCTCCGGCCCGTTCCGCATCGGCCTTGGCGGTGTAGGCATCGTGCCGTTCTTTCTCCAGTTGGCGAGCCGCCGCGCGGGCGTTGGCTTCCTCACTGGCCTGCGTAAAAAGAGTGATCGCCGCTTCGTAAGACTCCTGGGCTTGCGTGTATCGCTGTTCACCATTGTGCGCGTCGCCCGCGGTTTCCCGTGCCAGCCCCTGCTCGAACAGCGCGACCGCCCATTGTCGCGCGCCGCTTCGTTCGGCCTGTTCTTTCGCGAGATGCACTTGTCCTTGGATGGCGGCCACGGTGTGGCGCTGGCGTTCTTCTTCCAGGCGACGAATCTGTTCATCCAGCTCGGCGATGTCTCCGGGGTGCGTATCCGCTGGGCGTGGGCTCGGACTCAGGGAAGCCATGATCATGGTTCTCGTATCATCCAGCGCCCACCAACATGCTTCCAAGTCGTTGAGGAAATCCGCCATACGCCGATAGCGTTTGTCTCGTGACTTCGCGATCGCTTTGGTGACTAACGTGACAAAGGCTGGGAGGGTCTGACGCGCGAAATAGGGAGTATGTTCACGCGGATCGTGGAGCACCCTTCCCAAGACCGCATGTTCATCAAGACCCGAAAAGAAGGGGGTTCCGGTGTACATCTCGTACATGACCATCCCAAGGGAGTAGACATCCGCGCCGCCCGTCAGCGGTTCATGCCGCAACTGCTCTGGGGCACAGTATTTCCACGTCCCCAGCATCGCCCCGGTTCGTGTCGGAGCGTGTTCCGATTCTCCGAGTTCCTTGGCGATGCCGAAATCAAGCACGACCGCGCGACCGGAGAAATCTTCCAGCATGATGTTCGTCGGCTTGATGTCTCGATGGATGATCGGAGAGGGCTGGGTATGAGCATGGGCAAGCGCGCCAGCCACCTGACGAGCAATCTCCAGCACCTCCGAGAGCGGCAACGGTCCTTTCTCTTGCAAGTACTCTTTGAGGTTCTTGCCCTGAATGTACTCCATGACAATAAACCGGAGCTTCAGCTCGTCATCACGTCCAGAACCAAGCACCCGAGCGATATTATGATGACTCAGCCGGGTCATCATTTGCGCTTCTTGCTCAAAGCGCGCCATCAACTCCTCATCGGCCAACAGATACGAAGGCAACACCTTGAGCGCGAGGTCCGTCTTGTGCTCAACATGGCGTACTTTGTACACGACCCCCTGGCCCCCCTGGCCCAATCGCCCTACCTCCTCATATCTGCCGGAAATGATTCTCCCCATGATTCTCAGTCCCACGCCGGCTTACTGTCGGCGATCAAGGTTATTCACAGAACAAAAGTGCTCCCACTCGCGCCATCTTGGTGTTTTCCCCCGTACCTCAGGCCCTCATAAACTCTTTGCCGGGGGAGTGTCAATTAAAGGCGGGCTACAGAGGAGAAGAAAAACCGATGCGTCGCTTCTCCCCTACCGTGCGCCAGCCTCTTCGAGCATCCGCACGATGGCGGTATCGCCACGCAGGCGCGCCGCCCGTAACGCCGTCTCTCCAGTTCGACTTTCGGCATTGGGGTCGGCGCCACCGGTCAGTAACGTTTGTACGGCTTCCGCGTGTCCTTGCAACACCGCCACCAGTAACGGGGTACGGCTCACGCGATCCCGGGTATTAATATCCGCCCCTCGATTCAGCAACGCCCGTATCGCCTCGGAGGCCCCTTGCGCGGCCGCGAATGTCAAAGCCGCTCGACTCACGCGATCCTTGAGATTCGCATTCGCCCCTCTGGTCAGCAGCACTTGCGCCGTATCGGCATAGCCTTTTTCCGCGGCCAGCATCAACGCCGTGCGGCCAAGGGTGTCTTGCGCGTTCACATGCGAACCCTGATCGAGAAGCGCTTTCACAATGTCATTGCGCTGCCAAGACGCCGCCACCATCAGGGCCGTTCCTCCGAGGGCATCTCTGGCATCAACACGAGCACCCTTGGCCAAGAAAAGGCTCGCGAGGTTGGCATGGCCACGCAGCGCCGCGACAATCAGCGGTGTCCACCCTTGTTTATCCTGTGCATTCACGTCGGCTCCCGCGTCGACGAGAGTTTGGACAATGTCGGGATAGGTGCCAATCAGGGTGGCTTCGATCAACGGGGTTCGTCCAAGCTGGTCCTTGGTGCTGACGGCGGCCCCTTTCGCCATGAGGGCGCGCAGCATTTCCGCGTGCCCGCCCGCCGCCGCTTCCATCAGCGCCGTGCGCTCCTGATCGCCGGGCAGATTGGGATTGGCTCCCTTACTCAACAGATTCACGACCATCTCCGTCCGCCCTTCTCGCGCGGCTGAGGTCAGGGAGGTCCAGCCCCGCTCTCCCTGGGTGTTGGGGTCAGCTCCCTTGGCAATGAGCGTGTCAACGATGGTGAGGTTGACCTGCCCTTTCTTCTCGAAGAGTTGCAGCGTCGGATTGTAGACGTGAGAAATCAGCGAGAGCGCTCCAGCGAGAGCGGTTTTTCCTTTCGCGTCTCGCATATTGACATCCGCTCCACTCGCCAAGAGCGTCTGGACAATAGCGGTGCGATCCTTGGCGACCGCCGCGATGAGCGCCGTAGTGCCCTGTTGGTCTTTGGTATTGGCGTCCGCTCCCTTTGAGAGCAGCCATTGCACGGCCTCATGCTGCCCCTCGGTGGCGGCGGCGATCAGCGCGACTCGCCCTTGGGGATCGCGGGCATTCACATCCACCCCTTGATCCAACACGGTCTGCATCGTCTCGGTCCGTCCCTCGCGCGCGGCTTGGACGAGGGAAGTGACAATGGCGGTATCAGGGGCTTGCTGCGTCCTCGCGGACGGAGACGCCCTTCTTTTGTTGCGTTGGGCGGCACTTTCGGAGGTCGGCCACAACAGGGCGATCACAGCGGCGACGATCACGAGAGCACGATCAGGAAATCGCATATTCCCCCTTTCTTCGTGTATGCGAGAGCAATGTGGCAACGCTTCCGTGTCTGACGACCGTTACGAGAGCAGCATGCGTTCAATCTGGAGCTTGAGCGGGTCTTGGAGGGTAGGCACGGCATCGACATTGAGCAACTCAATGAACGCGGGAACGCCGGAGAAACGCGTGGCGGTCAGGATGAGATCGTCGGCGGGTCGAAATGAGGGGAGGCAGGCACTGACTGTGACAAAGGGAAGTTCGCCTAAGCCCTGCGCTTTCTCGATCCGTACTTCATAGCGGAGATCGGTCAGGAGTTGCGGAATGCCGGGGTAGCGATCAAACATGAACCGCATGACCAGCGCATTGACGACAAACTGGCGGACATAATCGGACCGTCGATCTTGCAGACCACTGACGGCTTGTCGGACCTGGGCCAGCGTATAGCCGGAACTATACGTGAGGACCCACCGCGCGGGGGAGTTCATGCTCAGGGTTTTGATTTCTTTGGCTCCCTTGGCTTCGTAAGTGTACTCCCAGGGTTGGACGTCGAGTTGATTGTCAATGTTGGCCAGAATATCCTGATCCAACTCTGGTGGAAGCGCGAAGGGATTCCGACACACCTCTTGGTATTGGGTCAGTAACTGCGCGAAGGCTTTGTCTTCTCCCGCGACGCTGTCGCGAATCCCGGTATATTTTCCCAACGCTCGGCGCGGCGCGAAGGCAGGTCGAATCGTTTCCAAGTGGCCTTTGAGCCGGTCCTTGAGAAATTGAGCAATAGCCTCGGTTTTTTCCCGCAGGTCCGCGAGCTGTTCAAAGGTCAGATGTGGTGTCGTCGTGCCGCTGTCGTCCATGGAGATGCACCCCTAGTTCGTCAAGGCGGCATTATCCGGTCGTAGGCGCGAAAGATCAAGAAGTCTCCCGCATGAACAGACAAGTGACTGCTCATAGAAAAGGAGGAGGGAATCTTTCCGCCCTTATTGAAACCCCAATTCTCGTACGACCCGCTGCGTATTGCGGTCAAGGTGAAGTTCGACGGATTTTCCACCTCCAGGAACGGGGTGGATTTGATCTTCAAGAAAGATGGCCCAGACAATAATCGCGTGGCCGTCGGCACTGAACCCTCTATGCTCTAGACGAAACTGATCGGGTCGCCAATTTTTTTGTGAGACGAGATACTGCCCTACTACGATATTGACTTGATCAACTTCTTGAACCTCGATATTGGGAGTTGCTGCCATTGGTCTCTCTCCTTTCCGATAATAACCTTCGGTACCAGAATCACAATCTGCCACTCGCACACCGCCAGTTATCGATACGATGAGGGCAACAGAGAAAAGTCTTTTGTTCACCATTGAGTCGTGTCTCTCCCAAGAACGTTTACACTACGGATACGGAATAGTTTTTCGCCCTTCATGCGTCTCGATAATACCGGGAACTTTTGCTTCGTCGTTTTGCCAACCGGTATCACCCGGACTCGGCCCATGTCCATATCCTTCCGCAACCTTGTTCGGGTGCGTATGAAACCAGGAGACGACTTGTTGATGTTCATTATCCGGGGGACGTGTCCCAACTATTGGGCCGAGCCCATCTCGAGTCCCGGCGGGTACCCGATAGACTTCGAGTTGGCCGGTATCCTTATTCCACACAACCCAACCCCCCTGCTCTTTCTTCGTACTTCCCTCGGTTCCACGAGGGACATCTGGGGCGTTGGGATTGGATTCGTCCCATGCCTTCTTGAGTTCCTTATCTACACACGGATCGGCTTGAATTTGGTCGAGTGTCGGTTGTGTTTTATAGACCGGACAGGGGCAGGGGGCTGTTGTTTCCCCGGGTGGACAGGTTGGTTGTTTCTTTGCGCTGCTGATCGCGTCATTGCGATTACACATTGTCTGGCCCCTTCGTGGTCCACCAGCTCGCCCACTGCTCAACATAGTCTCGCGCGAGTTGATGCAGCTTTTCGGCCTTTTCTTGCCCGTCGAGGTCTGCATCCTTGAGAATGAGCGCGTAGTTGGGGAGTTGCGGGTCACTATCGAAGCCACTGCCGAAGGTGAACATGAGCGCAAGGTAAATGAGTTGGCCTTTGCGTGTCGTGATGCGGTAGTCACTGGCTCGTTGCACGCCCACGGGAACCACCGCGCGGAGACACGCTTCGCCTACCACCCGGTATTTTTGGGGAAAGAGTTTATTGAGCATGGCAAGCGCCTGCGTGGGGACATCGGGAAAAGACGGGTCTTCGAGCAGTTCCGCGAACTCGTTGCGCACGCGCAGTAAGGCTCGATTCAGATAATGGTCATTCTTGCCCACGGTCTGATCAAGAAACTCCATCGCGTGATTCGTTAAGCGATCAATACGCGTTGTTGGCTCGGCAATGGCGGGATCGGTCAAAATGGTGGTCGCCCACGGCAGTTGTGGATCGGTATCGAAATTCCCCCCAAGCGTGGCCATGAGGGTCAAATACAGACAGATATCGCGCTCCGTCATAAACTCATACGTTTGAGCTTTCTGACAGCCGTATCGCACCACCGTCCGCGCGGTCTCTGGTCCCCATATCTTATAGTGTCCGGGGAAGTAGGTACGGAGGTGCTCAACCATCCTGGTTTCAAACCCAGACATGGCGGCTTGCTCAAAAGTCCGCATCTGACTGTTACGAATACGTAGCATACGATCTCCTTCGAGCGATCCTTTGGAACGGCGTACCTAACGAAAGGAGCAGAGGAAAAATCTTCGGCGTTTATTACAGGCGGACGGTGGCGACGTGCACCCGCGGGCTCGGGAGAACGAGGTCACTCCTCATGGTCCGCGGAGCAGCGCGGGGACATTTGTGGAATGCACGCCGAGAAGACCGAATGAATGTGGCGCCCGCGCTATTGCAAAAAATAGGTTTTCACCACGGTCATGGATTGTTTCGCCACAATCACTTTCGCCCCTCCCCCCCGCACTCGTCCCTTTGGCAGGATCAAGACTTCTAACGAGTCGCCTTTATCCTTAACCGTCGTTGCATACTCATAATCGGGGGAGAGTTGATTGTGGACAGCCTGGAGCGCGAGCGCTTTCGCCTGTTCAATATAGTCTCCCATCGACGCTGCGGTTTCCATTGTGGGTTTATCCTCCGGTGGTAAAGAAGGAGCACTAGCAAAGGTACGAGCAACAGTCCCTAAGCACAGCACTCCTCCGACAAAAGCACGATATAAGAACTTAATTGCCAATGAGGTCTTCCCGCGAGCCAAGTGGCGTCTCCTCGCCGGATTCATCACGGGTTGGTTCTCCTTCTGGAGAAACAACCCAGACATCATCCCCACTGATAATATAACTTTCTCCTGGGTAATTTTCATTGGCGATGCCATTCCAATCCCCTTCGTGTCCACCTTGGGTCCATTCTTTCCCATTTTCATCAATGGGTGGATTCGGGTGCGTATGAAATTCTCCCAAGACTTCCTTTCCATTATATTTTCCCTCCGCGTCGCGCGGGGGTGGCACGATGCTTGCCCCAGCTCCTCTCGGCCACCTTTCCACACCGAGAGAGCCATCTTCATTTCTGACAATGTACCCACCTTCTTCATGGCGATTGTCAGGGTCGTCCGGCTGTGAGTCTTCCCAGGCTTGCCGCATCCCCTCTTGCACGGCAGGGTCATCAATCGGTCTCCTCGGAGGATTCGCCGGGCAAGGCTCCTTAATATCACCAATATCACCAGGTGCGCCTCCTCCAGGTGCAATCTCTTCGTATTTTCCCCCTGCGGCAATGTACGCATCCATCCACTTCTTCCGCAGGGCGGCATCCTCAGGCCCCAGGGTCAGAGGTCGTCCGCCAGTTTCCCCGGCCACAGCCGCATTCGCGGCTTTCACCGCCTCCACGTTCAAGGGCCTCGTCGCACGTCGGTCGCTCATAGCTGAGTCCTCGCGAAGTCGAAGAGAGCGTACTCATCCACTCGGTTCATCTTTTCGGTTCCTGACCACTGCTTGTTATTCAAGAGAGGCCCTGCCCAGGCGGTTTTCGGATTCGTGTCAAAGTCCGCTCCATACACCACGACGCATTCCAAGTAACGACGGACATCAACTTCGCTCACAATCTCGTATTTCGCGGCGTCATCCACTCCTTTGCGAATCGTGCTCCGCAATTCCGCGTCTGTGGTTTCACGCGTTTCCTCTGGACACGCCGCCCGCAAATGAATGACCATGCGGTCCTCAAACTGCTTGAGCCTCGCGTCGCTCAACGAGTCCATTTGGGTTTTGCGAATTTTCAACATCACTATGATTCTTTTATCGAGCTGGGCAGTAACCTTCGTCTCCCCAATTCCTATTCCCGTCTTCCCGATCTAATTGGGACCAAATTCCCGTTCAAGCTCAAAGGCAGTCACTTTCCATTCAGCGTCTTTCCGCTCAAGCGTCGCGTGAAAGATGGACATATCCTCGTTGCTTGGCGGCGGATATCGGACCAATTCCATGCGACCGTCTTGATTCTCAAGTCTCCACGCCCCGATCCTGGCCGAGTCCCCGCTGATCCAGCACGCGGCACGTTCCAGCTCCTGTCGCAAAGAGTCACGCGCTTCAAGGTGTTGTGTTGGAAACTCTGCTTCAGGCGTCTTGAAAAACGACAGTAGTGCCAACTTCATGCGCTCCAGCGTATTCACGTCAACTTCCAAAGTGCCGGACGCCAACTCGAACCGCATGCGCTCTTGTTCTGCCTGCGAACTTGTGGCCATAGCCTGTTTCTCCAATTGTTGAGGTTGCTGTGTAAAGAACAAATATTGGGCAAAGAGGAGTGCTGAGCCTGTAGCAAAACTAATGAGCAAATGGTCTCGCATCGTAGAACCCATCGACAAGCTAACGTCCCACCACCACGCCCGGTGATTCCGCCTCCCCGGCTACGGACATTTCCACTCATTTGCATCAATCGTCTTTACGATCTTCCCTCCCGTATCTGGTAATCGGTAAGCGTCACCTTCTTGTGGGGGCCTGGTCGTTCCATCCGAGAGCTGCACATCCGTCCCATTCGGAGCCAACCCTTCCACACTCGGGGGCGGAGCACCTCCGCCAATTGGCGTTGGCGGATTATAGGCGTAAGTCTTGTCAACTTTTTTCTTGATTGCGTCTATGTCAGGAACTTCTTTGCCATTTACCTTTTTCCGAAATGAGGGATCGTGGGGAGGGAGCCCTTTCTTGATTCTCCATTGCTCGGTTTTGAGGTACGCATCGTATTCACGCTGAGAGCCGGCCATTCCGGCTGGTTGATCCGTATGGGTCACTTCGTGATAAAGCGTGGCCGCGGCATTGCGGCAATCTTGAGTTTGGTTGACCCACACTGTCCGTTTTGGTGTCGTGTCTCGAGCAGATCCGCCACTGGTAAACCCACCATCCACCCATTTCCCACCTTCGTATTTTTTGTAGTGCACTTGTTTGGGCTCTCGATTATGAATGATTAATCGTGGCAGCTTCTTGACGACCTCCTGATCTGCTTTGTCACCTTTACAAAAAATATCCAGAATACAATCAACATCCCAGGGACCTGAGCGACAATTCGTAATGACCGTGCTTTGAGGTTTTTGCGGTCTTTGGCCCCCAC
This sequence comes from Deltaproteobacteria bacterium, assembly GCA_031389045.1. Classification (GTDB taxonomy): domain Bacteria; phylum Desulfobacterota; class Binatia; order Bin18; family Bin18; genus JABFSC01. Next base: position 10,591 of record JANMSE010000509.1, on the reverse strand, counting down.
AACTACACATATTGCTTCCTACCCTCTGATCTTTTTCTTCGCTTTAAGCGCACCACTGTTGCAGATAGTTAATCGCCTCGAAGTACAGTCTGCCGATTTTCTCGGTCTGCTCCTCTTCGTCATCGTTCAGAATTTCGCTCGCCCAAGCAAAAAGAGGGTCCGTATCGAAGCTACTGCCGAGCATATACATGAGACCGATATAGACGAGAAAACCGCTCTGATCCGTAATGCCATGGCGCTTCGCCGCTCCAATTCCCTGCTCAATGAAGCGCCGCGCCTCAGCTTCTCCTAAGTATGCGTACTTTTGCGGCCAGATATGTCGCAACCGATCGGCGACTTCGTCCTCAAAGCGTGCGTCGTGAGAGGGCGGCTCGATCGACGCATGAAGAATTCCACGCTGTGCTTCGTCGATGAACTCATTATTGGGGCCGGAGACTTGGTCAAGATATGCCGTGGCTTTTTCAAACAGATGCTCCGCCTTCTCCTTCTGGTCGGCTCTCGTCTCGTCATTCAGCACTTCCGCCGCCCAGCGCAATTGTGGGTCGGTATCAAACCCTCGACCGAGCAGGAGCATCAGGTCGATAAACAACCCCACACCACTTTGATTTGTCAGCCCATAGGCGCTTGCCTGCTTGATACCGTACCGTATGACCGTGCGGAGGCCGTCTTCCCCCAAAAACCCACAGTGCTTGGGAAACGCCTCTTTGAGATGTTGGATGGTACGAGGTTCGAAGTGTGGAGCATCCGCCCGCTCGAATGCCGCTATTTGGGCATTCCGTATCTTCAACATTATTGGCTCCTCATGGCCGGTCTAACCGGCGCTTATAGACCCCACCCACGTGGGTGAATCCCATGCGTTCGTAGAATTTTCCAGTGGATTCGATATGAATATTCGTCGAAACCCCCAGACATACTTCGCGCGCACCATGTGCCACCGCCCATTTCTCAAATCCCCGAATGAGCCGAACCGCTGTAAAACCACCCCGGTATCGCTGATCGATGAAAAGAAGCATGTCGCAGGCGATTTTCTCATCGCAAAAAAAATAATCGGTGAGGTACCCAGCGATCATACCCACAAGAACATGCCCTTCTTCAGCAACGAGTCCACATTGCGTCTCAGGGTCCTCAATGCAGCTCACAATTAATCGGCGGACTTTCTCGCGATCATAGGGAAGGAACGCATAGGCGCTTTCCGCATGCATGCGGGCTCCCATTTCGATCAACTGACCCACATCCTCGTATTTTGGCGATCGTAGGATCATCCCTGCACGCGCTCCTGGAGCATAACAAAATCCGCCATTCCTTCACGCTTCTTTCCTCTGGGGAAAGTGCTCTGGAGCGGCCTTAGCCAATCATCACCGTCGGCAACCCCATGACGATCACCCCACCGTGCACCGTCATATCGCCCATGCGGGCAGCGGGTTGGCCGCCGATCATCACCGTTACTGATCCCACCGGACCGATGACATCTGGTCCACCAGCGCAGACGGCCATGTCCCCAACGCGGGCAGCAGGCATTCCACCGATGAGCACAGTGGGACAACATGGCGGGAGAATTGGGCCGCCAATATGAGGCACCACACCAGTTACCATAGGACACACATGTGGGTCACCAAGTCTTGCCGCGGGAGGCATACGCATTCTCCTTTTCGATTTTACGCCAACTTGAATTTTTCTTGCCGGAGCGCTCCAGAGGCGGACTGGAAGCGCATCACCATAGTTGGATCTTCATCTTCACAGAGAAAATTCGCGACCGGCCCAAAAATCGTCGATAGTTCCTGTGCATTGCAAGTGGGCAGGTACACGCGCAACACACGGGGATCGTAATAGCGAAAGAGTAACGGCTTATGATCCGGACCATAGACAGTGAGGAAGCGGCGAAAGTGCTGTCGCATCTCCACCAGGGGCTCAGCCGAAAGTGCGAAGATCCCCCAGTGTTCACCCCACCCTTGAGTGAACACCCAGTTGGTGAACTCTGCTTCTTTCTCCAACTGGACTAAGTAGGGCGCGACTTCGGCCATGTCATCCGCTAACTCGCCCCGGTAGAGACATACGTGTTCGGGTTGATGTTGATGCAGACTCATCCGCAAGTCGGGGATAGACGCCCCATCCAACACCGCGAACACGTGGGTTTCCTGATCCGCGAAGAGTCGTTGTTTCACTGCAAGAACGATATTTTCTGTTGCCATTGTATATAGCCTCACGGGCTAAGATTGGCTGGGTCAACCAGCCTCACAGAACGGTGTCCCGCTCTGTGCCGCACGTTGCATGGTTAAAGCCGCTGGAGAGAAAGACGCTGCTTTCACCGGTGGTGGCGGTGGCGGTGGCACGTCTTTCTGTCCACCTTCCGCTTTGTCGGCTTCTTTCGGATCTTCCGGGGTCCCTGGTGATGCCCCGGTCCCGCCAATTGGGGATCCGCCACTGTTAATGAGCACCATCGCCCCTCGGATGGCGACACCGGTGGGCCCAATAGTAATGAAACTTCCTCCCGCCATCAGGGTGATTTGCACTCCGGCTTCAAGCACAAGATTCGCCCCTGACTTGAGGTGGATTTCCTGTGCCGCATCGACGGCGTATTTCACCCCCACTTTTTCTTCAACGTTCCCGCCCACAGTCAGGGACAACGTGCCACCAACCTTGCCATTCTGGTCTTTGACAACCTGCCAGTGTTCATCCCGCTTCACCTTCTGGAAGCGATCCCGCTCGACGATGAAATGGGCGTCTCCCTTCTGTTTTTCGCCAACCGTTTCAAAGAGGTCGTTCTTAATCCGAATGTCCTTGTTTCGTTCCGCGTGGATAAAGAGCTGTTCTTCGCCCTTTTTGTCCTCGAAGCGGAATTCGTTGAATCCTCCGACTCCTTCAACCTTGCTAGAGCGACTCTTGATACCACTGCGAGTTTTGTTATCTGGCAAGGTGTACGGAGGCATCTGTTCGGCGTTGTACACGCTGCCGATAATAATGGGCTGGTCGGGGTCACCCTCTTGAAACGCGACAATCACTTCTTGTCCGATGCGAGGAATGTGCACGGCTCCCCAGCGTTTTCCAGCCCAGGTCGTCGCCACACGAACCCAGCAGGAGCTGTTCGCATCAACCTTCCCTTCACGATCCCAGTGGAACTGGACCTTCACGCGGCTGAACTTGTCGGTGAAAATCTCTTCCCCGGACGGCCCAACGACGACAGCGGTTTGCGTACCTTGCACGAACGGTTTAGGCGTTTTCCGTTGCGGACGGAAAGGCAACGCCAGGGGAATGCAGGTGAAGGAGTTGGAATAAGAGAATCCGCCCCCTTGCCCGGACCGATAGTCTCCAGAAATACGGGCGGAGTGCGAAACGCTGGTCAACACATATTGTCCATCTGCATTGAAATGGCGTTGCAGGGTAAACTTGTGGCCGGAGACGAAATGGCGGCAGTTGCTTCCACCGCGAATTTCGATGCTCGACAACGCCTCTTCCTGCATGCGGATGTCCACGGTCCGCTTGTTATCTTCAAATATCTTCTGCAAATCTCCGGCGCGATCACCACCGGAAGGGTCCACGCCATCAAACCGTTGCGCGTATTCTCCGGGGAAGTCGTACAGTTCCAACGGTTCATTGGCTGGCAGCTTGAGTTTGTGCGCCACTCTCCCGACCGAGACACTGTCAAGAATCGTCTTGTCCGCTTCGAGGTGTTTATGCGGCAACTCAAAGGAATGATCCCACAACGTATACTTCCCCGAACGCAACTCTTGGGTTTTCTCCCAATCGTGAATACGGTCCTCGTCCCGTTCTCCACCTTCTACGTCCTCATAAATAATCGTGTTGCCTTGCGGGAGATCGGAGTGGCTCCCTGGCGTGTTCGCCACCACCATTTTGTGACCTTCGGCGGTGTGCTTGAAGAAGTAATAGATGCCCTCTTCCTCCATCACACGGGAGGCGAAATTAAAGTCGGTCTCGCGATACTGGACACAGTAATCGCGCGGGTGGAAAGTGCCTTGGAGTTCATACGTCACATCCACGCCCTGGAGGACCTTTTTGAGAATGTCAGGAACACTCATCTGCTGGAAAATCCGGCTTTGCGCTCTGCGGGTCAAGAACCAAAACTGGGGGACGATGTCCATGCGGTACGTCGTGAACTCGAAGTCTTGCTCGCCTTGACTCAGCCGGTTGCAAATACCATTGAAGTGGCGTTTTTTCCCTTGCGGCAGCATCACTTCAATCGTGACCCGCTGACCCAGGAGTTGGTCAAAAGGAACGTTGGTGGCGTTTTCCGCCAGCAAGTCAAGCTGAAAATGGAAGAGTTGCGAGAGGCCCTCTTGCCCACGGAACCCCACGAGTAGCAACTTGTTAGGACCCAGTGGGGTTGTCACCGCGATCGGGCGATTGTCTTGTGTATATTCAGCCATGATCAATCTCTTTCTCGTTTTCCAGCATACCTCACGTAAGCCAGCATTGTTTACGTTCTTTGGACTTACGGAGCGGCACTGATATCGGATTGTAAGTGCATAAATCCCGACTGATGCCCGCTTTGTGGCGGATTCGCGGGGGGATTATTATAGGCAGTTTCAGTTCGGGTAATCACAATCTGGTTCTTTCCAGTGTTGTTCCACTGCACAAAGTAAACGATTTCAGCCTTGAAGCCGCGGACCTTCACCTTAAACGTCAGGGCCACATCTCTGAGGAATGCGAGATTAAAACCACTCCCACAGGCGTACAGAACGATTTCCGCATTCTCGGCGAACTTTTGTCTGAGGTCTTTAATCGTGAAGTTCTGATTCTGACCGAGGATCCACGATTTACTCTCGTCGCGCAGCTCTACGAGAGCCGCGGAATCCATAGCAGTGAAGTCTCCAGGATTTTGATTCACGTTCAGCATCACGCCTTTCTTTGTTGCATCAATAGTTCCACCGAATGCCACCAGACCACTATTGGTGTGGGAAATAACGTTAATGCGCGCAATTTGCCCTGGGGCATTCAGAATGAACCCTAAAAAACTCGTAAAAGCGGGGCAGACCTTCACGTCTTGCTTGCTGATGTTGTTGTTCGGATGGCGCGCCACCACGTCAAATGTGTCCGTCGCTGGCTCCCAAATTTTATTATCTATGGCCGCCGCTTCTACCTTTGGGTCACCCTTCCACGGGTTAGAAAAGTCACCCAAGAGTGTCAGTACCAAGCTGCCACCACCGCCCCCTTTTCCACTCGTTCCCCCATCGGTTGCAATTGCGTCATTTGGGCCTGGGGTCGACGCCTGGGCTGAAGGTGAATGACGCTCAACCTCATTTTCCACGGTATCCGAAGTTCCGATGAGACCAGGGACACGACTTCCAGCCATAGTACGGCATCCTCGTGTTGCAACGTTCCCAACACTTCTCATCCGGGAACATTGGACTTATAGAGCGAAGAGATGAAATTTCGCCGGGCCTTATTGCGTGAATCCCGGCATCTCGGACTCACTGAATCTGATACTGAAACGCCCCTTGCTCATTCACCGCCACCTTCACACTCGACACGGCTTGTCCAGTCGCCATGCGTGAGAGAAACTCTCCTGACATCTCCGGTAACAACGTGCCCGTGAGAATGTGATCGACATTGCGCGCGCCGCTTTCTACTTCCTTGCAGCGATTGGCAATTTCGTTAATCACACTCTCGTCATAGCTAAACTCGGCCCCGTGGTTCTCGGCCAATCGACGCCCCACGCGACTCAGTTGCAGTTTAATAATTTCGCGCATGACGCTATCGGAAATCGGATAGTAAGGAACAACCACCATCCGTCCCAGCAGCGCCGGTTTGAAAATCTTCAGCAACTCTGGCCGAATCGCTTCGGTCAGACCTTCAGGGTCTGGCAAGGTATCGGGATCGGCGCACAGTTTCATCATCGTATCGCTGCCGGTATTTGAGGTGAGTAAGATGACCGTATTCTTGAAGTCGATCTCACGTCCCTCGCCATCCTCCAGCATCCCTTTATCGAACACCTGATAGAAGAGTTCCATCACATCAGGATGCGCTTTCTCAACTTCGTCGAGTAGCACCACGGAGTATGGTTTCCGCCGCACGGCCTCAGTGAGGATGCCACCTTCGCCATAGCCAACATACCCTGGAGGCGAACCCTTGAGGGACGACACGGTGTGCGCTTCTTGATATTCGCTCATGTTGATCGTCACCAGGTTACGTTCACCACCGTAGAGCGTATCCGCCAACGTCAGGGCGGTCTCGGTTTTACCCACCCCGCTGGGTCCGACTAACAGAAAGACACCAATTGGGCGCCGCGGATCGGTCAGATTCGCACGCGCCGTGCGAATACGCTGGCTCACGGCCTCTAGTGCCGAAGATTGGCCAATCACCCGCTGTTCCAAGCGGTCTTTGAGCGACAAGACCGTCTTGATCTCGTCGGTCAGCATCTTGCCGACCGGAATGCCGGTCCACCCGGAAATGACCTCGGCAATAGTCTGCGAGGTCACACAGGCTTGCATGAGGGGATTTTCGCCCTGGAGTTTTTCCAGTTCCTGATTCAGGCTACTCAGTTCCGTGCGCTGGGCGAGGATTTCAGCCCCCTCTTTCTCGCCTTTGCGGGCACGCTCCTCAAGCTGTCCACGAATGTCACGAATCTGATCAATCAACTCACGCTCTTTGTCCCATTGGGTCGTCAGCGTGACAAGCGTGGCTTCGGTTTCAGCTTTGACCTGCTTCAGCCCCGCCAAGCGTTTATCGTGATCCGTGCCAGTGATCGCCTCGCGCTCAAGCACGCCCATCTCAACCGTGCATTGGTCGATACGCCGTTGCGCATCTTCAAGCGCCGCGGGGGTCGCGGCTTGGCCAATCGCCACGCGTGCACAGGCAGTATCAAGTACACTCACCGATTTATCCGGCAACTGGCGGCCAGTGATATAGCGGTGCGAAAGCTTCACCGCGTCCTCAACGGCTTCGTCCAGAATGCGCACTTTGTGATGGTTCTCCAACGATTCAGTGATCCCACGCATCATCACCATGGCCAACTCTTCCGTCGGTTCCTCCACTTTCACCACCTGGAACCGCCGTGCGAGCGCCGCATCTTTCTCGAAATACTTTTTGTACTCCGCCCACGTGGTCGCCGCGATGGTCCGCAACTCTCCACGCGCGAGCGCGGGTTTCAGGAGGTTGGCCGCATCATTTTGTCCGGCCTGTCCACCCGCCCCGATCATCGTGTGCGCTTCATCAATAAAGATGATGATCGGTTGTGGCGAGCCTTTGACTTCTTCGATCACCGACTTGAGGCGATTCTCGAATTCCCCTTTGATGCCCGCACCGGCCTGTAACAAACCGAGATCAAGGGTGCGGACCGCGACATTCTTGAGTGGGTCCGGGACGTCGCCTTTGGCGATACGGAGCGCGAATCCTTCCACGACAGCGGTTTTCCCGACACCGGCTTCCCCGGTGAGAATGGGATTGTTCTGGCGACGACGGGTGAGAATATCGATGATCTGGCGAATCTCGAAATCACGACCGAGCACGGGATCGATACTGCCACCACGGGCACGGGCGGTGAGGTCCACGGTATATTGGTCGAGCGCTTGGGTCTTGCCGTTGGCGCCCATCACCGGCAGGTCATCATCACCACCCGCGGGTTGCGCGGTGGCACGCGCCGCTTTGTCTTCAGCCGACCCCGCGCTCACTTCCAGCAGATTCTTCTTGAGGGTCTCAACAGACAGGACCTCAAACTCTTTCGAGACTTCGCGGGCCAGGCGGGCGAGGTCTTCATTGGTCAACAAGGCGAGCAGGATATGGCCGGAACGTACTTTTGGAGCGCTGTACTCAATCGAAGCGAGGACCCAGGCTTCCTCAATAATTTTGGGAATGCGTGGGGAGAGGGCTGGCGTGCGCGCATTACCGGTTTTCAGGCGATCAAGCGCACGGGTGAGGTCTTTGGTGAACCGCGCGGGATCGACTCCATACTGACGAAAGATGCGGGTCAGATCGCTATCATTGGCTTCCGTCAGTTTCATAAACAGATGTTCAACATCCACATCGTAATTCGTGCGCGACAGACACAAGCCCGCCGCCCCTTCGAGCGCCGTGCGCGTGGTGTCATTCAATTTGCCAATGAGTGCTTTGAGGCTAACGGTCATAGTGTGTGCTCCTAAAGAAGAGGATAAAACGTAAATATGTAAAACGTAAAAAAGGAGGGGGCCTGGTGACGTTTTACATATTTACGCTTGACGTTTTACGTTAGTTCTATTCACGCCTCCGGGAGCGCCCCGACTTGCGTCAGTCGCCCGGTGAAGACGGCATCTTCGGCATCATGCGTGAACTCCTTGGTTTTCAACCACGTCGTCCACCCCAAGCGCGGCGCACGGTCCCCTGTCGCTCCTAGTTGGCTCTTCGGAACCTCGTCCGCCTTGAGAATCAATTGCACGTCGAAATCACACTCTTGTCCGGCGATATAGCGGGCAAATTGCACGAGCAGACGAAAAGTGCGACTCGCGGGCAAGAACTGACTGAATTCATGAAAAGTGAGGGGGCCAAGGCAGAGCCGAAACCGCGCTTGTTGGTCCCAGACCCGACTCCCGGCGATCGTATTCACTCCCAAGCTATTATTCGCCTCACCACCGAGACTCGTCCGATTCTCCTTGGAAAGGTGCAGCCATTGGCCGATGAATTGACGAACTTCGACGGGAATCTCGAAAAAATCGCGGAGAATACCCGTCAGCGCGCTGGCGGAATGGGGGCGCTGCCCCAAGAGTCCGGCGTAGAACAGCAGGGCTTCGTCGCCAACTTCAAGCCGCCCGCGCATGCCCTTGGTCCCCATGCCAATGAGGTCGAAGATATTCAGCGAGAAATCATCGTCATCGCGCTGTTGCGCCACCGCGCGCTCATAGCCAATGGGAAACCGATATTTCTCCCAGGCTCGATAAAACAGGGAAATGATCCGGTGATTAAAGAGGTCGAGAAAATCCCGAAGCGTGCTGTCTTTGCGTCGAGCGCGCTCAAGCAGCAACTCCGTGTAGTGGCGTGGGAGCACCCCCGAAGGACCCGTCAGCCCCATGAACGCCACCGTCATCTCGACGGGACGATCTCCTCTTTCCACTTCGGTCACTTCATGAATCGCGCTCGGCGGAAACGCCAACGATAAACGAGAGCGGAAGCGGACCGCTTCTTGCGCGGGATTCGCATCACGGCCCACGGCGTGCCGGTGTGGGAACACCCGCTCCAACACGCGGACCGCCTCGAAGAAGTCGAAGCGGTAGCCTTCTTCGAGCAGTGTTTCCGCTACAGAAGGATCTGTTCGCCCGCTCTCGGTAGCCATCGTTTTATCGGTTCCTCGCGCTGTTTCGTCGTCGCGACCAATTGTGTGAACGAGTTCAGCGATCCATAGAGACCAAAAAATTTTTCCAATACGGAGGCGAAGAGAAAGACACCGCTTCCCACATAACGGTCCTCATCAAATTCGATGGAGATTTCCATGCCACGACAGAAGCCGTTCCACGGCATTGACGCCGGGCGGCCCACCACGCGCCGGCTGGCCACTTTCGTGATCCCCGCGATGTGTTGGCGAATGACCAGCGAATCGGAAAAATCGTAGAGTTTCAGAATCTCCTGTAAGGCGTCCCGCCCACCCTCACTAATAGAGAGATAGTTGAGCGCCAAATGCGAAATGAGTCGCCACTGCGCCCCACGGCGGAGGGGCGGGCGTATGGTTTCCGTCGGTTTTCTAAGGCAGCGAATCCGTGACAAGGGAGCCGCGCCCTCAAGCTCCAAATCTCCCCGTTCGCCACCAAAAGGCAAGCGCGCGGGTAGGTCTCGATTCGTACACGTCACATGCAGCGTGAGGGTTTCCACCGCTGGCACCGTGGGACGAAAGTTTAGGTCCACTAAAGAGAGGTAGACCTCGGTCCCGGAGTCCCCTTTCCGCGACGACGGTCGCCGTGTGGTGTGCCAGAAAGCTTGTTGTTGTTCACGTTCCGCCGCGTGCTTGAAGGAATAAAAGGGCTCGAAAATAATCGGCTCCGAGAGGTGTGGAGAAACGCTCGTCACCGACTCTATCGAGTACACCTCGGTCGCCTGTTGGCGACCCACATCGGGAACGACACGATATTCGGGTTCCGCGTGCGTCACCCGAATCGGTTCCGCGACTTGTTCAAACAAATTCACGATCGGGGTCGCGCCGAGGCGAAAGGTGTCAGCACTAATCGGTTGTTCAAGTCGCAAGGGTTTATCAAGAAAGAGGAGCACTTCGACGCCCGTACGAAAGCGCGCCCGCACGGCACGGTCCAATTCCTTGAGATCAAAGAAAAGAAATTTATCCGGAAACGCGAAATACTCTTGGAGTAACCGGTAGCCCAGAAACGACCGGGGTGTGTACGGCAGCAACCCCTCGTCAGGCCCAAACCCAACGGGCGTCAGACACCGGGCCGGCAGCACGATTGGTTTGGCCCCTTTCTGCTCCTCCAAGGGACGAAATTGCACCTGACAGGTGTTGTTCAACAACAATTCATACAAAGCGTGGACGAGCGGACTTTCGCCGTGGAGAAAAAACCGCAAGGAATTGAGCGCGAGGTCCGCGAATGATGTCCCTCCGAGACAGCGCAATTCGAGACGGATGACGGCGGCGGCGGCTTGGGGAGCCGGACTGACGCGGTCC
>JANMSE010000508.1:0-4120 GCA_031389045.1 Deltaproteobacteria bacterium | reverse complement strand
CCAACCCACGAATCATGCTAGAGAAGAGTCAATCTCACGCGTTGGACAACAAAGTGCGGGCGTTCCGCGTGCCAGTTACGAACAGCACTGGCGTGGTCAAATACTACGACGTAACCGTTACTCTTGGGGTCAGTGCGCTGGGCGTCGTGAGTCCGACCGCAGTGGTGCAGGCGACTCTTTCTCCACCAATAGGGGCAACCGGAGTGATTCCGCCAGGCACGTACGTAGCAACCGACGGCACCAGGTGTGTGGTGACCAACTTCACGTTGACCAACGGACGAATACAGAGCTTCTTCTCTTGTCTTGATAACGGGGTTGCCACTGCCCCTCACCAACTCTCCTTAGCGACTGGACCCATCTCGGCCGGGCATCCATACCTCACCCAACTCGTCGCCGCAGGGATCCACACCCATCCAGATGTAAACACCTACACCTGGGGACTCACTACCAATGGTTGGTTTAGCGTTGGAACTTGTGGTTTTTATCCTCCCGGATGGCCAGTTGGTGCCAAAACGAATGGGAGCCAGCTCATCTTGTCTATTTTTAGCTACGTCACTCCTGGTCCTCGCCAGTGTGAGGCTACCTTCACCAAGCTGCCGTAAGTTGGAGTTCTGGGAGCGCGGGCGTCTCGGTTGTTTCTCATGCAGATGAGACGCCCGCGTTTTCAGGTAGGGTGGTGCGAGTACCGTATTCCACCATCTCCCTCAATCTGGCGGCCTCAATCGCACCACGGAACATTCGCTCACTTTGTCATATCCGGTGCTCGACCTCCGCCTGGCAAAATGACAAGCGAGTCAATCAATGTGTAGGCTCTATCTCGGCTTGACCAGGTATTAACAAAATCGTTAATATCCCCTCTATGTCATGGAGGATCAGGTACTACAGCGAATCGGTACAGAGGGACATTGCGGCGTGGCCACTTGGTATTCGAGCCGTCTTTGCGCGGATCACCGAACGGATGCTGGTATATGGACCACATCTTGGATTGCCGTTTACCCGTGCAATGGGGGAAGGGTTGGCGGAGATTCGTGCCAAGGGACAGGAGGGGATTGGGCGGGCCTTCTTCTGTACTGGGGTTCGCGAAGAGATCGTCATCCTCCACGCCTTCATCAAAAAGACTCAGAAAATACCGTGGAAGGAACTGGGCATTGCCCGCAAACGGTTGAAGGAGATCCGCCATGAAAACACACGATGAAATGATTGGCTCGTGGCAAAAAGACCCGGCATTTCGTAAGGCGTATGACGCCTTGGAAGAAGAATTCGCCCTGTTTGATGAATTGCTCAAAGCCCGCGGACGCGCAGGATTGACGCAAGCCGAAGTGGCGGAACGGATGGACACAAAAACTCCTGCGGTCGCTCGACTAGAGGCGGGGGGAGGGAGTAAGAAACATTCCCCATCCATCGCAACGCTCCGCAGGTATGCCGCGGCGGTTGGGTGTCGTTTGGAAGTCAAGCTGGTTCCCGCGCCTCAATCATTGGCACGAAAGAAAGCCGCATCGGATGAAAGCCGACGGACATGCTTGAGCAACGTATCCCAATGAGAACGCGGGCGTCTCGCCCGCGTCCGAAACAGAGGAGATTGCTCCAAGCTGCTCATTCCAAGACATCATGTTGCTTGTACTGTCACGCCTGCCACGGCCAACGCGCTGATTTCGGCACTGCTGAATCCCGCCCACGCCAACACGTCTTGCGTATGCTCGCCTAACCGTGGCGCGCCACGATCAAAAGCTGTCACCCGATGTGTGCCGTCCGTCCCAGCAGAGACGGGGTAGAAAAGATCGCGACCGAGTTCAGCAAATTCAGGGTGATGGATCGGCTGAAAGGTCCCGCGCGCCTGAAAATGCGGGTCGTCCATGTTCTCTTCAGGCAATCGGACACTGGCCCACAACAGCCCTTTGGCCTGCGCGCGATGGTAGGCTTCTTCAGCGGTCAGCGACGCCACCAACGTATCAATCATGCTGCTGAAATGGGCTTGCGCTTCGGCGGGCGCACTCTTCGCCAATGCGCGATAGGCATCCGAAGAGAGATCGTGCGGAATCCCAGCCTCAGTGAGCATCTCGCCAATGACCCGCGCATCGCGCCCGCTCCAAAACAGGAACGCCTTGATGTAGCGTCCGTCCTTCGTCCGACGCAACCACGGCGGAGTGGTGCCGATACCCGCGTGCCGTCCAGTCTGTCGCTGCACGACCGCCGAGGTGTAAATGTAGACTGGCAGCGCGACCTCGGTGCACAGACTCACCGCTTCGTGAATGGACATGTCGATGCAATCACCCTCCCCCGTCAACTCACGAAAGTTCAGTGCCGCCGTGATGGCGATCACCGCGTTCTCACCAGTGATGTGGTACGCCTGCCACATCTCCGGCGCGATCGGTGGGGTGTCGTACACCCCGTCGGGGCGCGGGTCGTACCCACACGAGGCCATCACGCCACCCATCGCCAGATGAGTCAGGTCCGTCATCTTGAGATCACGATAGGGGCCGTCAAGCCCAAAGGGAGTAAGAGTGCAGATAATGAGTCGCGGATTCGCCTCCTGCATCGCTCGATAAAGGACAAGTCGCTGGGCCACATCCGCCGCTTCACCAGAATCAATAATCACATCGGCACGCTGGACCAGTCGTGTCAGCGCGTCGCGCGCTGCCGGGTGGTCCACTTCCAGACTCACACTCTTCTTGCCCAGGTTAGACCGACTGAAGAAAAGGCTCTGTTCCGCCTCCTGTCGTGGCGACACGAAGGGGCCGAAGCGACGCGAGTTGGACCCATGACGCCCCTCCAGTTTAATCACCTCCGCGCCAAACGACGCGAGTAACACTCCGGCGAATTCGCCCCGCTCGTCGCCGCTTTCGATAACAACCGTGCCCGCAAGGGCCGCGCTGAGCGCTGCTGTGGTATTCAAATGACCCACTCCTCTTTCAGTGTCGCGATTTCCTCGGCGCTCAGGCCCAGCAGATCGCGGTACACGGTCTCGTTGTCCTCACCGATACATGGCGCGCCCCGCCCTGGGAGCCCACCAACATCGACGTGCATCTTCTGAAACTTGGCGGGAAAACCTTCGACTGGCCAGGTGCCAATTTCGCTCTGTGGCAATGGCACGAAATAGCCGCGCTCCTTGAGCTGGAGATCGCGCGTGCAGCGGTCATCCGCTTTCTGCACTACGCCAGAAGGAACGCCCCGTTTCTGCAAGCGGTTCATCAACTCGTAGCGATCCTCACTCGTTGTGTATGACGCCAACAAGCGGTCGAGATCATCTTCGTGGGTTTTGCGCCCAGCGGCGGTCGCGAAGCGCGCGTCACGTGCCCACTCAGGAGCGCCAACCTCCGCCACTAACGCCTGCCATTGCGCATCGGTCTGCACGGCGACGGTGATCCACTCGTCGGTTCCACGACAGGGATACGCGCCATGCGGAGCCCACGCCGCGGCTTGCATGCGATTGCCGTGGCGCGCGGTCGGCTGCCCGGTCAGTTGGGATTCGAGCGTCGCGGTCCCGGACACCATGAGTCCGACTTCGGTCTGCGAAATATCAATGTAACAGCCCTGGCCCGTCCGTCGCCGTTGCATCAGCGCGGCAAGCACATGCATCGCGCCGTAGTAGCCAGTGGAATGATCGAGATACGAATAGCCCCATCCGGCTGGCGGCATCGGCTCAGGCAGACCGGACATGTGGGTCAAGCCTGACAGTGCCTGCGCGGTTGGGCCGACACTGAGGTAGTTGTTGTAGGTGCCCGACTTGCCCATGCCAGTAATCTGCAAATAGATGAGGCCTGGATTGATCTCACGCAGAGTGTCATAGCCGAGTTCCCACCGTTCCATCTGGCCGGGGCTATAATTCTCACAGAGGACCGTGGTCTTCTCGATCAACCGTTTGAACAGGTCGCGCCCCTGGGGCATATTCATATTGAGGGTGACCCCGTATTTGCCGGGGTTGATGTTGTTAAACAGGCCGCTGCGGTTGAGACTCTCAGGTTCTCCGCCACGGACCCGCGGATGCACGCCGCGGAGCAGATCAATCGCGCGATCATCGTGCCATTCGACACGAATCACTTCCGCGCCCATGGTCGCGAGCATGCGCGTGGCGTTGGGGCCCGCCACGATGCGCGTCAAGTCGATGACCCGCACGCCTTCC
>JANMSE010000503.1:0-1979 GCA_031389045.1 Deltaproteobacteria bacterium | reverse complement strand
TGCTGATCGACGGCGTCGAGGTCAATAGCGTCACGCTTGGCGCTTTTGATTTTAGCAATCTCACGACGGAGAACATTGAGCGTATCGAAGTGCTGCGTGGTGGCGGCGGCACCCTGTATGGCTCCCAAGCCGTGGGCGGGGTGATCAATATCATCACAAAAAAGGGGGAAGGCACGCCGACCATCAATGTCTCCGCCGAAGGGGGCAATGGCTCCACCCACCGTGAGGTGCTCAGCTTTTCTGGAGGACACGGGATCGTCGGACTTTCCGGGTCCGTGGCCTCTATCGACACGGACGGATTCCGCTCGGTCAATGATGGCCACCGCAATTTTTCCACGAACCTGCGGCTGGATGTCACCCCGATTCCCACCGGGGCGTTTCGGGCGTTCTTTCGCTACACGGATGCGAAAACCGGGCTGTACAATAATAAGAACTATCTCGGCGTCCCGGACCTCAATGCCCGGCAATTGACGAATTCCCTGCTCCTGAAAGGCGAATGGGAGCAGACGGTGGGCGACGCCTTCAACTATCGTGTGGCGGGTTCGTATGTGCGTGACAATCAGCGGTTCTTCGACGAACCGGATCGCTTCGATGAATTTGGGTCGGGCATTTCGCGCATTCCGACGAAGATTTTCACTGGTGAGATGCAGGCCAACTATTCCTGGCGTGACCTCAGCGTGCTGACCTTTGGTTTCGAGTTTGAAGAGAAGTCCGCCATTATCGAGTCGAACTTCGGCGGCTTTCGCACGCGCTATGACAAGAGCCAGAGCAATTTCGCCTACTATTTTCAGGAGCAGCTCCGGCTGTTGAATGAGCGCTTGTTTCTGGTCGGCGGGGTGCGTGTTGATGATAACGAGGATTTTGGCACGCACGTAACGCCAGCCGGGTCTATTGCGTATCTCATCCCGTCGCTCGGTACCAAACTCAAAGGCGGAGTTGCCAATGGCTTCAAGGCTCCCACCTTTAACGAACTCTTCTATCCGAACTTTGGCAATCCAAACCTGGGGTTTGAGCTGAGTAGCGAGTGGAATATCGGCTTTGAGCAGAGTCTGTGGGACAATCTTTTCTCGCTGGAAGCGGTGTACTTTGAGCGGCGGGTGAAAGGATTGATTGAGGGGGTCGTCATTGATCCTGATAATTTTATTTTTCAGGCGCAAAACAAGGGACGGGTGGATATTCAAGGGGTGGAAGTGATTCCGGTGCTGCGACCACTCCCGGATCTCACTCTGAGTGGCAGTTTTCTGTTTCTCGACTTTGTCACCAGCGATGGGAAGTTGCTGCGCCGTCCCTCCGAGCGTGGCACCCTGCATGCCAATTATCTACGCCGCGATCTCTGGTGGGAGAAGGATCAACTCAACCTGCACTTAGGGCTGAGAGTAGTCGGCGACCGCGATGATGTTGACCCCTTGAGTGGAACGACACGCGCGAACGGGATGTTCGCCACCACGAACATGGCCATTTCGTACTCGTTTCCGTCCTCGCTAGTGCCGTTGTCCGAGGTCACGGTCTACGGCAAGATCGAGAACCTCTTTGATCGCACCTACGAAGAGGTCTTAGGCTTCCGCGCTCCGCCGTTGAATTATTTGATCGGCATGAAGGCGACGTTTTAGATGAAGACGACAATCTTTGCCCCCCCCTACCCTAGCCCGCCTCCATCTCGGAGCGGAAATTCGCGAAGACTCCGCCATTGCTTCTCTGTCGTCGGGATGGTGGTCATCGTGGCTTTGAGCGACGGAGCCCACGCGCAGACTCCCAAGCGCATCGTGTCCTTGGCCCCGTCGGTGACGGAAACCCTTTTCGCCATCGGCGCGGGCGAGCAACTGGTTGGGGTCTGCACGTTCTGTGATTTTCCTCGCGAGGTCGAACGTCTCGACCGGATCGGGGCGTACATCAACCCCAATATCGAAGCGATTGTCGCCAAACGGCCCGATGTGGTGATTGGGGTCCCGGTCAATAGTCCCGAAGCGATTGCCGCGCTG
>JANMSE010000393.1:0-1669 GCA_031389045.1 Deltaproteobacteria bacterium | reverse complement strand
TGCCCCACACGTCGGACATTTTTTGAGCGCGTCCTCGGTCATTCGTTGCGTGATCTCGAAATCACCACATTGCTTACAATTGTATTCATAGATTGGCATAGGGAACATCCTCACTAGCGAGCAAATTACTGTGTGGAACGCTAATCATCCCATTTTTTTTTGTCAACCCACGGCGATGTGACAGGCAAGGGGTTACCGCAAGCGAAAAGCAATGTCGTTCAAGCTGCCGACCAGAAAAATTTGCAGAAAGTAAATGGCGGCAATCACCACGATGGGCGATAAGTCGATCCCACTAGTATAGGTGATCGGAAACGCCCGGCGAATACGATAGAGCAGCGGGTCGGTCGCCGCCGAAAGGAATCGCACGATCTGATTATAGGGGTCCGGGTTCACCCATGAGATGATCACACGTGCGAGTAGAATCCACCAATAGAAAGAGAGCAGCATATTGAGGACGGCTGCCACGGCGGAAATAAAGTTGGCGGGAACGAACATGCGCTAGTGCTCCTTATCCTTGTCCGAGTTCTTGTTAGCGGCGAGAGGCTGCCGCGACTCCAGCGATCACGGTCTCGGTAAACCGCCCTTCCGCTAATCGAGAGAGGCCGGCGAGTGTTGTTCCGCCAGGAGAGGTCACCATATCGCGTAACTCCTTGGGGCTGCTGCCGGTTTCCTTCAACATCGCTACCGCGCCTTCGATGGTTTGGTATGCGAGACGCGTAGCGACTTTTGGGTCCAACCCTTCTTGGACGCCACCGGCAATCAGCGCTTCGGCGAACAAATAGACGTACGCTGGACCGCTACCGCTGAGGCCAGTGACCGGGTCCATCAGCGCTTCATCCTTCACTGCTAACGCGTCACCCACCCCGCGAAATATGGCAAGGGTCAATTGTTCGTCTTGCGGTTTGGCTTTCTTGCCACGGACGACGACGGCGATGCCTTTCCCCAGGAGAGCTGGGGTATTCGGCATGACGCGGACCACACGGGCATTCCCGCCCAACCCGGCTTCCAACCGTCGCAGAGGCACTCCAGCGGCAATGGAGATGAACAGACTGTTCTTGGTGACTTCCGGGCGAATCTCCGCCAACACTTGGTCGATAATTTGCGGCTTGACGGCCAGAACGATGGCTTGCGCCTCACGGACAACCGCGCGGTTGTCGTTCACGCCATCGACCTGATACGCCTTCTTGATTTTCTTGAGTTGCGCGGGCATCGCGTCGCTCACGATCATCTCTGGTGAGCGATAGAGCTTGGCGGAGAGGAGCCCTTTAATCAATGCGCCAGCCATGTTGCCGGCACCAATAAAGCCGATCTTCTTCATAATGTCCTCGTTCCGGGCGTTCGCTACAGGCGTTCGCCAAAAATAGCCCGACCGATACGCACGATCGTCGCCCCTTCTTCGATAGCAACTTGGTAGTCATCCGTCATGCCCATCGACAATTCGCGTAGGGAGATGTTGGCGGTTTGGAATCGGGCGTACCGTTCTCGCAATCGGGCTAACTCCTGAAAATAGAAGCGCGACGCCTCGGCGTTGGGGCCAGGGGGAGGGATTGTCATAAAGCCGTCCACCCGCAGAGAGGGGAGGGCGGCAACTGCTTCGAGGAGTGGTTCAACGTGCGCTGGTGCGATGCCGCCTTTGGTCTGTTCTCCAGCGAGATTGACTTCAATCAAT
>JANMSE010000388.1:0-4367 GCA_031389045.1 Deltaproteobacteria bacterium | reverse complement strand
GCCAAGCGCTCCTGCGCCGTCATCTGTTCCGTCTGGGCATACTCCTCATGCTCGAACACGGCCGAGAGCGCGTTCACCACCACCGCACTCTCGGTCGGAAAGACTTCGGCTAACTCACTGAACTTGCGCCGCCCATGCGCCAGACAGTGACAGCGAATGAGCGTGTCTTCCGCCGCGTTGTTGCTCGCTAAGGCATCCGACATCACCACCGGTTTGTCACGGGCGGGCTCGCGTTTGCTTAAGAGCGCCGCCAAATTCTCCCCGGCATGGCGCCGCCCCGTATAATAGAGACAGATCCGGTGCGGCCCCACTTGCACGAGCAACGCTGTGGTTTGCATCCCCGTCCGCTCCTCCGGCTTGGCTTTGCCCTGCGCCTGCGCGCGGGCGCGCGCGTGGTCATTCTCCTCCATGAGCGTCAGAATGCGCTGGGGCGTATCGTCTTGAACAATGACCTTCCCTTGGGCCGCGAGCTTTTCCAACTGCTGGAACACCGCATGGACACAGTCTCCCACGATCTCCGCCTGGTCCCATTGCGTGGCATCGGCCACCGGCACTCCCACCAGCGCTTGGAACCCTTCGAGCCGCTGCCACGGCAGCCCCAAGTAGTAGCGCCCCAGCGCTAAGACGGCCCGCGCCCGTGCCGTGTACTTCGGCGGCCCCGCCGCGGCCGGCACGGCCGCCGTGAACACTTCCCCACACGTCGAGCAGCGCAGTTTCTCCAGCTCATACCGCACGGCCGACAACAGCGCGTGGCCATCCAGCCGCATCTCCACGCCCGGCAGCACGCGATATAACGCCCCCCGCCCACAGGCGGGACACCGCTGCCCCACCGCTAAGGTGTCGTGGCGACACTCCACGGTCGGCGCCGCCTCATAGACGTCCGCCCCGTAGCGCCCATGCCCGGGGGGCGGCGGTTTCTTCTCGGGACTGGGGGCCGCCGCCGTGGCGGACGCGGCGGGAGCGGCGCCGGGCGTCGGGGCCCGCTCGCCCGGACTTCCTCCCCCCACCGTCCCACCCGACGACGGGGGAGTGGACTTCTTGGGCTTCTCGCCAAACACCAGGGCCTTGAGCCGCTTGAGACTGAGCTTGGCTTCCCGCAACGCAAACAGCAACCAAAAGTAGAAGGTGAGCACCTGCACCAAGAGCCGCCGATCCTCGGCGCTCAATGCATCGCGTTCGAGGCGGTCAATCAGCGCTTCCCCGTCTTCACGGCTCAGCTGGACGTCTTCGGGTTGTTTCATGGCGGCGCGGGATCGCGACAACGAATCACAGGAAGTGTTCTTCGCTGCTGCTGGCACGGTGTATAGCAGACGCCCGGCCCGCTCGTGAAGCCCTACCCGCCACTATGCCCCTACACCTCTCCCCCTCAGCCACGGCCTCAGCACCAAGCAAACAAAGACAAAGCACCCGGCTCGCCGGCACGAGACTCTGCTCCTCACTGCCAGGTTATGCGCTTCCGGTCAGAGCCAACTGCCTCTCAGGTCGCCGCGCTTAGAGCAGAAGAGGAGAGCAGAAGTGAAGCCCAGCGCCGCGTTTCCCTCGCGAAAGTCAAGCACGCTTACCGGAGGGACACGAATCAGTAGGGGTGCTCTAGGTCCCCTCTCCTCTTGTGGGAGAGGGACAGGGTGAGGGGGAGTTAGCTGTGTGTGCTATGCGCACGATCATTGCTGCAACGCTGCATTGGGGAGTAGGGATGACGTTACTGTCGTGAGCGTTTTTAAGCCGCGTAGGTGGGCTTCGCTACATTTTTTCCCGATCCACATCACTTGTCAGCCTCTCAATATTCAGCCAAGTGGCGCCAAGTACCTCCTCGAAGTTCATAGCGAGCCGCTTGACGAGCCGGATTCCGTATCGGCAGCACGGTCAGCTTTTCCTGGCCATCTTCCTCCACCACATACAGCCAATAATCGAAATCTTTAGCCACAGGGGCGCTGTCTTCCACTTTCCGATTGAAGGCATCTGTGAACTGCCGATCAGACATCTCGACCGCCTGGTCTGTTTCCCAACGCACGCCCTTCCCTTTCACCTCAATACGCCGAATGAGTTGTCGGTCTGGTTGACCCTCCTCATGCGTGAAGCTGTCGATATCATGTCCGAATTGATCTTCAGGCTTTTCGATGGGAAATCGGCCTTCGCTCTCCTCAAATTCAAGGACAGCCTGTCGATATTTCTTATCGCTTCTGAACTCGCGGCCTCCTGTAGGATGAGACTCTTCACCACTAGCTGTAGGGAAAGTCCCGAGTGCCGTAGCTTCATTTATCTTCCTCTCTAGGTCTTTCTTCTGCTTTCTCCAACTCGCTATCTGCACCTCCAGGTCACTAGCCGTATGGCCTCTTCCAGTGGTGCCAGGCTGCTCTCCGGCTGGTTGAGTCGTACTTTTGCTCTCGGACTCTGTCCTTTCACGACTTTCCTCACTCGAAGCGTTGCGAGAGGTACGTGCGCCATTTCCAGTCTCGTCATGCACATTCGGCTGAGTGGATTTCTCGTTCGCTGGTTCCTGCTCTCTCCTTTCTCCACCTGCTGGTTCTTGACTGATCGGTGAGCTGACCCCGGAAAGCCACGCTTCTACAATCTGAGCATTTCCGATCCGCGTAAGCTGAACGGCCACCTGCGGCAGAAGGTCAAGCAGGTCGCGTCGCAAACGGAGTCCCCAAGCGTCGAAGAGCACTTTGCAAAGTTCCTCCGCAAACTCGTCGGGTTCACCGGATACCGCTATCTTCCCGTCCCAGACGACAGCGTTTGATTGGATTGATTGAATCTCTTTCTCTCCGTTGAAGACCATCGTTTGAATCTGTTGCCACCGATTCAGAAGTAGCGACCTTCTTTTCGGAGAGGCAGTCTCATCGTCGTCGCCAACATCTCCTAGCCGTTCCTGCAGCTGTTTCTGGACAAGATTGAAACCCTGCTGCCAGTGCTCATCCACATGCAGTTCACCTTGAGGATGTACTTCAACCCGATAACGAGACGACAAAAGGTTGAGACCAAGTAATCTTGCCGTCGCAGCTTGTTCCTCCGCAGTCTCACCCAGATGTCCTGAGGTCGCAAACTCAACAGGGGAGGCAATGGCACTTAAAGCTGCATGATTGATGTCATCTAGAAAGACGTTCTCGTTACCAGTTACGGGCACCCACCGGCGCTTCGACTGAATAAACACCTTAGCTTTCAGTCGAAGCGTCTCCCACCTTCTTGATGCCTTTGCCTCGTTGCCTAAATCTTCTCGTAGATACTGATAAGCTCTTGGCAACACTCCCCTTACTCGCTCAGCCTCTGGCTCGGCTTCCCATACCCAAGACAGGAAATCCATTACTTGTTCTACGGTCGTCGTTGCAGGAATTGGGGAAAAAGAGTTGACTAACTCTAAGACTTTCCTTGCCGGTGATTCTTTCTCAAAAACGTCGATCGCTATAACCCAACTCCCGAGGTCGCTGCGGCCAGAGCCGTACCTCGTAACACGGACCAAGCGGCTGTAAGGAACACGAAATGCCCCATTAACAGGTTTCGCATCCGGCGGCAGCGGAAAGAGGGGACATGCCTGAAGTGTCTGCAGAAGAAAGGTGCGTCTGCTCTCATCATCGCTCGCTTCTTCAATAGCTTCCTCAATAAGCTGAAGGAGGGTTTCGTCGCCTGCACTTGGCCCCTGCACACGGAGCCGGTCTACGGCAGGAGCATTCGGCACTGCCGTACCGAATCGGATCCCAGCTTTCTGAAGGATCTCGACCAACTCTCGCGGGAGATCGACAACTGGAGCATCGGGTCGAGCTGGGTCGCTCTCTGGCAAAGCATCGCGAGGGCAGCAAGGGCCAGAGCCACTCTTTGTGAAAATCCAGGGAGTGTTAGAAAGATCGTTCACCCAAGAAGCTGGGGTGTTGAGCCGACCCTCTGTAACAGAGCTCTGATATGCAGGTATGTAAGCGAGTCGATGCGAGTTATAGTCTGTCAACTGTTTTAATAGCTTTGTTCCTCCTTCAAGCATCCAGTGCACAGCGTAATCTACCTTCTGCTTGGATAGTCGGTTTTTGAGGAGCTCTTGTAACGGCTTAGGCAGGATAGCATCGATAAACCAGTATCCCTGATGGTCAACGGAGAGTCCTCTCCATTGGATGGGGCGGATAAAAGTAGATTGCGTCTGCGGAGGATTGTACCCGCGCTGGAGGAGATCTGACCAAGTGCATTTTTGTGCCGGCCGAGTAAGGGAAAAAGTTCCTTTTGGTGGAGAAGTTAAGCTCTCGAAAAACAGTCGCCAATCGGACTCACCAGCATCAGGATCGTGTTCCAGATACTCTACAGCGGTTTTCATTCGAGTGAGAAGACTTAGCCACAATGGGTAAACCAGCCGTGGATGTCACTCGTCGTGACAGAGTCGAGGG
>JANMSE010000379.1:0-8555 GCA_031389045.1 Deltaproteobacteria bacterium | reverse complement strand
TGTCAGTCCTCGCCGTGCCGACACTTGCAACCGCGTGCGCAGTGGACCCACACTGAGCACTTCATGGATATGCAGCGGCTCTTCTACGCCTTTAATCTGCGTCGGTCCCAAATCCTTGAAGGCAAAGTAGCCGTCGGTCAGACGGTGGGTGTAGGCGGAGACGACGATGGAACCGGGATTGGCCAACTGTTCCATGCGCGCCGCCAGATTGGTCGAATGCCCAACCGGGATATAATCGGCATGCAAGTCATCTTTACGAATCGAGCGCAGGACCACTTCCCCCGTATTGATCCCCACCCGCATTAACAGCGGCGGATAGCCTTTGGCGCGCAGCGTATCCGCATAGCGCCGCATGGCTTCTTGCATGCGCAGCGCGGCGTACAGCGCGCGTTGGGGATGATCTTCATGGGCCAGCGGCGCGCCGAACAGGGCAAAGATGCCATCGCCCAAGGCTTGGGCGACATAGCCGTCATACTGATGCACGGCGTCCATCATCAGTTGCAACGCGGGATCAATAATCGCCCGTGCCTCTTCAGGGTCCAGTCCTTCAATCAGCGCAGTGGACCCTTTGAGATCAGCAAACAGCGCGGTGATGGTTTTGCGTTCACCGTCGGTGAATGCCGCTGCGCGAATGCGCTCGGCCAGATGCGGCGGAGTCCACTGACCAGGGACTCCTTCCTTTTCACCGTTTCCCCATTTCCCCTTTTCCCCCTCCGCGTCCGTGCCTACCCACACCAGTACCTTGCCGCCTTCATCGGCGGCCACACGCTGCCCTTCGATGAGTTCTTCTTTCAGCACCTCCAGTTGCTCATCATCGAGCGCGAATTCAAGTTTCAGCGACCGATAGGTCAGGCGTCTCTTCCGTTGGAGGAGCGCGGAAGCTTGATCGATAATTTCAGAGAATTTCACGACTCCCCCTGAGTGCTGCGCTGCCTCTACTGCCAGCACTGCCCTTTACGTTGCTGTCGGTGTCTCTTGTGGAGGTAGCGATTGTGGCTGGACAACTTCAATCGCAAGATCAGGAAATCGGTCAAGCCGATGATCGTTGGTGAGAAACACATCGCAGTCGGTCACAACGGCGGCAGCAAGGTGGATCGCATCAGGCGTTTTGAACCGATGTCGTGCGCGAACCTCCGTTGCGCGATCCATAATCTCTCGTGATAACACGATGATCTCCGCTACCGCGGACGAGAAGAACTCGTCGTAGTCCTTCAGCAAATCGGTCTTCTCCTCTCGCACAGGCTTGACGCGACATTCCATCCGTGTGAGGTCGCTGGCGACCAGTACGATTCCAGATGCTGACAGCCGTGAGTCCACCAGGGGGAAGAACGGCAGCACCTGTTCCACGACATAGATGACTGGTGCGGTATCCAAGTAGAGACGGATCAGGGTCACCCCTCCCAACTGTTTCGTTCAGTTTGCAAATAGGTATCGACTTCTTCTGTGGTTGGCGGGCGATGACCGCGCGCCGCTTGCCGTTGACGAATCGCTGCCACGATCTCGGGATAAGAGCGTTGGCAGGGTGATGCGAGTGGTTCTACCACCAACCGTACCTTCGTCTCGGTCAAAGGCAACGCCTCATCCAATGTCACTGTGCGCTCATTCGTGAGCGTTCCGGTCACAATATACGCATGCTGCATGGTCGTACCTCTTTCGTATTCCGTCAGATGTCTATCGCTGCAATTCATGCAACAATCCGCCAATCGCTCAATCACCCGATGACTCAATCTCTCAGTTCTTCAATCAGCATCTTCGCCTCTTGTAAATCCTTCGTATCAAAGCCTTCGGTGAACCAACTATAAATCTCCGTCAGCATCTGTCGCGCTTCGGCTTTCTTCCCTTGCCGTTGCCACAACCGCGCGAGGCTCATCACCGCGCGCAGTTCGAGGGATTTGGCCCGCTGCTTTTGCGCGATGGCGATGGCCTTGAGGAAATACTCCTCCGCTTCCTGCTCCACCGCCGGTGAGACTAGAGGCTTGAGACTTGAGGCTTGGGGGAAGGAGGAACCAGTCTCTAGTCTCCAGCCTCCAGCCTCTAGCGTGAGCGTTCCCTTGATCCGATACAGCTCCGCTTCATTCCAGCGTTCCTCAGTCTTCTCCACCAGAGCCAGCGCCTCGGCAACCACCCTCAACCCCTCTTCCGCCTGGCCGCCTTGCCCATAGCCCTGAGCCATCGCAGCCAGATATAGTGGGGCAAACATCTCAGTCCCCATGGCTCGCAAAGCAGCCATCCCCTCCTTGATCTGCACGAGTCCTGCGTCTCCCTGCTCCCGTGTATCCAGCAGTGAGGCACGTTCGACAAGTGCCCAGCCCTGCAAGATCGTCCCAGGACCCAACCAATATGGAAACCCATGTTCCTGAGCGAGGGTCAGTACCGCCGCCGCCAGGGCTTGGACCTCTTGGCCCTCGCGGCGGAGCAGATGCACTAAGGCAACAGTCCATAGCGACTCGGCCAAGCTAAAGGGATGCCCCAGGGCTTGGACTACGGAGAGCCCGTAACGGACGCGTGCCAGGGCCTGGTCAGGGTAGCCACGATACCAGAGGGTTTCCGCCGCATAGGCCAGAGCCGGTGACCCCGGGTCCTGTCCCAAATCGTAGGTCAGGTTACGGTGGTGCTCGGAGTCGTACAAAGCACAGGCCTGGTCAAGATGCGCTTGCGCGCGGGTGAACTCTCCTAGCCAGAGCAATGTTCCCCCCAACACTAAATGGACCACGAGGGACAAAGTGGAATCCTGCTGTTTTTGGGCGACGGGGAGGAACTGTTCCCCCAAGGCAAGCGACGCCCTGTAATTGGCTCGCGTAGCGTACAATGCCCACAACCCAAACAGGACTTGCGCGACCTGGAGCGGCTCCCCCATTTGCAGACACAGCTCCTGCGCGCGGGTGTAGGTGTGTTCCACTTCGGCGGCACTATACCCCTTCGTGGCGATCAACGACGCGCCAAGACCGAGGTGGAGGGTCAGTTCTTGACGGGCGCGGGCGGCGGTGTCCGGCAGGGTCTTGAGCAGTGCAAGAGCCGCGGTGAGGTGGGTGATGGCTTCCGCGTTTGCCGACTGCCGCGCCGCCTGCTGTCCTGCCAGGCTGAGATACTCTACGGCCTTTGCGGCATTGCTACTGCGACTGTAGTGGTGAGCTAACTCACTGTAATGCTCTTCGAGGTTAGTGTTGTAGAGTCCTTCAATAGCTTGCGCCGTCTGCTCGTGCCACGCTTTCCGTCTTTCCTGGAGGACGGAGTTGTACGCCACTTCCTGTGTGAGGGCATGCTTGAAAATATACTCCACCTCCGGAAACGCGGGTTGTTCGTAGAGAAACTCTTTGTGCTGCAGCGAGGCCAGCAGGCGATAGAGGTCGGCTTCGGATTGGGGAATGACCTGGCGCACGAGGCTCAGGGGAAACTCCCGGCCGATGACGGAGAGCTGCTGGAGTAGGGCTTTCTCGTCTGGCGTCAGACGGTCAATGCGGGCGGCGAGGATGCCTTGGACAGTCGGCGGAAGTTGCAGCGCCGTTGTAGGGTGGGTCACGACCCACCCTACGGAAGCATCGCGCTTTAGCACGCCCTGTTCTACTAATTCCTGGACGATCTCCTCCATGAAGAACGGCGTACCTTGGGTCTTGTCGAGGATGAGGCGTTTCATTAGGGGCGTATAATTATACGCCCCTACCGTCGTACCCAGCAGCTCATCAAGAAATTCTTCGGCTTCGGCTTTGCCAAATGGCGCTAACCGCAGTTGCGTGTAATACGTCTTCTGCCCCCACTCATGGCGATACTCGGGGCGGTAGTTGGTTAAGAGTAACAGCTTGGCACTAGCCACACTCTCACTCAGTACGTCAAGAAACCCCTGCGTTTCGCTGTCAATCCAGTGCAGGTCCTCAAAGATCAGGATCAAGGGTTGATTCAGACTCTCACGGAAGAACAGCTTCTTGAGCGCCTCGAACGTCCGTCGCCGCCGAATCTGCGCGTCCATCTGCTGCAAAGATGCGCTGGGGTCGGGAATCCCCAACAAGGCAAACAGATACGGCAAGGTGTCTTCCAGGCTCCGGTCTAAACTCAGCACTTTGCCGGTGACTTTCTCGCGTCGCTTGCGCTCATCATCCTGGGCCTGAATGTCGAGATAACCTTTGAGCAGTTCGATGACGGGCAAGTACGCCGTCGCTTTGCCGTGCGACACCGAATAGGCTTCCAGCACCAGACAGCCACTCACGGAGAGCAGCTTGAACTCATAGAACAACCGCGACTTGCCTAATCCTGGCTCGCCCATGGTGCCCACAATTTGCCCGTGCCCGGCCTTGGCGTGTTCCAGCGCCCGCTGGAGTTGTTCCATCTCACTGCGCCGTCCCACAAACCGTGTCAGTCCTCGCCGCGCGGACACTTGCAGCCGGGTGCGTAACGCGCCGATGCCGAGTACCTCATAAATGTTGAGCGGCTCTTCCACCCCTTTGATCTGCGTCGGTCCCAGATCCTTAAAGGCAAAGTAGCCGTCGGTCAGGCGGTGCGTGTAGGCGGAGACGACGATTGACCCAGGATTGGCGAGTTGTTCCATCCGCGCCGCCAGGTTGGTCGAATGGCCGACCGGGACATAGTCGGCATGCAAGTCATCTTTGCGGATCGAGCGCAGCACCACTTCGCCCGTGTTGATCCCGACCCGCATCAACAGCGGCGGATAGCCTTTGGCGCGCAGCGTATCCGCATAGTGCCGCATGGCTTCTTGCATGCGCAGCGCGGCATACAGCGCGCGCTGGGGATGATCTTCATGCGCCAGTGGCGCGCCGAACAAGGCAAAGATGCCATCGCCCAAGGCTTGCGCCACATAGCCGTCATACTGATGCACGGCGTCCATCATCAATTGCAAGGCCGGATCGATAACCGCTCTGGCTTCTTCGGGATCGAGCCCTTCAATCAGTGCTGTCGAGCCTTTGAGATCGGCAAACAGCGCGGTGATCGTCTTGCGTTCACCGTCAGTTCCACTACGTGCTTCCAGCGCGGCTTGTTCCGCGCGGATGCGTTCGGCTAAGTGCGCGGGTGTGTAGCTAGCTGGGGACTGCACGGCTGGCGTCCGACGTTCGGTGTCCGCCATCTTGAACACCGAAGTTGGGTTTGTAAGCGAGGTTCCGCATTCTCCACAAAACTTGAATTGTGGGGGATTCTCAAATTTACACTGTGGGCAATGACTCTTCAGCGCAGTCCCACACTCCCCACAGAACTTTATCGTGGGAGGATTCTCAAATCCACATTGGCCGCACTGCATCTGCCCGCTCCTTGTTCCTACCAAATGGTATTCACTGCCGAGGCCTTAATTTTGCCATCCCGGCTGATGACCGGTACGCCAAAGTGCAAAGCGGTTGCCGCAATAATGCGATCTGGCATGTCCGGCACCTCGTCTCGTAGCACGCGACCGACAGCCAGAGCGACACTCAGCGTCAGATCGGCAATACGCAAAACGCTATCCGGTGCACGGAGCGCCGTTTCCAGGCGTGCGAGGGTACCAGGGGGAATCTTCCCTTTTTCTTGCAGGTAGACCGCTTCGACGAGCGTGATCGTGGAAATGAGGACAGGCTGTCCTTGCTCACCAGCCTTGTCGATAAACGCCTTGGCCCGACTGCTCAGGCGTGGGTCAGCGTTCAAGTACCAGATCGCGGCATGGGTGTCGCTGACGGCACTCGGGGTCATACATCTTCTCGCGGAAACGTTCCCCACATGTCACGGCGGGCGGCATCAATATCCTCCGCGCTCAGATCGACGCCGAGGTCTTTCCATAATCCATAGAGAGACCGTAGGGGTTGGGCTTTCTCTTCCGCCGCTGCCAATGGCGCCGCAAGATCGGGCACGATCGCCTCGATCAATTGCAACTTTTGTCGCGGAGGAAGCCGTTTCGCGAGGTCTAACACCTCTTCGAATGAGGGTTCCTGTGTTGCCATCCATCTTCTCCTCTCATTGTCGTCATTCGCTTGTCTGCCCGCTCAAGAACTCAATCCTACCGATACGACTCCCTTGTGTCTCGTTTACTCTCCCGCCAGTTCCGCCAATAGTCCCTTCGCCTCTTGCAAATCCTTGGTGTCAAACCCTTCGCGGTGCTCCGATTCTCTGGTGCTCCGATTCTCCGGTTCCTTCTCCACCTGTCCAGACAAGCACTTTACCGTCTTCATCGACCGCTAACCGTTTGGCATTGATCAAGTCCTCCTTAAGGGCGGCCACCTGTTTGTCCGAGAGGTCAAACTCCAGTTGGAGGGCGAGATACGAGATCCGCCCCTCACGCTCTAGCCACTCTCTCACTTCTTTGAGGACCTCAGAGAATCGCACACACCCTCCCTTAATGCTTCAATCAGCGATTTCGCCTCTTGTCCGTCTTTCGTGGAGCATCAACAAATCAGAGACATGACCGACAGGAAGAGGGTGTTGTCTTTCCCAAATCTTCGATTCGCCGATTCCCCGGTTCATTTTATTTCTCTCCTTTATAAAGCACTCCTTGTTGATACAACGCGGACAGACTGTCCGCCTCACGCCCCAGATATTTGCCGAGCACCTCTTCGTTGTGTTCTCCTAACACTGGCGCGGTCAGCGGCAGTTCGTCAGGGAAAGCCGAGAACTTGAAAGGAAATCCGGGGATCGTCACCTCACCCAAGATTTGGTCCGGAACTTTGCGCACCATTTTGCGTGCGGCGAAGTAGGGATGCGATACGGTCTCTTCAATCGACAAGACCGGACCTGCTGGCACGCGATGATCGGCGAGGGCTTTTAATGCCGCCTCGTCGGTGGGGAATGACTGGAGCCAGGCTTCAATCATGGGAATGAGTTCACCCTTGTTTTTGCCGCGCCTGCCGGAACTTGAGAACCGGGGATCATTGACGAGTTCCGGCTTGCCGAGCGCCTGACAGACGTTCGCCCACTGGCGCTCAAGAGCCAGGATGACGATGTAACCTTGCGTGGATTTGAACACCCCTTGCGGGCTGGACATGTGATGATGGATGCCATAGCGCATTGGCTTATACGCGCCGCCATTGGCCGCGAACATTTGCACTTCGACTGACTGCATGTGATACAGCGCATCGACCATGGAGATGTCGATATATTGTCCTTGCCCCGTGCGGTGCTTATGCAGCAGGGCATATCCCAACGCGGCGAAAGCATTCACCCCGGCGATCCCATCAGCAATGGCTACGCCGACAAAGCGCGGCGGACCATCGGCATCACCGGTCATGTGCATGACCCCGGAAAATGCCTGGGCGATATAGTCATAGCCAGTGAGGTGAGAGAGCGGGCTTTTCCGGCCAAAGGCGGAGACCGAGCACATCACCAGTCCGGGGTTGATCTGTTGCAAGGACGCATAATCGAGTCCGCGTCGCTCCATCACGCCAGGGCCGTAGTTCTCGATTACCACATCGACATGTGGAACCAGCGCGCGCACGAGTTCAATGCCTTCGGGTTTGCTGAAATCAACGCAGAAACTTTTCTTGCCGCGATTCTGCTGAATGTAATAGATGCTGCGTCCCTCTTTGACGAACGGTAACGAGCGCGACGGGTCGCCGCCCTTCGCTTGTTCAACTTTAATCACCTCCGCGCCGAGTTCGGCCATGAGGCGAGTGGCGGTCGGTCCGGCCAGATATTGGGTGAAGTCGAGCACCTTGATGCCCGCGAGCATCGGTGGTTGTTGGATTTGCGTTGACATGCGGTTCCTCCTTTTTTAATCCGTGACCGCGACCTCTTTCTCTCGTACTTTCTCCACCGCCCCTTCTATCGGCACGCCATGCGTCATCAGATAGCAAATGACCGTGGTGAGCGCGCACAGCAGTCCCCCGCCATAGAACGTACTGCTCATGCCGAAATGATCGGCGATCAGCCCAAACAAGAGGGGGCATACCGTCATGCCGAAACTGTGCACGGTGAGCAGAAAACTCATCACCGTCCCCATGCCCAGACCGCGTGCATGCTCCATCGCTAAAGCGGTATGTGCCGGAAACGCCACGCCCGTGGCCGCGCCCGTGACGACACTCAACGCCAGTAAATGCCAAAAACTCGTGGCCAGGGGGAACATGCTAAAGGCGATGGCGCTAATCGCACCGCCAATCGCAACCAGGGTTGCTTTATTCATCCGGTCCGCGAGCCGACCAAAAGGTGCTTGCAGGATGGTACTGACTAATACGTTAAGAGAGATCAACGCGCCGATCTGCGAGGTTTTTAGCGGTAACATTTGCGCCGCTAACAGGGGCACGAACACCCACGTGATCGTGCTCGCGAAGGCATACCCCAGGCGATAACAGGCGACGCCGAGCACCGGGCGACAGGAAAACACTTCCCGAAACGGGGGCACCACGGCATTCGCGGCTGTCTTATGTTTTGGGGGATCGGGCAACCAGAAGTACATCAACACGAACGCGAAGAGACTGAACAGACCGAGCGCGACGAAGCTCGCTTCCATGTTGATCGCGTCTTTCAGCACGCCGCCGAGGATCGGCCCGCCCGCCACGCCGCCAAGAAACGCAGTGTTGATATAGCCTGCATAGGTGCCTTCTTTCCCCTTCGGTGTGAGATCGCCTACGTAGGCTAGGGTCACGGGTTGC
>JANMSE010000357.1:0-2230 GCA_031389045.1 Deltaproteobacteria bacterium | reverse complement strand
AGCAGGTGTCGCCGGTCAGCGAGCGGAGGGAGCGAGTCGAACGAACGGTCGAGAAGCTCCAGCCGATGGCGGAGCCGAAGAGTTGGCGGGACTACTCGGTGTGGATTGGGATTGGAGTGGCGGTGGTAATCAGCGTGGGAGTTTCTCTCTTCCTCTATCTCACCATACCCTAGCTTGTGATGGAGCTTGCTGTTCTTTCGGCTGAGAGTTGCTGATGGCACATCTTTGGTACACGGACCCGTCAGTTGTCCGTGGCGTCCGGTCTGGGTGGGTCGAGCGGCTGCTCAGCGGCACGGATTCTCTTCAGGTACTTGTCGGTGAAGTCGATCTTTAACTCGACAAACAGCGGCAAGTGATCGGACATCTGCCAGGTCCGCCACTCCTTGGCGAAATACTTCTTCCGCTCCGCTGGCGTTGCTGGCCATTTGCCGTTTCCCTTGCCGAGTGGATAGTACGTCTCCGCCTCGTCCTCGATGTACACCGCTTGATAATAGTTGAAGACCCCGGCGTTCTTGTCGCTCGGTCCGAGTTCCAACTCATCCTTGCGCACCAGGAACGCGATCTGGTCGTAGTGCTTGTCCATGCCCATATTGCTCACCCATCTCAGCGCGTCGCTGTCCAGCGTCAGGTCGGCGGGCAGGATGAACTTGTGCTTCTTGAGCGCCTTCATGGTGTCATCGGTGGGACTGACCACATTCATGTCACCGAGCAGGATGTAGTTTTGTCCGTCCTTGTCCGCCCGCTTCTTTATGAACTTAGCGACGGCATCAATCTCCGCCACCCGTCGGGCATATCCCTCCCCAGACGTGTCGCCATAGTAGAGATGGACCGTGCACAAGTTGAATTTGAACCAGCCGGATTGGAACCGGACGAGGAACGGGGACCGGGCGGGTTGTTCCTCTCCGTTGATCAGTGCGGCCTTCGGCAGGACAATTTCTCCGGCGATGTGCTTGAACTGTACCTTGTTCGCGTCGTACACGAACACCATCCGCTCGCCGTTGCCGGACGGCCCTTCGGTTAAATCGGTGGCGATGTATTTCCAGGATGGCCCCAGCAGATTCATCACGCGCTCAAACGGCCGCATATCCTCGTTCACTTCCTGGAGGGCGACTAAGTCAAAAGCCGCGATCACCTCGGCGAGGTAGTGGAATGACTCGGCTAATCGTGGTCCCTGGCCGAACTTGTTCGAGTCGAAGTCGCGAATGTTCCAGGTGGCCAGGAGCAAGGTGTCCGACGAGGTTCGCTGCGGGACTGCCTTGGCAAGGGCCTTTCGCAGAGCGAAGAGATGGTCGATTGTGCGCTCACGATCCGCAGTCTTCCATCGCTTCAATTGCCAGTACATTGGCATGATGATCTCCCAGGGGTCAGGAGGTATCAGTGAGAACTCTCGATACCTCGACACGCACTTTTCTATAAACTCCTCCAACCACCAGTGTCAACGTTTCGGGGGTGAGGTTCTGAACAGCATTGGACCAGCTCTACCGCCGTGATACGGTGGAGTTGTATTTTCCAACTTTCCGACTCAAAGCGCCGAAGGAGCAAAGCGATGTCCCTCGTCAAAGTGAAAGAAAAGTTTCAAGTCACGATCCCCACTGCGCTCCGTAAGACGGTGCGAATTGCCGTTGGCGACCTGCTGGAAGCAGAAGCCAAGGGCAACGTCATCATTCTCAAGCCCAAATCCGTAGTCGACCGTGAAGCGGTTGATGCCGCGATTGATGAGGGCCTGAAGGACCTCAAAGCGGGACGCACGACGCCGAAATTTTCCAGCGTGGACGAATTCAAAGCCTATCGTAAGAAGCGATGACCTTTCGTCTCACCGACAAAGCCTTGCGGGACTACAACGCGCTGTCCCCCGTCCTTCAGGCCCGCGTTGATAAACAACTGGGGCTGCTGTTGCAGAACCTGCGGCACCCGTCCCTGCGCGCCAAGAAGTACGATGAAGCCCGGGACATCTGGCAAGGCCGGGTGAATCAAGCGTACCGATTCTATTTTCAGATTCTGGGCGACACCTACGAGATTGTGACGATCATTCCCCACCCGAAATGAGGGTGCTGTGCCTGCTACCAAAGACGTGCCTGTTGGGAAGCAGGAGGAGAAGCCACCCGCTAAAGAGCAGGTGTCGCCGGTCAGCGAGCGGAGGGAGCGAGTCGAACGAACGGTCGAGAAGCTCCAGCCGATGGCGGAGCCGAAGAGTTGGCGGGACTACTCGGTGTGGATTGGGATTGGAGTG
>JANMSE010000340.1:0-5490 GCA_031389045.1 Deltaproteobacteria bacterium | reverse complement strand
CGGGACGCCACCGTTATGGCACGAGGCACATTTTTCCTCATAGACTTTGGCGCCATCGGCGGCGACGGGCGCGATCGCCCAGACTGGCGCGCGAGCACTCAAGAGCATCACGAGACACGAGAACACGAGCATCCAGAACTTCCGTCGCTGCGTTGTTTCTCTCCGCTTGAGCATCAGAGTATGACTGACCATCTTTTCTCCCCCTTTTCCGACGAGATGACTGACAAGAGCGTGGACTGCCCATGTACATTGAGGAAGCAACGCGCGCTGTCAAGGGTCCACGGAGCGAGCACGTGCGCTCGTCATCCATCCGGGACTTGCTGCTCAGGACCGCCTTCAGTATATCCCTCGTCAATCCTGCCTCGTCATCGGAAGAAAGGATTTTTGCGTATGCCGCCTACACTCGCCATTGTCGCGGTCTCCTGCCTGCTCATGGTGCCATTGTCTGTTCGAGCGAACGAATGCCCACCGGACAGCGTTGCGGTTGGTCCGAGCAGCTATGGGTACGGGAACGGAACAGCCGCCGGTGTGTTCGCACTGAGCGCCGCGCAGGCACCGTCCGCGCTTTTTTCCGATTTGGGATTTCGCTGTGGGCGGTAAGCAAAACAACGACTACGAGGTCATCCGCTTTGGAAAGTTCCGAGTTTCAAGTTCCGAGTGCAGAAAGGCATTTTGACACTCAAGCATCCCACTCATAGAATGCCCGCTATGAAAGCAAGAGCTATCAGCACACGAGGAATGAGAGTCACATTACCCGCGTATCTTTGCCGCCGTGTAGAACGGACGGCTCGTCTCACGAAGTGTAACGCGAGCGAGGTTATTGCCTCGGTGGTGGAGGCATCACTGCCACGGTTGCCTGACGAAGTACCACCGGCTGTGACTAAGGAGTTAGCGGGCTGGACATTGCTAGATAATGAGGCGTTGCGCGCCATTGCCGAGGCGTTCTTGCCGCAAAAGCAACAGCGACGATTTACCGTTTTGATACGGAAGCAAGAAGCGGAAACCCTGAACACACGTGAACGAGCGGAATGGGAAGCGCTTCAGCAAACATACCTGCACGTCTCACGGAACAAAGCGAAGGCGCAATATCTCCTGACGCAACGTCAGAAAGCGCGCCCGGCCTAAGAACTCGTGCCATGAGTTCGCTCCCCCCTTCCGTACGTCATTCCTTACGCACGGAATTCCCCGCCCCTCGTTGCGCCTATTGTCATAGCTTCGAGCGGCTGCTCGGTCTTCCGTTGGAAGTTGATCACATTATCCCGACCACAGCCAGAGGCCGCACGGTCCTCGCCAATCTCTGTTTGTGTTGTCGCGCGTGCAACGGGTACAAATGGAAGCAAACACAGGCGCGCGACCCGCAAACAGGACGGTCCACACGATTGTTTCACCCCCGCCGTCAGCACTGGGTACGACACTTTACCTGGAGTCAGAACGGTACACGGATCATCGGGTCAACGGCGGTGGGTCGGACACGGTAGCCGCGTTGCGGCTGAATAATGAACTTATCGTGTCGTTGCGAGAACTCTGGGGCGCCTTGCGCCTGCATCCGGTGGAACCGTAGTGGGTCGGCAGACTAATGACAACTTGTATTCACTTGTAGAAGCTGCCATAAAACGGACCAAGCGGCATTAGGACGCGGTCCGAAAACCAGATCATAGTCGAACTACAGAAGGTGCGATGTTGTTCGTGACCTATGAAAGCAGGAACAATCCTCACGTGACCATACATGTGGACGGGTGTAATCAGATAGCCAAACACGGTGGCGAGCATCAGTACGACCAAGGGAGCTACAGAACACATGCAGCATACAATGACGCAGAGAGGTACGCGATAAACACGGGGTTACCAGTCGGCGAGTGTTCGTTCTGCAGACCAAAGTCCCATGCGCCTGCTGAGCTGGTAGGGTACGCTCGGCGCACCACCAATCCGGTGCACCAATGCACCCTACGATGAGGCTGGCTCGGCATGGAGCTGGACCCCAAGGGCGCGCGCCACCTTGAGCACTGTAGCGAAACTTGGGTTCCCATCCGCGCTGAGAGCCTTGTACAGACTCTCACGACTGAGACCGGAATCCTTCGCGACTTGCGTCATCCCCTTGGCGCGGACAATGTCACCAAGTGCTCTCGCGATACCCGCCGCATCATCGGGGGCTTCCGTCAGCCAGGCATCAAGATACGCGGCCATTTCTTCCGGGCTCCGGAGCTGTTCGGCAACGTCATACGGAATGGTCTTCGTCTTCGTTGTTTTCCTCGTAGCGGCTTTGGGCATAGCTTGTCACTCCTAAAAATTACGGGCCGAGTCGGTCGCCAGAGCAATGTCCTTTTGCTGAAGGGAACTGCAAATCGCACTTTATCGAGGGCACGGCCTCCCGTGCCCTTCCCACCCTACACCTGCTTCGCCGGGCGCACGGTCGTCTTCTCACCGGTACTGCCGCGATTGACGCGACTCCGGTGCACGGTGGCTTCTTGAGGAATCCCCATGCGCCGCCACATGTCTGGCCCAATCGCCGTGAGCCCGCCGTCCACCACCAACGCCTCACCGGTCACAAATCCCGCATCTTCACTCGCCAAAAACAACGCCGCGCCCGCGATATATTTCCCTTGTCCAGCCTCTGGCCACGGTTGAAATGTCGCCATACGCTTGTTTGCCTCTTCCGGATTGCCCTGGTCGGTCAGGCCCGTCACGATCCCACCTGGACAAATCGCGTTCACGCGAATCCGGTCCGGCGCGAGTTGCACCGCCGAGGCTTTCGTCAAATTGATCACCGCCGCTTTGGCCGCGGAATACACCAATGGACCAGACCCACCACTTAATCCCGCGGTCGATGCCGTATTGATAATCGCCCCACCCTGCCCCTGTTGCTTCATCACGCGCGCCGCATGCTTGATCCCAAAGAACACGCCTTTCACCAGCACATCGAAGGTATAGTCCCACTCGTCCTCCTCGATATCCCACACCGGCCCAATCGCCCCGCCGACCCCAGCGTTATTGAACACGATGTCGAGCCGCCCAAAACTCGACATCGCGCAGTCGATCATCGCTTTGACATCCGCCTCTTTCGCGACATCAGTACGGAGGAAACGAATCTTGTCGGCGTGGCCAACTTTCGCGGCCAGGGCAACGGTGGCCTTACCATTGGCTTCATTGAAATCCGCGACAACCACGCGCGCGCCCTCGTCGAGAAAGCGCATCGCCGTGGCTTGCCCCATGCCGCTCGCACCGCCTGTGATCACCGCGACTTTATCTTGCAACTTCATGGATTCTTCCTCCTGCGATTCATTGTTTCCCAGTCTCACGTTCCCGCTAAGGAAAAGGTCACTTGATCCCCCTCACCCTAACCCTCTCCCAGCCGGGAGAGGGGACTTCGGAACCTCTCCACTTCATGTCATTGCCCAACCGAGAGAGGGAATTTTCAGAATCCTGGTGGAGAGAATTCTGACCGAGCACTACTGCCGCGCCCGTTGACCAAAGAGCACTTTCTTCGCCTCTTCGCTCATCTCTTGTCGTAACTCCTGACCGACTTTATAGCCGCGATCCACGGCGGGACGCGCTTTCAGGGCTTCAAACCAGCGCTTGAGATGCGGAAAATCGTTCAAGTCCTGCCCCACGCGCTCATACGGGACAACCCACGGCCACGATGCCATGTCAGCAATCGAGTACGCACCCGCGAGATATTCGCGATCCGCCAGCCGCGTGTTCATCACGCCGTAGAGCCGATTCACTTCATCAGTATAGCGATTGATGCCGTAGGCGATTTTCTCCGGGGCATAGTGACGGAAGTGATTG
Organism: Deltaproteobacteria bacterium; assembly: GCA_031389045.1. GTDB lineage: Bacteria > Desulfobacterota > Binatia > Bin18 > Bin18 > JABFSC01. The sequence continues at coordinate 1,704 of JANMSE010000340.1, read as the reverse complement.
GCTTGTCCTGAGTTGGGACCCAAGTTGGCCATCTGCCAGTACACCCATTGCAACACTTCGTATTTGCCACGGGCATCCTTGGGCAAGAACTTGCCGTGCTTCTCGGCGATATATTCCATCATCGCGCCGGACTCAAAAATGGCTAGTGGCTCACCACCACCAAGTGGCTCGTGATCCACCAGCGCGGGCATGCGGTTATTCGGCGAAATCTTGAGGAATTCCGGCTTGAACTGTTCCCCTTTGCCGATGTTGATGGGGATAATGTTGTAGGGAGCGCCGAGTTCTTCGAGCAGAATCGTCACTTTCCAACCATTCGGCGTGGGCCAATAGTAGACATCAATCGGGCGAGCCATAGTCGAACCTCCTCGGAAAAGAATTAAGAACGCAGAATGCAGAACGCAGAACGCATATCCTATCCTGTCTTCTTAATTCTTAATTCTTCTCCGATCTCGTGGGGTTAAAAAGACAGTGGCAGGAACATTGTCTGTCCTGCCACTGGAAGCTGCATGTTGGTTTGTGATTTTACATCCCGCCGCGGAGCACTTGCCCTGGCAGAACACCACTATGCTTGCCATCTTCGAGTAACACCTGGCCGTTGACCAGCGTGTAGCACACACCCTTCGCGGGCATCACCAACCGGCGACCACCACCAGGCAGGTCGTGTCGCATCTCGGCGCGTTTCCCGGAGCCGATGGTGTTGTAGTCAAAAATGGTCACGTCCGCCGCCATGCCCACCGCGAGCCGACCTCGGTCCTTGAGACCAAAGAAATTCGCTGGCTCGGAGGTGATCCTTCGCACCGCATGTTCGAGTGTCATCGCGCTCCTATCGCGTACCCAGGTACCGATAAGATAGGTGCAGTAGCCCGCGTCACACAGCATATCGACATGCGCGCCACCGTCCGACAGACCGATCATCGTGCGGGAGTCGGTAATCAACTCCGGAATGCGGGTTTCATCGGCGTTAAACAATTCCATGGTGAACTGGATATCAAGGTTGTCCTCAATCGCGAGTTCGAAGAAGGTATCGAGCGGATCCGCTTTACGGTCTTGGGCGATCTGCGCCACGCTCTTCCCTTCCATGGACTTCATGGCGGGATTCGTGACCTCTTTCACATTGAGGCGTGTCCACAGCGTCTTGTCAGAGAAGATGCGTGGCTCCTGCAACGCTTTGCGGAAAGCGGTGCGGAAGGCACCATCACGATAGAGATTGATCTGGGTTTCGACCGTCTGGTTGAAGGCGGGTTTCCACGACGGCATGTTGGCGAAGATAAAGGGATTGCGGAGGTTAATCTGAATAATCAATGGGCGGCAGGTCACTTGCGGGATCGCGCCACGTTTGAGCAGGGATTCGGTCTGGCGCAAGGTCTCCAGACAAATTTCGGGTTTGTCGTCACGATTCAGCAACGCCAACCAGGTCACCGGACGATTACTTTCAGAGAGCAAAAGATTCAGGAGATCATAATCACTCTCAGAGACGACGCCTGGGGAATCGTTAAGTGCGAGTTCGATCACGCCGTGTCCGAGTTCTTTCAGCACATTACAATAGGCCGTCAGTTCTTCGCGACTGGAGAGACGGCAGGCCAGTGGACGGCCTTGATAGCCGATATGTTGCGGGCCGTTGGTGGTCGAGAGCCCCATCGCGCCAGCTTGCATCGCTTCACGGATCAGCGCTTTAATCTTCGCGGTCTCTTCGGGAGTCGCCGC
>JANMSE010000294.1:0-3495 GCA_031389045.1 Deltaproteobacteria bacterium | reverse complement strand
TCTACCTTAACCCCGCTTTCCGCAGGGCGGCAATATGCTGCTCTAACATCGCCGGGTCTTTGATAGGAACTCTCTCCCTGTGAATCTCTAACGAGAACTTAGGATTGATTCGCCGTACTTCCGCCGCTTCGGCTCGGGCTTCCGCCTCTTTGCCTAACTCGCTATAAACCGCCGCCAGGGTCAGGTGGGCACCGAGAATGTTGGGGTAGCGGGTGAGATATTGCTTTAGAGGAGCAATCGCCTCCTCAGGCCGCCTGGCCAGAGAATAGGCAAGTCCTATGCCGTCGAGATGAATGTCCGCAGCAAAGGGCTTGCGGCGCAGTGCCTGCTCCACCATCCCCACAGCTTCCTCCGACCTACCGACATAACTCAGCACCTGAGCCAGACCTGCATAGCCATCAGCCAGGTTGGGATCGAGGGCGACGGCCCGCTCTAGCTCGACCATGGCCTGCTCATACTGCTTTTGCGACAGGTAGACATAGCCCAAGGTCACATGACCCGCAGGGTAGGCGTCACTGAGGGCGCTACCCCGTTGCGCCGCCGCCAATGCCTGCTCCAACGTCTGGGCATTCGCACTCTGTTGAAAGTACCACTGCCGTACGTAACTAACAGCCAGGACAACGTGGGCAGGCTGAATATTGGGGTTTCGGCTGATCGATTCCTGTAGCGTGGTGACCGCCTCGGTATCTCGCCCCGTCAAGTAGTAAGTCCAGCCCAATCTGAATAAGTAGTCAGGCGGATAGTGAGGGTTAAGCCGCATCGCTTGCTCCATCCTCCTCAGGGCTTCTTCTGGCCTGCCCGCGAAGTTCAGCGCATTCGCCTGCCACACATAGCTGTCCGCATTGTTGGGGTCGAGGGCGATGGCTCGTTCGCCCTCGGCAATGGCCTGATCATACTGCTGTTTAATCCGATAGACCTCGCTCAGCAGCGAATGGGTTAGAGGTAGGGAATCGTCCAAGGCCAGAGCTTGTTGTGCCAGCGCCAACGCGCGCTCGAGGGTCTGAGGGTCTGTACTCCAGCGCAAGCTCCACTCCAACCAGGAGGTCCAACCCAGCCGCGCGTAGGCCTCCGCATACTGTGGGTCCAACGCAATAGCCTTCTCATACATCTGCCGTGCCTGGATATTGGTCTTCTTCGTGAAGCGCCAAAAATACTCTACCCCGCGCAAGACGTAGTCATAGGCTTCCAGGTTGTCCGTGCGTTTGCGTACGAGGTGCCCTTGTTCCTGCAAGGTGAGCTGAAGTTTCAGCGTCGTCACGATCTTCTGCACGATCTCGTCTTGGAGAACGAAGATATCTTTGAGCGGACGATCATAGCGCTGGGACCAGAGATGCCCGCCGGTGGTGGCGTCGATCAACTGCGCAACGATGCGCACCTGATCGTTCGCTTTTTGCACACTGCCTTCCAACACGTACCGCACTCCCAGTTCTTTCCCCACTTCTTGGACATTGATTGCTTTACCTTTGTAGGTGAAGGCAGTGTTACGGGCGATAACGAACAAGTTGGAAATGCGGGAAAGATCACTGGTGAGCACTTCGGTGATGCCGTTGCTGAAGTAGTCCTGTTGCGAATCGCCACTCATATTGTCGAAGGGCAGGACGACGATGGAGGGTTTGTCGGGCAGGGGTAGCGCCGCTGGTGCGGCTTGAGGACTGAGGACTGAGCGCTGAGGACTGAGTATTGGAAAAGGGAGATAGCGGACAATGACGAGGACACCGACGATGAGGAACAACCCGGCCACACCTAGCCAGTACGCCGGCCGCAGCCGATGACTGAGTTTGAGCCGTTGGACTTGCAAAGTGTGGCGTAAGCCCTTGGGCGATTCAGCTAGGAGGAGGTAGACGTGCTGGCGCTGGGCAATGTTCTTGAGCTGTGGTCGCCCTAAGGAGAGGACCGTGCCCAAGGAGAGCTTCTTCTCGACTTCGTCATAGACTTTCTGGGAGATACAGATGGTGTCGGGTTCGGCCAGCGCTTGCAGCCGGGAGGCCACGTTCACGCCATAGCCAAAAACATCGCCATCCTGCTGAACAATGTCCCCCAGATGAATGCCAATGCGGACGTGGATCTGTGCGTCGAGTTCTTTCGCGGCGTTGTGGGCGCGAAGATGCGTTTGCACCTGCTGAGCGCACTGCACAGCGTTGACGACCGAAGGAAAATCCACCAAGAAGGCATCTCCGACGGTCTTGATGACCGCGCCGTGATGTTCAGCGACCGCTTGGTGGATGATCTGATTATGCACAGCCAGCAGCCGGAGGGTGTGGGCCTCGTTGGTGCCCATCTGGCGGCTAAAGCCCACCATGTCCGTAAACATGATCGCTGCTAGCCTACGGATTTCCGTCTGTACCGTACGATCTTCCATGGGTATGGATTATCTTGTTGGCGTTGCCTTAATGTCAATCTGCCACCGCCTCTGATGATAGTCTGTCCCTCCAGGATAATATGATGTATGAATCGTTGCCGGAGTAATGTATATGGCTCTCAAACGCAAGCAAATTTATCTCGATAGCGCGAGTGACAACACATTGAAAAAGCTCGCCCAAGAAACTGGCCTCTCAGCAGCGGAGCATATTCGGCGTGCTGTGAAGAGTTATGTTGACCAGTGCAAACGCACCCGTGCGGGCAGTGCTGCTGATCCGCTCTTGGAGATCATCGGGATTTGCGACGATACGGATGCCCCGCAAGATGGCGCTCTTCACCACGACCATTATCTCTACGGACGCAGACCGTGAGGACAGTCTTTGTTGATACGGGTGCGTGGATTGCCTGGCTGTTCGTCAGGATCAATGGCATCCTTCAGCCGCTGCCCACGCCCGTCGCTTGGCACGGGCACTGACACCGCTGTTGACGACGAACTATGTCATGCTCGAAACGTATACCTACATCCGCTACCACTACGATCACCAAAAAGCCCTAGCATTCGACACCATTCTCCAGAACCTGATACAGGCGGGCCGTCTCACGATGGTATGGGTGACCGAGGAAGTGCACGGGCGGGCACTCGATATTTTCCGCACCTATGAGGATCAGGTCTTCTCCGTTGTGGATTGTGCCAGCTTCGTCGTTGCCCGTGATCGGAAGATCAGAGAAGTCTTTGGCTTCGATAAAAATTTTCTCACTATGGGTTTTATTCTCAAGCCCGGCAGATAAAGGCAAAAGTGCAATTGCTCTTCCGGTTCAGGGAGAACAGAGTCAGACAACCGCTATCCTAACCGTTGCAAATTCTGCGCTGCTGACTCGTCCCCTTGTGCGGCTGCCTTTTGATACCATCTCTTGGCCTCGTTCATATCTTGGGTGACTCCTTTGCCAAGTTCGTACAATGTCCCCAGATTATTCTGTGCCCCCGCATGTGCTAACTCGGCGGCTTTGCGATACCAGCGCACGGCTTCCGCATAATCCTGCGTGACACCGTGGCCATTCTGGTACATCACACCGAGGTTGTGTTGCGCAACACTGTAATTCTGCTCGGCGGCTTTGCGATACCAGCGCACGGCTTCC
>JANMSE010000292.1:0-7930 GCA_031389045.1 Deltaproteobacteria bacterium | reverse complement strand
ACCCTTTGGCTCGCATGTGGTCAAAGGGATCGCGACGCCCATCGCGGTCTACCACGTGCAGAGCGAGCGGCAGCTCAGCAGCCAGCTCGAAGGCAAAACCACGCTCACTCCGTTGGTGGGCCGCGAACAAGAAGTCGGTCTCTTACTAGACCGCTGGGAGCAAGCCAAGGAAGGGCGCGGGCAAGTGGTGTTGCTCAGTGGCGAGCCCGGCATTGGCAAATCACGCTTGGCCTACACCCTGCGCGAACAGGTCACCGCAGAAGGCTCGTTACTCTATGAAGCCCGATGCTCGCCGTATCATCAGCATAGTGCGTTGTATCCGTTGATCGAGGTGATGCAGCGCACCTTACTGTTCACGCGCCAGGACACGGACGACGAGAAAGTGACCAAGCTGGAACGGACCTTGGCCCTGTATAACATGCGGGACAGCCTACCCTTGTTCACCGGGTTGCTTTCCCTACCAACACCCTCAACCTATCCGCCGCTTACCCTCACCCCGCAGAAGCAGAAGGAGCGCACGCTACAAGCCATACTCCAGATGATGATGGCCCAGGCCGAGCGCCAAGCGACGGTATCAGTGTGGGAGGACCTGCACTGGGCCGATCCCTCGTCGCTGGAGTTCTTGTCCCTGCTCATCGAACAACTGCCCACCACCAAGCTGCTGCTGGTTCTTACCTTCCGCCCCGAGTTTACGCCCTCATGGAAGCCCCGCTCGCATATCTCGCAACTGGTGCTCAATCGGCTGGGACAACGGCATGTCCGTGAAATGGTGGAACGAGTTCTTGCCCAGGACTCGCGACCTTCGACAAGCTCAGGGCGAACGGATTCAGAACCTGCAGGGCAGGCATTAGCCGTTCGTGCTGCGCCTGTCGAAGCACGGGCAACGTTCCCGAAGGAACTGCTCGACACCTTGATTGCGCGGACGGATGGGGTACCGCTGTTCGTGGAAGAATTGACCAAGAGTGTGGTGGAAGCCAGGGGACAGGTTACGGGGAACGGGGGACAGGAGGGCAAACCCGTCAGCACGCTGGCCATCCCAGCGACGTTACAAGAGGCACTGCTGGCGCGGCTGGATCGGTTGTCCGAGGCGCGACAGATCGCCCAACTGGGAGCGACATTGGGGCGGGAATTCTCGTATGAGCTACTGCAAGCCGTGACCCCAACCAGCGAGACCGATTTGCAATCGGCGCTGGCCAAGCTGGTGGAAGCGGAGATTCTGTATCAACGTGGTATCGGCGAGCAGGCGCGGTACTTCTTCAAGCATACGTTGATTCAGGACACGGCGTACCAATCGTTGCTCAAGAGTACCCGACAACAATATCACCAGCAGATCGCTCACATTTTGGAGGAGCGATTCCCACAAACTCAGGTGACGCAGCCTGAACTTCTGGCGCATCATTACACTGAAGCAGGGCTTGTCGAGCAGGCGATTCCTCACTGGCAGCAGGCGGGACAGAAAGCCATCGAGCGTTCAGCTGACGCGGAAGCAGTCAATCATCTCACTAAAGGGCTAGAGTTGCTCAAAACCTTGCCGGACAGCCTCGATCGCATCCAACGGGAACTCACACTACAACTTGCTCTGGGCGTTCCACTAATGGGCACGAAGGGCTTTGCAGCTTCGGAAGTGAGGGAAGCCTACGCGCGGGCTCGCGAGCTATGTCAGCAGGTGGGAGAGACTCGTCAGCTCTTTCCAGTGCTACGGGGACTATGGGTGTTTTATGCTTCACGGGTGGAGTTACAGACGGCACACGAGCTAGCGGAGCAACTCCTTAATCTGGCGCAGCGTGAACGGGACGATGCTCTCCTCGTGGAGGCTTACATGGCACTTGGGCTTACTTTGCTTGTTTCGGGAGAGTTTGCCCCTGCTCAAGCACACCTGGAGCAGGGAACTTCCCTCTACAATCTGCGGCGACACCGCTCCGGGGCCGTCCTCTACGGGCAAGATTCTGGAGTGGTCTGCTTTTCCTATGTGGCTTTGGCTTTCTGGGTTCTTGGTTATCCGGACCAAGCCCTGAAGAGAACCCACGAGGCGTTCACCTTGGCCCAGGATTTGTCTCACCCTTTCAGTTTGGCTTACGCCCTAGGCCCCGCTACCTTGCTCCATCAGTTCCGCAGGGAGGCGCAAGCAGCCCAGGAGCGAGCGCGGACATTGATTACACTCTCAACTGAGCAGGGGTTTGCACTACGGTTGGCGTGGGGACACATTCTGCAAGGTTGGACGTTAGCCGAGCAGGGAAAGGGTGAGGAAGGCATTGCTCAGATACGTTTGGGTTTAGCAGCCCACCAAGCCACAGGGGCAGAAGCGTGGCAGCCGTATTTTGTTGCCTTGTTAGCTGAAACGTATGGGAAAGTGAAGCAAATAGACGAAGGGCTGAGCGTGCTGGCCGAAGCGTTGGCGATAGTAGACAGAACTGGGGAGCGGCTCTATGAGGCCGAGCTGTATCGGCTGAAAGGCGAACTCACACTACAAAAGTTGTCAGCCATTAGTTCTCAGTTGTCAGAAACCGATCCCCGACCCCTGACCCCCGATCCCCAAGGCGAAGCCGAATCCTGTTTCCTCAAAGCCATCGACATCGCCCGTCAGCAGCAAGCCAAATCCTGGGAACTCCGCGCGGCAACGAGCCTGGCACGGTTGTGGCAACAGCAAGGCAAGACAACCGAAGCTCACACGCTGTTGTCGGACGTGTACAACTGGTTCACCGAAGGGTTTGATACCAAGGATTTACAAGAGGCGCAGGCGCTGATTGAGGAATTGAACCATTAAAAGATTGAGCCACCGAGACATTGAAGGATTGAAGTGTTGCGGTAAGTCTACGAAACAAGGAGCACACCATGAACGTTGCAACTGAAGGGCTCAAGCAGCAACTGCTTGAAAAAGTCACTACCCTGTCAGAAGATCGGCTGCGAGAAGTCCTCGATTTTATCGATTTTCTGCGGCTTCGAGAGCAGAAGGGTGAAGATCCGATTCTACGAGTTGCCGGCTGTTTATCTGGAAGCCCCCTTTCCGCGGCGGCGATTGAAGAGGAGTTATATGGCAAGGAGCCAGCGTAATGGCTGAAGCAGTCCTTATCGATACCTGGGGATGGCTGGCGCTCGGGCATCGTCGAGACCCGCGTCACCAAGAGATCAAAGCGTTTTATCAACATCTCCGGGAGGAAGGGGCTCGGCTGTATACGACTGACTACGTTCTCGATGAGGTCATTACACTCTTATTTCGACGCGAGCCGTTTGCGGAAGCGGTCGATTTTATAGAGGGAATTTTTCAGGCAAGCCAGGAAGGACGTCTTGTCATAGAGCGGGTTACCTCTGAACGCTTTACCGCGGCGTGGGAGCTACGCAAACGCTTTCAAGACAAACCAAAGATCTCTTTTACCGACCTGACCTCCATGGTGATGATGCGGGACCGCGACATCAAGAAGGTTTTGACAGATGATGACCACTTCACATACGTCGGGATGGATCTGCAAAAGGTTCCTTAGAAGCCGAGGCTCAACAGATGTTGGCGGAGATTTACAACAATGAAGACGTGTCCGGTCTGTGCTCATGGCAAACTCGAACGCGGAACGCAACGCCAAACATTCCGCTATAAAAGCAAGAGACTCCGCTACGAACAGCCAGGGGCGTGGTGTAGTGCGTGCGGCGAAGGCATTTTGACGAATGTCGATATGACCGCCACGGAGCAATTACTCTCCGACTTTCGCGCACGCCTCGACGGCTATTTGCCGAGTGAGGATATCCGTCGGAGATCGGCCTCACCTCTCTATCGCAAATAATCCTTGGCCACCTGCTGCAACACCCGCTCCGCGTATGGACGCTCAAGCACCGGGCATACAATCAACCGATGCGCCCCGGCTTCCGCGTACTCCGCCAAGGCTCGTTGCGGGTCCTGCGGTTGCAGCTCCGGTTGTTGCAAAAACGTCACGGAGATTTGCAGTTCGTTGAAATCTCGACCCGCCTCGGCACAGAGTTGTTTCATCACGCCAAGATGACGTGCAAGATCTTTCGGCGGTACCGCCACTGGCATCCACCCATTGCCGAGCGCCACGGTATCCTTCACCGCCCGTTCGCATTTCCAGTTCAACCCACCCGCGCCAATGAAAATCGGTGGATGCGGTTTTTGCGCGGGTTTGGGATTCGCGATCACCGGCGGAAATTTAAGAAACTTCCCTTCGTAACTGGCCTCTGGTTTGGTCCACAGTTCTTTCATGGCTCGCAGATAGTCGCGAGTGATGGGCCAGCGCTGACGAAAGTCCACGCCCATGATCTCGGACTCATCGGCTTGCCATCCAGCACCAACCCCAAACATCACCCGGCCACCGGAAAAGTAGTCCAGCGTGGCAACCTCTTTCGCCAGCGCCAGAGGATGGCGTTCAGGGACAAGACAGATCGCGGTGCCGAGCTTGAGGGTTGTCGTCACCGCCGCCGCCATGCCTAACAGCACGAACGGATCAGGGAAGCGTGTGTAGGGGTCGGGCACTTTGCCGTCCAGCGCGGGATACGAAACTTTCATCCGCACTGGAATGATGGCGTGCTCTGGTACCCAGATTGACTCGAACCCCAACTCTTCACATCTCCGTGCGGCGGAGACCGGGTCAATCGTCTTTTCCGACAACATGGCGAAGAGACCAATTTTCATGACAAGCTCCTCCGGTTTTTTTCTTTAGGCCGCGTCAGTTTCAATAAACTCACTTTCAGAGGAAGGGACAGGAATGGGCTCACCATGCTCACGCAGCCCTTCCAAGTGAAAGTCGATCGCTTCCTTGACCAGTGCTCTCACTTCCTTCCGTGTTTTCGCCACTGCGATACAACTCCATAGCGGCCTCCTCATCACAGGCTGATGACCTCGACACGAATCCGTTCTTTGACTTTATGATCGGACAAAAGATACCGGTCAATCTCGTCGAGAGTCGTGGCGTGGAAGTAGCGCTCGCCACAACCCATACAGACCTCAGCCTCAACCTTTTCGATAATGTAGAGTTTCCCACGCAGCCAGTGCTGTCGCTTGATTTTCTTTTTTCTCGTTTTCCCGCCGCAAAACTCGCATGTCATAGCTCCTCCGTTAGCGCGTAGACTGTGGTGACGATGAGATCGCCGTCCGCCTTAAACCGGCAAATCACCTGAATCAAGCGCCCATCTTTTGCTGGACCTTCGATGCGGTACCGGGTGCCGCGCACATCCTCGGACAACTTTTTCTGAACGCGCCCCTTGAAGAGAGCGTTCTCAACGTCGTCCCGCTCCAGTCCATCATCCAGCATCTGGCTTGCGGCACGTACAGCAGCACGCTGAACGCACTCCCACTGGCACGCTGGCAATCCCGACAGTGACACGTCCACGAGACCAGCGGCTCCACCGTGCACTGGTACCGCACTACTCCACACGCACAGCCACCAGAGAATGCTATGGGCATTGACACGTCCTCCTCTTCGTCAATCGTTATGGGCGTACAACTGACTAGCTTGAACTTCCCCCATCTTCACTGATGCGCTCAGCTCTACACCCTTCCCTGCATCACCTGCGTGGCGAACTCCGCCATCATCCGTTGATCTGCGGCCACAACAACCTGCTTCACTCCGAGCGCCTCCATCGCACGGATGCGCTCGCGCAGCTCCTCCGCTGTACCGGTGAGCGTCGTTTCCTTCACCATCTTCTCGGTGACCAGTGGGGCATGCTCCGGCTTGAGTTCTTCACAATAGCCCGTGTAGAGGTCCAGATGCCGCGTCTCGATGGGGGCGTTCGGCGTCCGATACGCATACTTGAAAGCCATGAGGTCGTCGCGAATATCGCCGGGCAGTTCGTGCGGATTCTTGACCGACAGGGCGAAAATGTTGCACTCCGACGTGACCAATGGCCCCACCGCCCGTTGGACAGCGGCGAAACTCTCTCCAGGCTTGGTGACATGAAAGGCGGTCACGACGACGATGTACATATCCTCGAGCCGTTTGCCCACGCGCTCGGCCCCGCGCCGCACATGGCTCAGCGTGTATTTCAGCAAACTATCTCCCACCGTGCCAAAGAGGATCACGCCATCGGCGATTTCGCCCGCCAGTTCGAGCGACTTGGGCCCACTGCCCGCGATGTACACGGGGATATTGTCCTTGAGATTGATGAACCCACTGTCGGGATTGAGGAACCTGATCATGCGGCGCCGTTCACCCTCCTCATACGGGATGGTCTCACCACGCCACAACCCACGGCAAACCTCGATGTGCGTGCGCAGGTCCGCGAGCTTGGCGGCGGGCATGCCAAGCGTCCGTCTGGTCGTATTCCCAGTGCCGATCCCCATCACCACCCGCCCTGGGGCCAGCATGTTCAGCGTCGCGAAGTTACAAGCCGTGACCGGGGCGATGCGCGACTTGGGGTTGGTCACGTTGGTGCCCAGCTTGATTGTTGTCGTCTGGGTCGCGCAGAGGGTCAAGCACTGAAACGCGTCGGCCCACACCATTTGTGAATCGCCCACCCACGCATGGGTGAAGCCTTGACTCTCGGCAAACGCCGCATCCTTGCCACTGTCAATCGTCGGTAAAAAGATCACGCCGAAATCCATAATGTCCTCCTTCGGAATCGCCTCAAGGTTCAGGCAGCACCTCTCGCGGCGGAGGTACTATCGCACTGGGGAAAGCCGATGACAAGAAGTGTGGTCGGATGGAGGCGCGTGCGGTAAGACCCTCAGTGGAAGGTGGAGAGCAGCGGCTTTTTCAGCCGCTGGTTAGGATTTCTCTCAACGGTACTCCATGCTAATGGCAGACAGCGAACACGCCCACACGTCAGGGGTCCCTGGAAGAATTGAGTCATTGAGTCGTCAGGTCATTTCATCCTCTGGACGAGGCGCTCATTGAGTCGCCTGAGCATCAGCGATATAGAAGAGGCGTATGAGAAACATCAAAGCAGTCTACGATGGGAAGCGTGTCAAACTTCTCGAACCCGTCGATCTCCCAGCAAACACTCCCCTAGAGATTCTGGTGAAGAAAAAACCACCGGGAAAGAAACGACACTCCGATCCGTGGGATTCTTTAGGAGATGATGCGATCGACCTGGAAGTCAGCGATCTTGCGGAACAGCATGACCACTATCTCTATGGGGTTCCGAAGCGTCGTCGCGAGTCATGAGCAAACCATCCGTTTATTGAAAGTCTAAAACTTCCTCTCAGTCATTTTTTCGCGGTTTCTCTCCGTTTCGCTCCATGCTAATTGCAGACAGCATGGCGTTGTCCAGCGTCGATAAACAAGGAGGGGAGGCCATGCACTGTCCACAGTGTCAGCATCAGAACCATGAGAGCGCCAAGTTCTGTGAAGAATGTGGGACAAGGCTCATCACCGCCTGTCCGCAGTGTGGACATCGGGTCAGTCCAACGGCGAAGTTCTGCGCGGAATGCGGCACCGCGATTACAGGCAAGGCAAAAGGCAAAACGCAAAGGACAAAAGGCAAAAATGTCCCTCTCAAACCCCAACCCCTAACACCCAGCACCCAGCACCCAATTGCCTACACCCCCAAACCTCTCGCCGAACGCATTCTCGCCGAGCGCGACGCCATGGAAGCGCGTGGCGCGATGGACGGCGAGCGCAAGACAATTACCGCGCTGTTCGCCGATCTCAAAGGCTCCACCGCGCTCATCGAAGACCTCGACCCCGAAGAAGCGCGCCGCCTCATTGATCCCGCCCTCCAGCTTATGATGGACGCCGTGCATCGCTATGAAGGCTATGTCGCGCAGTCGTTGGGCGATGGTATCTTTGCTCTCTTCGGCGCTCCGATCGCCCATGAAGATCATCCCCACCGGGCGCTCTATGCCGCGTTATTGATGCAAGACCAGATGCACCGCTATAGCGAAACGCTGCGGGCCAAGGGTCACCCGCCACTGTTGATGCGGGTCGGCGTCAATACCGGCGAAGTCGTGGTGCGCTCAATCCATAAAGATGATCTGCATACCGAATTA
>JANMSE010000287.1:0-13149 GCA_031389045.1 Deltaproteobacteria bacterium | reverse complement strand
ATCGTCGTTGCCGACATGAACGGCGAGAACGCCACCAACGTCGCCGCCGAAATTACCGCAGCCGGTGGCAAAGTCCTTGCGCTTGTCGCCGACGTGACCAAAGCGGCAGACCTCCACATGATGATCTCGCGGACAACTAGCACGTTCGGTCGCCTCGACTTTCTGCATAACAATGCGTTTGGCATGCCCGCCGCTCAGACCAGCACGCAGGTCGCCGGCCGCATGGCGGATGTGGCCGACGATGTGTGGACCCATACCATTGATGTCGGACTGACCGCGGTCTTCCGGGCGATGAAGCGCGCACTGCCAGTGATGCGAGCGCAAGGCAACGGGGCCATCGTCAATACCGCCTCGATTTCTGGACTCTACGCCGATTACGGCATCGCCGCCTACAATGCCGCGAAAGCCGGAGTCATCAATCTCACACGTGTCGTGGCTATCGAGTACGCCCGCTCTGGCATTCGTGCCAATTGCGTGTGTCCTGGAGCGATTCACACCCCGCTGCTCGCCCCAGCACTGGAGATGCCAGGGTTTGCCGACAAGTTCAATGAAGCAATCCCGATGGGACGATTGGGCAAGCCGGAAGAGATCGCCAACGTGGTCTTGTTCCTCGCTTCTGATCTCGCCTCGTTTGTCACCGGGTCCGCCTTCGTCGCGGATGGTGGGCAAACCGCTAAGACGGGCAGTCCTTCGTTTACGCCGGAGTGACCAAGTCTATCCCACCGGCATCAACACCGGCGGCATGGCCGGATGTGGGGCTTGCGTACCGCTCAGCCGCGTTCGCACGGTGGCCACGGCCACACGACCAGCGATCGGTGGAGTAAAGAGCGCGGCCGGAGTCTTGAGCATGTGAATGACCGCGACCAGCCGCTGTCGCACAACGCTATCTTGCGCGGATGCGGCGAACAGCGCGTTCATGTATGGGTCGAAGAGCCGTGACCCTTGGGGGCGGACTCCCTCGGTTGTTGGGTAACGAAAGTCCGCACCTGTCGCCAAGCGCCACGGGCTCTCCTGAAACCGAGCTTGCGCCTGAAAGAAGCGTCGCGCGAGGTCTGCATGTAGCGCCCCATATTGGCGTAAACAATCCGCCAAAATGGAAGCGGAAACCGCGCTCGTCGTCATGCCCTGGCCGTATATCGGGTTAAACGCACACACCGAATCGCCCAGGGCGATAAACCCGTCGAGTCGTTCACGCCAACGGTCGTAATGGCGCATACGGTTGGCCATGGCCCGGTGACTGTACACAGGCGAAAGTGGAGTGGCTAACCGCACGGCTTCAGCAAGAATGGGGCTGCGGAGTGTCGAGAGCGCGTGCATGAACCCGTCTTCATCCGTCGGCGGATAATGCTTGGCCATGCCACCTAACGTGACGATCCACCGTCCCTGTTCCAGAGGAAACAGCACGCCTGCCATCATGTGCTCTGGCTCTTTGATGTCGAGCCAGATTCCTTTCCACCACCAGTCGCGTGGCCAGTGGTCCGCCGCTGGCGCTTGGAACCAGCGGGAGCTATAGCCCGCGTGGCCATTCACGATGGACTCTTCTGGCGGTTGGAGGCCGAGCGCTTGTACCCATTCCGGAGCTTTCGAGGCGCGGCCACTGGCGTCGATAACGAGGTTCGCCGCCATGTCACTGGGAGTGCCCGCATCAAGTGGCGTGACGTGGACGCCAGTGACACGCAGGGTGCTGGTATCGCGATTGGCGATCAGGCCAGTGACTGTCGCGCGTTCCTGGAGCGTGACATTCGGGAGCTGACGAAAAAGTTCGCGCACGGTGGACTCAAGCAGAGTGCGACTGGCGAACAGCAGCTTGAAGCCTTCGGGCTCACGATGAGCCCACCCAGTGACACGTAAGGCAGCGAAGTCCAGTCCGAAGTCCAGGTCTTGGGCGCCACGTTCACTCATCAGCCGAGCAAAGCCCGGAAACAGCCGTTCGAGTTCTTGCCGTCCACGTGCCAATAGCGCATGCACATGACGGCTCTGCGGCACCCCGGCCCGTTCTTGCGCACCCGTCGGATAGCTATCGCGGTCGATCACCGTGACGTGCTCGAAACAATCACTCAACACGCGCCCGGCACACAACCCGGCGATACTCCCTCCGATCACAATGGCATGTTTGCTTTTCATCGTACTGCTCCTCCGCTCGCGAACCGGTAGCGTCAGCTTCCCCATTCCGATTCCCCGATGTTTTTTTCGTTTCGACGGACAATCCTCATGCTGCCGTACGGGCAGGAGACTTGCGCTTGCGAGGTGGGAGCCCTCTCTCCGCTTTGGGAAGGACACTCTGACGGAAGTCCGTGATAGCGCGCATGGCCGCATCATCAAAAAAGTTCTCCTGACATTGACGACACTGGAATCGCTCAAGGTCTGGGACAACCGTGCCATCTTGAAGCGTGCAGTCCCCTCGTATTCGTTTCATCGCAAGGCTGCCACAGGTGGGACAAGGCAAGCCTGGCAATGATGTTAGTTCCAGGGCTTTCCCTCTAGTCGGTCGAACGCTTCGAAGAGATGAGGACATAGAAAACCTCCTGCTCCGCATAGTTGAGAATTTTGCCTTTCGTATAGCTGAGAACGGTTATACCTTCCGCGCCGCGCAGTGCATAGCAATCTTGAAGAAAGCGCGCGTCCACGCCTTGACAATCCGGGCAAAGGGACATGATATTTGCCCACACTATTGTTGTGTCTCGCGAATGGACATTCATTATGCCAGCCAACCTCGACCTCATTATCACCGCCGACTCCCCAAACCTCACGGCGGAACTGCGGCTGCTTGATGCGCATGGTTCGCAGCTCGCCTACCGGCGGACCGATTTCAAGACCATCTCATTGTCGCAGCAGTTGGGCTTGTTCAACCTGCGGGATTATCTGCGCCACTATGTTGAAAGCAAAAAGGAAGCAGCAAGTGTCGCGGAGGTCGGCGTGTGTATCGCCGAACAGGTGCTTGGCGAGGACATCTTCCTCGCTCTTTGGACACCTGAGTTCCAACGTACATTGCGCATCCAATTACCTGGTGCGAGCGAAGAGCAGAATCACCTGGCTACGGCACTTGCCCGCGTGCCGTGGGAAATCGCTCGTCCAGCGGCGGACCAGCCCACATTGAGCGAACGCAACCTTCTCGTCCGCGTCGTCCATGACATGACAGCGTCAGCCACCCAGGCGCTTGTATTCGCAAAGGACGAGTGCCTACGTGTGCTGTTCGTCTTCGCCGAGGCACAAGGGTCGAGTCCGCTGGCGGCTCGGCAAGAGCGATTGGAGTTACGCAAGCTTTTTGATCAGGAGATTTATCCGCAGCGTCGCGTTGTCGCTCACTTCCTTACTCACGGTGTCACGCGCGAACGATTGCATGCGCAGATTCAAGAAAATGGCGGGTATCACATTGTCCACTGGAGTGGACATGGGCACCTGAATCTCCTCGAACTGGCGAAACCCGGTGGTGCGAGCGACCATATCTCTGGTAACGAATTGCTCGCTTTCTTCACCAAGGCTGGTGGTTTCATCCCACGCCTTTTCTTTCTCAGTGCATGTCATTCCGGAGATATCTTATCCGTGAAAGACTGGAGCGACTTCCTCGCCATCGCGCAAGGCAAGGAGCCTGGAACGAAATGCCTCTCAACCGCAGACACCAAAGACATTGTGATCGCGCAACGCCCAGGCTACACCGGCACCGCGCACGCGCTACTGCAAGGTGGGGTGCCATCGGTGGTCGCCATGCGTTACGCCGTGGGTGACGACTATGCCCGCGACTTGGGCGTCGAGTTCTACCGCGCTTTACTGGCCCATGCGCAACCGAAGCCTGTGGCTGCGGCGTTGATGATGGCCCGGCAAACGTTGCTCGAGCAGAAAAATACCGACCGCGCGCAGTATGCCGCCTGCGATCACGCCACCCCGGTGCTCTACGGCGCGGAGCATTCTGATCTGACATTGCAACCGGGCCGTAGCCCTGGTCTTGATACTCGCAATCCGCGCCTCCATCAGATCGCCGAACTAACCACGGCAGGACATGCGCATTTCGTCGGGCGCACATGGCAACTGGCCGCACTAGGCGCGGAGTTCATCGGATCCAGCGTTGGTGCGGAAGTCAAACCAGTGGCGCTCATCACCGGACTGGGCGGCATGGGCAAGACCGCGCTCACCGCTGAGGCCCTCGCTCTATGGGAGTCACGTTTCGAGTGGCTGCTGCTCTACCAAGCTAAGCCCAACGCGCTCAACTTCGACACCACGCTGCACGACATCCATATAAAGCTCTACGCCGAACTGGGCCGTTACCATGAGCACGTGAAGTCACGACCCGCTGATGCCATTTACCGAGCCGCCGACTCGGAGTTCACCGGCGTGGAGCGACTTGAGCGTCTCACACGCAATCTCGTTCGTGCTCTGCGCGATGAACCGATCCTCTTGGTGCTGGACAACTTCGAGACCAACCTCAAGCTGCAAGCTGAATCCAGTTCGACTGATGCTGGAGAACCATTGTGGGTTTGTCAGGACCCAGCCTGGGACCACTGTCTCACCCAACTGGCAACGGAGTTGGTCGGCACGCGCTCGCGGGTGCTGATGACCTGTCGCCGACCGCTCGCCGCATTCGCAGGGACGAACTACCAACGAGTCCTGCTTGGTCCACTGCCCGCAGGCGAAGCGGCGCTCTATCTGCGGGAACACCAAGGCTTACGCAAGATGATCTTTAGCGGAGATACAGCGGAAGAAGCCCTCGCGATACGTTTATTCTATGCCAGCCGTTTTCATCCGTTGCTGATGGATCGCTTGGCCCGGCTAGCCACGGGTGGACCAACGCTACGGCCGCAACTGCTGCAAGCGCTCGACACGCTGGAGAAGACCAAAGACTTCGCCCAACTTCCCGCCTTGTTCGCCACCGAGCCGGGAAATACCGAGGAACTGGCCTATCTTGACGATGCGCTCGCTGCCTCGCTCGATCAACTTCTCCACGGTGCCAGCCCGGATGCTCGACGTCTGCTGTGGATGATCGCTGTGGCCAATGAACCTATCACTCTTGGTTTGCTACAGGGCGTATGGAAAGAGGCCTCAGCCCGACCTGATCCGGCCCCGTTGCTGCGCTATTTGGTGTCCGTAGGCTTAGCCACCGAAGAACGCAGTGGACCAAATGATGAAAATCTCGAACTGACCTGCCACGAGTTGGTGCGCGAGCGCATTCGCACCTGGATGCACGATCACCCACAAGACCGAGCCGACTTGACGGAGAATACCACCCGCCTCGCGTATGCTGAGCGCCTGGAGGTGGAGTTCCATACGTTCCGGCACCAGAACATGACTGTCGCCCTTGAGGCTGGCAGTCGCGCCCTGGTTTATTATGTTCAAGCTGGGACTTACGAGCGCTTGGGCAACTTCGCTAGCAACGTCGTTACCAGCATTAGAGATCCCCATCTGCTAGCGGACCTGCTGCCGCATCTGGAGGCTGCGGCAGCGTTCGCCCCAGAGGGCCATCTGCGCTGGCGCTGCCTTGGCCTTCTTGCTGACGCGCTGAAGAATGCAGGCCACCCTAATGTCAGCCTGCATTACTACGAGCAGGCTGCCACCCAAGCCCACATTACCGCCGAAGCTGGCGCTGAAAACGGGCTTCAGGCATGGGCCGATTTTGCGATCATCAGCGGCAACTGGGCTGAGGCTCTTACGCTGAACGGCAACCTCGACGCTGCGCGCCAGCGGCACCGCGACAGTGCCGAAGTATTCCAAAAAATGGGCAGCCCCGCCCTCTATACCATTAGCCGTGAACTGGAAGCTCTGCGCCTCGACATAATACAAGGCCAAGCCGCGCAGGCCCTACCACACGTGGAAACGCGACTGGCGCAAGTAGAGGCTTGGTGGCAGCAGCACCGCTCCGGCCAGTCTGTATCGCAGGCACCTGATCCTGAGTTCCTCGCTCGCGTGCTCATCGGTGCGCTCGACGTCGCAAAGGATGCCCACTTCGCCCAGAAGGATTGGAAACTCGCCCTGCGCCGCATTGATACCAGCTTGAAGGTAAAGCGAGCGCTGAAGCGACCGGCAGAGGACATCGCCAGAAGTCGAACGGACCGTGCCAACGTGCTGAAGAGGCTGGGCCGCTTCAGCGAAGCACAGGCCGAGCTAGAGACTTGCCTCCAGATCTTCCACAATGATCCCGCCGGTAGGGCTACGGTGTTCAGCGCCCTTGCTAGCCTGTTCAACGCCCAAGACGACGTGACCCAGGCTATCACCCAGCAGCACCGTGCCCTCGCCCTGTTAGAGCAGTTGCCCAATCCCAGAGACAGGGCCAGTTCGCACGACAGCTTGGCCAACTACCTTGCCCACAGCGATACACCGTCCATCCTTGCAGAATCCTCGCGCCATCAACTTGCCGCCCTCATTTACCGCCTCGTCGTCGGATTGGGGGAGCACCTCCAGTCTTCTTCGCTACACAATTACGCCATCGTCTTCCGCCGTACCCAGGCCGCTGATACGACACTGACCGTACCGCGCGTGACCGAGCTGCTCGCCGCCCCTGCCTTCCGCCCGCTGAACGACTGGCTTCGCCTGCGTCAAGTCGATGTGGCGGAGTTGCAAGCGAGGGTCGATGACTTTTTGGAGCAGGCTAGGCAGAAGGCGTTGGAGCAGAAGTAAGCCAAAGGGGCGCGCACCGACACCTCTTGTGCGCCAAGCGCACCCTCCGACTTTAGGGAGACGCGGAAGCGGAGGCAATCATTGCAACATGCACACAATATACATACATTGACGCGGTGGAAAGCAACTTCGATCCCAAGAAGAACGCTATTAACTTGCGTAAACATGGCGTGTCGCTCACGGAGGGGGATGGTGTTCTGCACGACCCTTTCGCGCTCACGATTGAGGATGATTCCACGCGGGGCGAGCAGCGGTTTGTCTCCATCGGCATGAACGCTTTTGGTCGGTTGATGGTCGTCGTTTTCACGTATGAGGGCGAGGACACTCGGTTGATATCGGTGCGACACGCGGAACCTAAGGAGCGACGATTATATGAAAAAGGAGTATGACTTTGCCAAAGCCAAACGCGGCGCGGTGCTACCCACGACTGGCAAAACCCGCATCACCCTGTACCTTGACAATGAGGTGCTTGAGCATTTTCGTGACCTCTCAGAAAAGACAGGACGTGGCTATCAAACCCTCGTCAACGAGGCGTTACGTGCCCATACCGGACGGACGGAACAGCGCTTGACCCCCGAAACGGTACGGCGCATTGTTCGCGAGGAACTTGCCTTGCAGGGATGAGGGGCTCAGTAACCCACAAACTCGCTCTGTACTATCTGCGTTTGATGAGTAGGTGAGACGCTTGCGCTCCCAGAACAGGGCACATCCGGAGGTAAGAAGCTATGACCAACTACGCACATCCAGAAGTCTTGGTTGACACCCAATGGGTCGCCGACCATTACAACGACCCGAAAGTCCGACTGCTTGAGATTGATCTTAACCCAACGGCCTACAACGCCGGTCACATCCCTGGCGCGCTGTTCTGGAACGCCATCGGCACGATTTTGCGCCCCGATTTTCACACCGTCATGGATAAAGCCGCCGTCGAAGCGCTCTGTTCACGCTCGGGGATCGCCAACGATACTACCGTCGTGGCCTACGGGGATTTCGTCGCCTTTGGGGCGTGGATGTTTTGGTATCTGAAGATGTTTGGTCATCGCGACGTGCGCGTGCTCAACGGCAGTCGCAAGAAATGGGTTGATGAGGGTCATCCACTCTCAACCGAGGTTCCAGCTATCACCGCGACGAGGTATGTCGCTCAACCGCCCGATTTCACTCCGCGCGCCTTACAGCCGGACGTGCGTGCCGCCATCGGATCGTCGGGTGCGGTGTTGATTGATACGCGCCGGATTGAGGAGTATCGCGGTGAACTGTTTATGATGGAGCCGCCCAAGGACAACGAACGCGCGGGTCATATTCCCGGCGCGGCGTACTTGTACTATGAGGATGCGCTGAATCCTGATGGCACTTTCAAGTCGCGAGCTGAGCTGGAAGCCTTGTATCGCGGCAAGGGAATTACGCCGGAGAAGGACGCGATCACGTACTGCGCGGTGGGGATTCGCGCCGCGCATACGTGGTTCGTCCTGACTCAGTTGTTGGGCTATCCCCACGTGCGCAGCTACGACGGATCGTGGAATGAGTGGGGGCGGTTGGCGGATACGCCGGTCGAAAGTTGAGAGTTGAGAGTTGGTGCGTGGAAAATCTTGTGAGCAAAGTCTGACGAAATAGTAAAAGGAGAAAATCGTTTATGCCTACGTCATTTTCAGGTGGGTGCGCGTGTGGCGCGATTCGGTATGCGTGTAGCAGTGAGCCGTCGTTTATGGGCAATTGTCATTGTCGTGATTGCCAACAGGCGACCGGCGGGGCCTACTTTACCGCGGTGGCCGTGACGGAATCCGCTTTTCGTCTCACAACCGGTACGCCGTCCGTCTATGAAAAGAAAGCCGATAGCGGCAGTACGATGCGTCGCATGTTCTGCGCGCAGTGCGGCGCGCCGCTGTACTTAACCAACTCCGCGCGTCCGAACTTCATCGTGCTCTATGCGGGCAGTGTGGATGATCCCAGTTGGGTTCGCCCGGCACGCGACATTTATACGGAAAGCGCGCAGCCGTGGGACTATATGAATCCAGCGTTGCCGAAGTTCACGAAAATGCCGGGGTAGGACGACCGGGGACCGGAGACCGAGGACCGGGGAAAAAGAGACTGGGGACTGGAGACTTGTTAAGGAGAGCGTTCAATCCCTAGTACAGCGTCCAGATGAAACAGTCGGATAGAGTTTACGCAGTTTCACCCGTGCATCCGCCGTGGTGAGCTGCTACTGCAACAGAGTATTTTATCTGGACACTGTACTAGTCTCAAGTCTCAAGTCTCAAACCTCTAGTCCCCAGTCTTCACTTTTGCCTTTTGACTTTTGCGTTTTGACTTTTGACTTCTCCCCTTCTTCAATGCGCCTGCCCCACATCAGACACAGGCACCATCGCCAAAAGCGTCTGAGGATTATGCGCGACGCCGCCACGATACACCGTGGTGATCTTCCTCAGTTCACGCACATCGCGCAGTGGGTCGCCGTCAATGATCGAAAAGTCCGCGTATTGACCCGGAGCGATGCTACCAATGTCATCCTGCTTGCGCAGATAACGCGCAGCCACCGAGGTCACCGCCTTGAACGCCGCCATCGTGCCAATCGCTTCCGCCATCAGCTCAATCTCCCGCCATAGCGCATAGCCCGGTGGCGGATACGGAATCCCGCCGCAATCCGTCCCACCAACGACGAGGCCGCCGGACTCGTGCAAGATACGCGTGACCTCTTGATGCTTCTCCAGCGCCTTGGAACCAATCGCTGGATCGAACCCAGGGAAGATGTCCCAATCTGGCCGTTCGCCGATATGCGCCGCCAGCGCGCGCTGACGGCCAAGCGCCATCGGCGGAACGTAACGCCGGTCCGGGTCTTTCATCGCCGCCTCTTGTCCACATTTCGAGATCCACAGCAGGTCCAAGGTCGTGCCCATGTTGACCTGCTTCTCCACCATCGCTCCGAACCACGTCTTCGCCTTTTGACTCTGGAGGTCGGCCTCTTCCCAGCCCTTGAACGTGAGCGGCGCGAAATGGCGGTTCATCATCGAACTCACCTTCTTGCCCGGCCCAAACTGCATGTCGAGCGCGCAGAACTCGTTGTACGGAGAAATCCATACATGCTCCAAGCCGTCGATCCCCGCCTGAATCACTTCAAGTGAGTGGGTATACCCCAGATGTCCGGTGATCGGCACGCGTTTATCCACGAAGCGAATCACCGCCTTAGCGGTATCCGGTGGCAGGGTGAAATACAGCTTCACGCCGTCCACGCCTGAGTTCAGCAAATGGCCGATTGTGTGTGGCACGGCGTCCACCGAGGGAATGCTGTGGAGCATCTCCGTCAATGGCCCGCGCGGAAAACTGGGCTCCGGGCCATCCAGCAGCGGCCCACAGACAAACAGCCGTGGCCCAAGCTGCGCGCCACTGGCGATATCGGCCTTGAGCGCCTGCACCTTCTCCAGTTTCGCGCCGACGTCGCGCGCGCTGGTGACCCCCGCCGCGAGAAAAAGCGGCAAACTCTCGCGGTCCATCAATGTCGAATGCACATGCGTGTCGATCAGCCCGGGAAGCATCGTCTTCCCACCGACATCGACAACGTGCGCATCAGGGGGAGCGGCGATCTCTCCTTGTGAGACTTGGCGAATGCGGTCGCCCGTGACGAGCAGCGACATCCCAGCGCGAGGTTGATCGCTAAGCCCATCAATCACGCGCGCGTTCTTGAATACTACTGTTTGTGACATAGTTCCTCCTTTGTCGTGGCCGGCCGTGCGAATGGTTTCCATTCCCGGCAATGGGGGCGAGCTTGGCAAATTTTCCGGCACAACGAAAGGGGTCTGTTCTTCTTGGCCCGCTTTGAGGTAGACTCGCGCCGCTCAGTTCACCAGGCCGTAAAGGAGGGGACGCATGGCTTGGCCTGTACGCCAGAAATTAGTGGGACTTCTCGCGGTTGGCAGCGCCATCAATTATGCCGATCGCGTGAACATTTCCGTCGCCGCGCCAACGATGATGGTCGCGTTGGGATGGGACGAAGCGCGCTTTGGCGTGATCTTCTCCGCGTTTCTCTTGGGGTACGGGTTCCTCCAAATCCCTGGTGGCATCTTCGCGGACCGGTGGGGAGCAAAGTCGGTCATCGCCTGGGCGTGTGTGGGTTTCTCGCTCTTCACCGCGCTCACACCACTTGGCGGCCTCGCGTTTGGTCTGATGCTGGTCCTCCGGTTTTGTGTGGGACTGTTTGAGTCCGTAACCTTTCCCGCCTACGCGTCGCTCAACTCGCGGTGGATTCCGCGCGCCGAGTTCAGTCGCGCGCAAACCCGGAGCCTCTCTGGCGTCTACATCGGGCAGACACTCTCGTATCCGATCACCACCTGGCTGGTGTTGACGTTTTCGTGGCCGGCGGCTTTTTACTTTAATGCCGCGCTCGGCGTGCTGTGGCTCATCGTGTGGTTGGCGTATGCCACCAACACTCCGGCCGAGCATCCCAAGATGACCGCCGAAGAACTCCACCATATTGAAGCCGGACTGACCCCACGGTCTGACACGCCGCCCTCGTTCTGGAGCATTCTCAAGCAGCCGCCAGTGCTGTTCCTGTCGTTAGCCTATCTCTGTCTCGTGTACGGCTTGTGGATGATCGTGTTCTGGATGCCCACGTACATGGTCAAAGGGCGTGGCTTCTCCATGCAATCCATGGGCTGGATTGGCATGATTCCGACCTTCGCCAGTTTCGCCGGGCTCATTAGCGGTGGCATCTTGTCCGACACCCTGTTGCGCTCCGGGTTCAGCTCCCGGTTCGCGCGGGCCCAAGGGCCAGCACTGTGCATCGCGGCGGCGGTACCTTTTCTGATCGCCGCCGCCCTTGTCCCGTGGGCCAACGTCTCCATCGCTTGCCTTACGCTCTACCTCTTTCTCGCTAATGCCGCGGGTGGTGGCTTTTGGTCCATCCCACGGGAGTTGAGTCCCAACCAGGTTGGCGTGATCTCTGGCGTGATGAACTGCGCGGGCAATTTCGCGGGCATCCTGGGGCCAGTGAGCGCCGGGTTTTTCGTCTCCAGCTCTGGTGGCAATTGGGCGGTGCCGCTCTTGGCCGCGTCTGGCGTGGCGACGCTCGCGTTTCTGGTGCTCTATTTTCTGGTGATTCCCGATCCGCTCCAAGAAGAGACACCCATGCCACAAGCCATCCCACACCCATCCCCGGCTTCCACACACTGAGTAAGAGGAGCATTGCGTATGACCGCACCATGGACGCATCACACCACCCGAGTCAACGGATTTCTCATGCACTATGTCGTTGCTGGGTCTGGGTATCCCCTGGTGTTTTTGCACGGCTGGCCGCAGACCTGGTACGAATGGCGCAAGATCATGCCCGCGTTGGCTGATCACTTTACGATCATCGCCCCGGACTTGCGGGGATTGGGTGACAGCGAACGCCCCCTCACTGGTTATGACAAACGCACACTCGCCTCGGATGTTTATCAACTGCTCAAAACCCTTGGGCACGAAAAAATTGGACTGATTGGCCACGACTGGGGTGGGACCGTCGCCTACTATCTTGCTTACGATCACCCAGAGTTAGTCGAACGGTTGCTGATTCTTGAATCGACTCCTGGGTTAGCCCGCGAAGGAGAGGCGGTTGATCTCCGTGGTATCCGCCGCCTGTGGCACGTGTTTTTTCAGGGCGGCGCACCCGATGTGGCCGAGTTGTTGGTCCGGGGGCAGGAAGAACTCTATATCAGTCGCATGTGTAGCGTTGCCTGTTACAATCCGGCCTTATTCAGTCGTGAGGAAATGGCGGAGTACGTGCGCGCCTATTCACAGCCTGGTGCACTGCGCGCGGGGTTTCACTATTATCGCGCGGCCCTCGAAGAAGATATTGCCAACTTCACCACCTGTACCGCGAAGCTCCAGATGCCAGTCCGCGCCTGGGGCGGAGATCGCTTCATGGGTGACGTGACGCCACTGTGGAAAAAGGTCGCGGAAAATGTGCACGGCGGTACTGTCGAGCGCTGTGGCCATTTTGTCGCGGAGGAACGACCGGATTTTGTCATTGCGCAGATTGAAGATTTCTTCGGAACATACGTGCGCAGTTAAATCGGACGGCAAGAGATGAGCACCCACGACCAACCTGACCACACCACACACGCGCATCATGACGCGGAGTCGGTCACGACCCCGCCGCGACAGTTGACGCCCGCGGAAAACCGCGTGCGAGAGATCCGCACCAAAGCCATTGAATCGCTCTTACTGGAAAAGGAGCTGGTCACTCCTGACAGCCTTGATGCGGTCCTCAACGCCTACGAGAATGATATTGGCCCACTCAACGGCGCGCAGGTAGTGGCTCGTGCCTGGGTGGACCCAGCGTATAAAGAACGGTTGCTCAAAGACGGCACCGCCGCCATCGCGGAGTTGGGCTTCGGGGGACTACAAGGTGAGCATCTGGCGGTCGTGGAAAACTCGCCCAGCGTGCATAACGTGGTCGCCTGCGTCCTGTGCTCCTGTTATCCCTGGCCCGTCCTCGGCTTGCCGCCGTTCTGGTACAAGAGCCCGTCCTATCGCTCACGCATTGGTGGTAAACCGCGCGAGGTGTTGCGCGAG
>JANMSE010000272.1:0-1915 GCA_031389045.1 Deltaproteobacteria bacterium | reverse complement strand
TCCATGCTGCACCCAGCTTCCATGTTCTCCCCTTCACACTCGAAAGCGTGCGCGAAATGAGGGCTGACCAAGAACAAAGATGCGACACCAACCATCACTACTTCTTTCCAAAACCTCATACATCCTCCTCCTATCCGACTGAAGATAGGCCACAGTCTACCCCTCTTCTTCCGCGCGCTCAACCTCTTTTTGTATTTTTCTCCGAGCCGTTGGGCGTCGGTACTTTTTCTCGTCTTCCTTGGCACGGGTCGGCGGCGGCAGCTCCTTGCGCACGCCACGCAGTGCTTCCAGTTGAGTGATCGGTCTGATGAGTTTTTTTCGCGCCATGGCGGAAAAGATGAGCAGCGTTTGAAAGGAGAAAACAATAAGGGGAAAGGTCAAAAGGGTAAATGGCGAAAGGGAAGGAGAGGGTTTCCTTGTCTTCCGTTTTCCCATTTACCCATTTCCCCGTTTCCCCCAGTTTGTTCTTATGTCGTCACCGCAGCAGTTTCGTCGCGTCCTTCGCGAAATAGGTCAGAATCATATCCGCGCCAGCGCGTTTAATCCCAATTAGCGCTTCCATCATCACCCGTTGTTCATCAAGCCATCCGTTCAACGCCGCGGCTTTAATCATGGCGTACTCGCCACTGACATTGTACGCGGCGACAGGATAACCAAACTGCTCTTTCACCCGACGAATGATGTCGAGGTACGGCAACGCGGGCTTGACCATCACAATGTCCGCCCCTTCAGCAATATCGAGCTCGACTTCTCGGAGCGCTTCCTCGGCGTTGGGCGGGTCCATCTGATACGAGCGTCGATCACCAAACTGCGGAGTGGATTCCGCCGCTTCACGAAACGGTCCGTAGAAGCCAGAAGCGAACTTGGCGGAATAGGCCAGGATCGGCAGGTGCGAAAACCCTTCATTATCCAGCGCCTCGCGAATGGCCCCAATACGTCCATCCATCATGTCCGAGGGTGCGACCATGTCCGCGCCAGCGCGCGCATGCGACACCGACTCTTTGACTAAAATTTCTAGCGTGGCATCGTTATCCACATCCTGGCCCTTGATGATGCCACAATGGCCGTGGTCGGTGTACTCGCAGAAACAGACGTCAGTCATCAACAGCAGTCCGGGGACCTGCTCTTTCATGGCGCGTAAGGCTTGCTGGATGATACCGTTGTCATTGTAGGCATCCGAGCCAACGGCATCCTTATGGTCAGGAATCCCGAACAGGATCACGCCAGGAATGCCAAGATCGCGATTGGCTTTGCACTCGTCAACCGCGCGGTCAACCGACAGTTGAGCAATGCCAGGCATCGACGAGATCGGATTGGTCACGCGTGAGCCGGGCACGATAAACAACGGCATGATGAGGTCATCGACACTCAGTTTCGTTTCTCTGATTAAACGCCGAAAGTTCTCGTTCTGTCGTAACCGACGAGGGCGGGTGATCGGAAAACGCATGGCTATATCTCCAGTCTAAGGTCCAAAGTTCAAGGTCCAAGGTCCAAAGTTTTTCTACTGGCTACTGACTACTGGCTACTGACTACTTTCTCAAAGTATCCCACGATCGCCTCGGCAAAGGCCGGGATCGTATAGACTTGCGATTGAACAGCAACCGTCAGCCCGCACTCGCGTGCAGTCTCCGCGGTAATCGGCCCGATACAGCCAATGCGCGTGTGGCGGCAGAGGGTCAAAAGTTCGTCGGCGGGGAACAGCGCGGCGAAATTGCGCACGGTGCTCGAACTCGTGAACGTGACCATGTCCACCGTGCCCGCCTGCAATAGCGTACGCACTTCTTGTACCGCGGTCGCTTGCGGCAACACCGTCTGATAGGAAGCGATTTCATCCACCTGGGCCCCCAGCGCACGTAGTTCTTGCGGCAAGACCGCGCGTGCCTGCGCCGCGCGCGGTAGTAACATCCGCTTGCCT
>JANMSE010000227.1:0-3084 GCA_031389045.1 Deltaproteobacteria bacterium | reverse complement strand
GGATGCACGCCGCGGAGCAGATCAATCGCGCGATCATCGTGCCATTCGACACGAATCACTTCCGCGCCCATGGTCGCGAGCATGCGCGTGGCGTTGGGGCCCGCCACGATGCGCGTCAAGTCGATGACCCGCACGCCTTCCAGGGGCCGTCGTCGAGTTGGTGGTGATGTGGCTTGAGCCATCGTGCTGTCGCCTCCGTCCAAGGGAATTGGTTGATGTGCCCGCGAAACATACGCTGGATCGTTGCCATGTGCAAGAAATCCCACATGATCGTCGAACTGTCGCTTGCCATAATCCGAGGATGTTTTACACTGCCTGCCGTGAATTCAAGCCCAAGGTCCGCATCCTCCTGTCTCATAAAGGAATAACATAATGACTCTACTCGCCAACAAAATCGCGGTCGTCACCGGCGCGAGCCGTGGCATTGGCAAAGCGATTGCCCTCGAACTTGCCGACGCCGGGGCACGAGTTGCCTGTGTCGCCACCCGCGCGGAAAACGCGGCGGAGATTGTCTCCGAGATTCAGCAAAAGGGCGGCGAGGCGATTGCCCTGGGTTGCCGTGTCGAGAGTGGCGCTGAGGTGACCGACACATTTACCCGCATCGCGGCGGAACTCGGAGCGGTCGATATTCTCGTCAACAACGCTGGCGTGACGCATCCCCAGGCGACCCTCGACATGACCGAGGAGAACTGGGACTTGCACATGAACGTCAACGCCAAATCCATCTTTTTGTGTTCACAAGCCGCCGCTCGGCAGATGAAGGCGCACGGCGGTGGCTGCATCGTCAATATCGGTTCAATCCTTGGACGCAACGCGTTTCCGGCCACGCTCGGCTACTGCGCCTCGAAAGCGGCGGTCGATCACATGACGCGCGTCATGGCCATCGAATGGGCAAGATATAAAATCCGCGTCAACTGCATCGCGTCGGGCTACATTCGCACCGACTTGATCGACCGCTTGGCCGAAGAGGGCAAGCTGGCGATCAAGGATTTGGAGAAGCGCACTCCGCAACGCCGATTAGGGTCCGGCGCGGACATCGCCAAAGCCGTGCGCTATGTCGCCAGCGACGATGCGGGGTTTATGACTGGTGAAGTCATGGTGATTGATGGTGGGTGGACGGCGTTTGGGTACTACTGATCGGTGTCTCAGAAAAAGAAGGTCAATCCTCCGCGCAGGGTGATTGGATATCCAGGAACGAAGTTAATATCTTCGACCCCCTCTCCCGCACCACCTGCTGGGCAGCGTGGGTCCACACCGACTTCCCGCGCCACACACGAGTTCGTAGCGAACTGCGTCTGTCGCCAGTCTACGTCGGCAAGGTTCAACACCTGTACTGAAGCTTCAACATTGCGCCAGCGGTATCTGAGAATCAGATCAAGCAGGAAGTAACCGCGCGCCGCCAGGCTACGGTCTTCGTTGGCAGGGCGGTCATCGAGATAACGTAAGCGCAAAGCACTGGAGAAACCGTTATCAAATAATGCGGTGAGTCCGCCATTCATGAGGAAAGTTGGGGCGAGGGGAATCGCTTCGCCGGTGACACGAAAACGAGGATCGGCGAAGCTCAGGTCAAGGTCGGCGAGAAGCCACGGGAAGATGGGGTAGCGTGCCTCAAAATCGACGCCCCAACGCCGGGTTGGGCCGCTGGCTTCGGTTGTGCCCTCATCGCCAACGAACACTAACTCGCTGTCAAGGTCAAGAGTCCAAAGTGCGGCAGCGAGGTCGAGTTTGTCCCACAGATTCGTACGGATGCCAAGTTCTCCACCGGTTGAGCGAGCCAGTGGCTTACCTCCAGTTTGGACTGCGTCGCGTGCGTCGTTGGAGTGATAGCCCATGCCAAAATTCAAGAAAACCTCGGTGTTGCGCCAAAACTGATTTTTGTGAAATGGCGAGAAAATCAGACTTGCTTTAGGGTTGACGATGCCGTCGGTGGTGTTGCCACGAATGCGCATGGCGTCGGTGGCGTTGGCGGGAAGGCGGTCATTGACGTCGAATAGAAAAAAGTCTCCCCGCAGACCGACCTGAAACCGAAGCCATTCCCGTAAGAAAAACTCTTGCTGGAGGTACCCACTAAAGGACCGCTCTTCAACCTTCACTTTCGTGGTCGCTCCTAACCGCTGGCGTTTCTGCTGATGGAAGAGTCCGACATCAGCGTCATCATTGCGCGTTTCAAAACCGATCGTGCTTTGGATAGGGATATTCCCCAGACTCCAAAGCTGGCTGTAACGAATACGGCCACCGTAGAGGATGCGGCTGTCGTCTTGATTGATACCATCCCCGCGGACCGGGTCCTCTAAAAAGAACGTGAAGTTGGAAAAGAGCGTGAGCTTGTAGCGGCTGCCGTAAAGTTGAACGAACCAGTTTTCCTGGGGATTAGGATCATAGGTGTAGATAAAGTTGATATTCTGTCGGTCAGACTTGCCACCTTCGGACGGGTCGATAGCGCCGAAACGGTCAAGCCGCCGTGCATGCACCTCACGCAAGGGAATCTGCCCGGAGGCATCCCAATCGCCGTCGTGTGCAGAGAACCAGAACGACAGCTTCGATTGCGGGTTGGGAGCGAGCGTGAACTTGCCGAAAAAATTGTAGCGGGTGTAATTCTCTGAGTTCTTGAACGGACCATCACTGAAATAGACTTCACCGGCGAGTAAAGTCCGCACCGAGCCGATGGTAGGAGAAATCACACCGGTGTACCGCATGGTGTTAAAGAAGCCGCCCAACGCTTGCAGCGAGTTTTCCGATGCGTTCTCTTTCGTGATGAAATTGACGGCGCCGGAGTTCGCCAGATCGCCCCATTCCGCGAAGTAGGGCCCTTTCGAGAGTTCCACTCGCTCCACCGTCTCCGGAATGAGGAAGTTCAAGTCGGCGTACCCCTGGCCGTGCGCATGACTGACCATACTCACCGGCACGCCATCGACGAAGAGCGCGACGTCCGTACCGTGGTCGTTGTCAAAGCCACGCAAAAAATACTGCATCGCCTTACCGCCGCCGGCATGTTGACTGGCAACGAGACCAGGGAGGTTATTGAGAATTTCCTGCGTGGTGCTGTGTGGCCGTAACTCGAGATCACGGGCGCGGATCGTTTCC
>JANMSE010000195.1:0-9128 GCA_031389045.1 Deltaproteobacteria bacterium | reverse complement strand
CAGTAGTCAGTAGTCAGTAGTCAGTAGTCAGTAGTCAGTAGGGAAGAGAGTAGTCATCATTCAGGCGTCAGTAAAAGGAGAGAAGCACGCTCTTTCCCATGCTGGCTACTGACTACTGGCTACTGACTACTTTTTCCCCTACTCCATTCGGTAATTCGGCGCTTCCTTCGTGATAATCACGTCGTGCACATGGTTCTCGCGCAGGCCAGCGGAGGTCACCCGCACGAACTTGGCTTTGGTGCGGAGTTCGGCCAATGTCCGACACCCGGTATAACCCATCCCCGCCTTGAGGCCGCCGATCATCTGGTCAATCACGCCCACGAGGCTGCCTTTGTACGGCACCCGTCCTTCAATGCCTTCAGGCACGAGTTTCCCCGCGCTCTCCTCGTCATCTTGAAAATAACGGTTGCGGCTGCCTTCGCGCTCGCGCATCGCTTCGAGTGACCCCATGCCGCGATACAGTTTGTACGTGCGCCCTTGATACAGAATGGTCTCGCCAGGACTCTCTTCCGTCCCGGCGAACAGACTGCCGATCATGGCGACATGGGCACCCGCGGCCAGCGCTTTAACGAAGTCACCGGAAAACCGAATGCCCCCATCGGCAATCACCGGCACGCCAGCAGCGGACGCGACCTTCACGCTATCGGAGATCGCGGTCAGTTGCGGAACACCCACACCCGACACGACACGTGTCGTGCAAATCGACGCTGGTCCCATACCGACTTTAATGCCATCCGCTCCCGCCTCGATCAGTGCCGCGGTTCCCTCGCTGGTGGCGACGTTACCAGCCACCACGTCAATCTTGGGAAACGCCAGTTTCAATGCCCGAATGGTGTCAATCACACTCGCGGAATGGCCGTGGGCCGTATCAATCACCAACACATCGGCTCCCGCGTTCACCAGCGCCTCGGCTCGCGCCTCCCGGTCGTCACCCGTCCCCACGGCCGCGCCAACCCGTAAACTGCCACGGTCATCCTTGCAGGCATTGGGATATTGGAGGGTCTTGCGCATATCCTTGACGGTAATGAGGCCCTTCAATCGCATTCGATCATCGACCACCAGCAATTTTTCGATCCGATGCTGGTGGAGCATCTCCTTGGCTTCGTCGAGACTCACTCCAGGCCGCGCGGTCACTAATCGGTCTTTGGTCATCACCTCGGACACCTTCCGGTCTGGACGCTTCTCGAATCGGAGGTCACGGTTGGTCAGAATTCCGACCAGGACCTCATCTTTCGTGACCGGAAGCCCAGAGATGTGGTAGCGCTCCATGATATTACGGGCCTCGGCGATGGAAATGTCCGGTGAAATGGTGATCGGGTCGGTAATCATCCCACTCTCGAACTTCTTGACCTTCGCGACTTCCGCCGCCTGAATGGGGATGCTGAGGTTACGGTGAATTACGCCAAGGCCACCCGCTTGGGCCATCGTAATGGCCGTGCGCGCCTCGGTCACCGTATCCATCGCCGCGCTAATCAAGGGAAGATTGAGCACCAGGGACCGGGTCAGCAGCGTCGTCACGTCGGCATCTTTGGGCATGAAGTCGGAGGCCGCCGGAACGAGCAACACATCATCGAAAGTCAGCCCTTCAGGAATCACCGTGGGAAGCATATTCATGCACCTCGTATAGTCCAGGTACAAAAAAGCCCATCTTTCTACACACACAGAGAGACGGGCTTTCCGTGCCTACGTTAGACAGTGGTCACTTGCATGGCTTCTCTTAACAAACCCCTACCGATTTGACAAGCGAACGGCGGGCTCTACCAGATATTGTGGTTGTCGTTCGCTTAGCGCTATGATCCCGAAAAGTGATTGAGGAGCATCATGCACGTTGAGATTCATTGTAAAAAGTGTGGGCAACAGCGTCAGGTCGATCTGGGCAGTCCTCAGAACCAAACGGTGGAAGATTTTCTCCACCTGATTCGCGAACGGTTGTCCCATAAGCCGAGCTTCGAGTGTTTCGGCGGACACTTCGAGTTCGCCGCTCCGCTGCCACAATTTTGGGATATTCACTGGGATACGCTGACCGATGGCGAATTGTAGGGACGCTCCGCTGGGGCGTCTCTGTTCATCGACAGACCGAGAGTGGAGGACATAATGGCTGAACAGCGGACACCACCGAGCGAATTTTTCGACGCGGCCACCGCCCCGCGGGCCTCACAAGAAGTGGAACGGTGGCGCAACAATGCGCTCTACACTCCGCCCTTTCGCATCGTGCGCTGGCGGGTGGTGGATGAACAGTGGGAAGGGCGCACCGCGATTGATGCGCTTGTCGTCGTGGAAATTGACGGCTCTGAGGACTTCGGAGCGGCGCAAGGCGTGGGCGGCGTCAACGCGCTGGATAACGCCTTGCAACGGGTCCTGAGCAAACATTTCCCCTTTCTTGAAGGGGTGCGCGTCATGGAGTCGTATACGCACCGTGGCGGCGAAGGGACGGCGGCGGAAGTCGTCTCGGTCCAGAAATTTAGCGATGGACATCACCAGTGGAGCACCATGCGCACATCTCGTGACCTGCTCGCCTCGGCCTGGATGGCGCTGGTGGATGGATACGAGTGGATTGTCACGAATAGTTTACGGAAAAAAGTGTAACGAGGAGGAAGAGGAATCATGGCACAGACCGTCGATTGGTATTATCACCGCCCTGGGTGAGTGACGTGTGGCAAAACGCAAGAGTTTCTTGCGCAAAAAGGAATAACGGCCAAGACCATCGTCGATGCCCGCAAAGAGCGTTTCGGAGCCGATGCCGCGTTGAAGTTGACAGAAGAAGTGTCGGAAGTGATCGCGGCGAAAGGCAAGAAAGTCGTGCGCTTCAACCTCGTCAAGGACAAACCCAGTCGCGACGACCTGCTCGCCGTGTTGATGGGACCTTCGGGCAACTTACGAGCCCCTACCCTGCGCAAAGGCAAGAAATTGCTGGTGGGATTTGAACCGACCGCATACGCCGAGGTGTTGGGGTAAATGTCGAGAGCGGAGAGGATCACCATGAATATCGCGAACGCTATCGGAATCGCGCCCACTCCTCGCCTGTGGACACGCGATGAGTATTACAAAATGGCCGATGCTGGAGTCTTCCATCCCGAAGAACGAGTAGAGCTAATTGGAGGAAGGATCGTCACCATGCCCCCACAAAATAGTCCGCACTTTACCGCGCTGAGCTTAGTGGAGGATGCTCTTCGCTCTATTTTTCCCACTGGATATGCCATACGAGTACAAGGTCCACTGGATGTCAGTCCTTCGTCCCAACCTGAACCTGACATCGCGGTCGTTCCCGGCGGCATCCGTGATTACACCCGTGCGCACCCAACCACGGCAATACTTGTGGTCGAAGTATCCGAATCGACAATACGGTTTGATCGCGGCGAGAAGGCCAGTCTCTACGCCAGCGCGGGCGTGCCCGACTACTGGGTGGTCAATCTGCGCCACCACCAGCTCGAAGTGTTTCGCGACCCCGCCCCGATGCCAGGGGAGCCGTATGGGTACGGCTATCGGACCAGTGCCCAATTCGTGTCAGGTGACACGGTCAGTCCGCTCGCCAATCCGCAGGGCAGGGTTCAGGTTGCGGAGTTGTTGCCGTGATAGCTAGCTCAGCACGGGAGATTTTGCGTTTGCCTGCCACGTCACTTTGCTTCACAATGACCGCCATAACGTAGACATGGAACAGGAGAGCGTTTATGCCCCAAGTAGCGACAGACTCTGGCGTGCCGTTCAAATTGAATGTTCGTCGCGTCAAGCTGACCGAAGAGCAGTTTGAGCTGCTGTGTCAGGAGAACCGCGATCTTCGCTTTGAACTCACTGCCCAACAGGAGTTAGTGATTATGCCCCCAGCAGGATCAGAAACCGGATGGCGTAATGGAAGATTGACGTATCGCTTGACCGCTTGGTCCGATGTGAACGGCACGGGGCTGACGTTTGATTCGTCCGCCGGGTTTACATTACGGAATGGTGCCATTCGTTCACCGGATGCGTCGTGGATACACCGAGACCGGTGGACCACGCTCACCCAGCAACAACGCGAAAAATTCGCACCACTGTGTCCTGATTTCGTCGTGGAACTCCGCTCTCGCACGGATCGCTTAGCTGACCTGCAAGAGAAAATGCAGGAGTATCTGGACAATGGGGCTCGTCTGGGCTGGTTGCTCAATCCCATCGACACCCGAGTCTACATCTACCGCCCCGGCCAACCTATAGAAATGTTGGAGAACCCTAACACGCTCAGTGGTGATCCCGTACTACCTGGTTTCGTCCTGCCCGTGCGTGAGTTGTGGGGTTCGCACGGGTGAACCAGTCACCCGTGGCGCAAGGCGCGCCACGGCTTGCTCCTGTGTAACAGACATCGGTATAGTGCTGGAGAAAACTGTCAACCGTATGCTGAAAACACAAGATAAACTTGTACTTGAGCGCTTCAAGAGATTGCTGCGAGAGCGAGGCGTACCGCTTCACACGCTCGTGCTGTTTGGCTCTCGCGCGCGCGGTGACGCTGCCTTGGACTCCGATTATGACGTGCTCGTCGTGGTTGAACAGCTTGACCGTCCAACGCAACTGCTCATCAGCCGTTGCGCTTGGGAAGCAGGGTTTGACGATTGTCTGCTGATTGTGCCCGTCGTGGTGACCAAAGAGGAAATGGAAAACAGCCCGTTTCGCTCGTCCCTACTGATGCAAGCCATCCGCGAGGAAGGCGTCCCGATATGAGCGCTGAAGACATCCAGCATCTGGTCCGTGGGAGGATCGACCAAGCGACCGAGAGTCTCGCGGACGCAAAAGTGCTTCTCACCACTGGACGTAGTGGTCGTTCTAGCGTGAACCGTTCTTACTACGCGATGTTCTATTGTGTGTTGGCTCTTTTACAAACGATCAACAAAACCCCACGCAAGCATCAGGGAGCAATCAGTTTCTTCGACCGCGAATTCGTCCATACCGGGTTGTTGCCCAAGGAATTGTCGTTTGACTTGCATCGAATCTTTGAGCTGCGGCAAGTTGACGACTACAAGAAAATCGAACCGGTCAGCCTTGACGAAGCACAAGATGTCGTTGCGGTAGCCGAGCGATTCCTCGAAGCAGTACAGCGGCGCCTGACCGCAAATGGGTACCTGACAAGAGAGTAGGTTTGCCCTGTCGCCACTTCCCTTGCTTCTCCGTTTTGCCCTTTCTCTGTCTCCCGTCTCGGTCTCTCTTCCCCTCCAGCCTGAAGCCTGTTTCCCCCCCTTTCCCCTTTTCGCCTCTTCGCCTGTTTGCCATCCACCATAGAGTGAGCGCGGCGAACGAGCCATCTGCCATAGAGTGAGCAGTGAGCGGGCCATGCACCAGAAAGCAAGTCCCCCGTGGCACCCGGCACGGCTCACAAGGGAGGAGTGAGGTTTAAGGTGGGAGGCACTCTACTGTGCTATGAGTCAATACGCAGGCCTGACCCTATTCCCTAGTGTCCCAGTTCGATGGAAGACCGATGGGCGGCTTCAGCCCACCTGCCGCGAATACACCGCATTTCCTCCTCCAGTTCCTCCAGGGAGCAGTCTAGCTCCAAGGAGCCCCGCAGAGGAAAAGGAGCCGTCTTCTGTCGAGAGCGCTCACGTTCCCATGCTTTCCGCTGTCCCCTCTCTTTCTCTTTAACCGCTGTGGGCTGTGTCGGGCGCGGCAAAATGATGACTTCTACTGCATCTCCCGCGTGGAAAGGCAGGTCTCTGAGCGTGAGAGTACCATTGTGAGTGAGCGTCGCTTCGACATGATGCGCATTCATCGTTATGCTCTCCGTGGAACTTCTTGCGTCAGCATTGTAGGTCACAGTTCCATCCTGAACCAAGTGTCCAGGTAATGTCTTCTGCCGTCAGAAGGAGGCTGACGCCCAATGCCATTAAGTTAATTCCAGTCCTGAGTTGGCCTCAAGCTGAGGGGACACTAGCATGCGGCAAATTGTCGAACATCACTTTCAGTTAGATAGTGTTCTCCAACTTCTGCCGCGACCGACCGAAGACCCGATCCACGAACTTCCACCACAACACCGTGGTGTCCCGCTTCCTGGGTTGCCATCTTTCCAAAAGGTGAGCCGAGTTTTGCGGAAGGAGGTTGTTCCAAGATAGAGAGGTTAGGCAGGTCTGACATTATACTGTTCCATGATCTGGCCGTAGAGTGGCGACTACTCCGCGGCTGAGTTCTCCCACAGCGCTTGTATCTGGAATACGAATCCCGGCAAGACCGAATCGCCACTGAGCACCTCAGGGTTCTCAAGTGTTTCCACAGGTTGCCCAGGGCGATAGATATACGCACGTTTGTCGAGGGGGTCGATGAGCCAACCGAGTTGCGCGCCGTTGTCAATATACTCTTGCATCTTGTTGAGCAGATCAGGGAGCTTATCCGACTGCGACCGGACTTCCGCCACAAAGTCAGGACAGATCGGCGCGAATTTCTCGCGCTGAGCTTTGGCCAACGCTGTCCATCGTTCTCGCGGGATCCACGAAGCATCCGGTGACCGGATCGCTCCATTCGGAAGCGTGAAGCCTGTGGAAGAATCAAAAGAGAGTCCCGTTTGGTCTTTTTTTGCCCAAGTCCTCAGAGACCCAAAAACCTCTCCACTCCGCCACCCGCCTGCTGATCCTGTTGGAGGCATGATGATCAACTCCCCTTGGTCGCTTACCTCTAACCGCAGTTCAGGATTTTCTTGGCAGAGGACCATAAACTGCTCTTCAGTGAGTTTGGTCCTCTGGACGTTGAGTTTGAACGGCCAACCGAATTCCTCCGTAATCGTCAGGTGCGACATAGGCACTTCCTTTGTGGCCGAAGAGTAGAGCTTTGCCTTCTCCCTTTCAACCGTTAGAATGGCTTGTCGCCCATGATGGTGATCCGCTCCATACGCCGATAGGCAGTGAGATTATCAGCGAGCACTCGATGCTGCGTGCAACGGTTATCCCACATCGCCATGGCAAAGGAGGAAAATGTTCGATTGCAAGACCTGACTCCTTTGACTGCTAAACCCTCAAAGTGCGTGCATTGCTGGAGCAGTGACGAGGGGAGAGCGCTTCACAGCCTTTTGAAAGCTGCTACAATTTCTGTCTTGAAGTCAGTAAAATCACCAAGTTCAGTCGTCGCTGCCTGATAGACGATCATGTCGTCAACATGACCGTATTCATGGACCAGAATGTTCCGGAAGCCCTTCATTGTCTGCACGGTCTTTTTCATCTCGGGAGAGAGTATCCCTACCTGCTCTAACTTCTCGAATAAATCATTCTCTTCAGCCGGAAGCCCAAGACGCAATCCCGAGACCATGAGGTTACAGACATCAATCACGCACTCAACCGCAATTTGCAGGAGCCGCTCACACGCGCGTTTCTTTTCTACTTGCCGATACTCGGCAAAGTCCTGTGGAGCGATGACTCGCAAGTCTCGGATATATCCATCAAGCTCATCGAGCTTGGTCAGAATACGTTCACGATCCAACACGGGCGACCTCCGCGAGGTAGGCATCATAAATCGGCCTAAAGTCCTCAAACGCTTGCGCGGTGCGGAAGGCGAGCGCATACAGTGCGTCAGCGTCTTTTTCCAACACAACTTTCCCTTCCTTCAACACTCGTCGTTTAATGTAGAGGGGAAGTTGTTGAAAAACGTGGACGTCGAGGTCGCTGTGTGTCAGATAGGCTAACTTTTTGCGCGAGAGGGAGAGCGCATCATATTTCCGTGGCTGAAGGACTACACAGACATCGACATCAGAGGTAGGAGTCTGCTCGCCGCGCGCCACACTGCCAAATAGCAGGACGGCTAAGACGTCCGTGTCCTGTTGGGCTTTTCTTAGCAGTTGCTCAAGTTGTTGGTCTGTGCCCATGATTGATTGGCGTACCACGAGGACACGGCGCAGACAAGCCGCTCACCCTGCACCGCCATCGGCTTAGAAATGTAGGGCGTGCAAAGCGCGCCGATCAGAGGGCGCGTGATACGCGCCCTCCTCCACTAGGGCATCTCCAGGATGCGCGCCAACGCCGTGACCACCGCTTGCAGCGTTTCGGGCGTAGTCGTTTCAAGCCGTGTGCGCAAGCGGTGCTTAGCCACCGCTCGGACTTGATCCACAACCGCGACCGCCTCTTGCCCTTGGCAGGTTACGGTCACCGTAATAGGAGGATGCGCACGCGCGGCGGTGGAGAATGGCACCACCACAACCGTACTCCGGTGCCGATTCACCGTATTGGCACTGAGCACGAGACAGGGACGGGTCTTCCGAATCTCCGCCCCTTGCGTAGGATCAAGACTGACCCACCAGACCTCCCCACGCTGTGGCGTCATGGTTCGTTCGCGTCCTCTAACCTATCATCAAACGCCTGCCACTCCTCAATCTCGGCGGCCAGAGCCACATCTGCATTGGCCGCGAGGCAAGCCGCTTCCAAGGCTTGTTCGCGCTGAGCCAGCTCCTGTTCAAGCAAGCGCGCAACCGTGGCGGAACGCTCCCGACTCGGAATCGTGCCCAGAAACCGCTTGGCAAGATGGTCCGGCAAAGTGAGAGTGACTCGCATGTGTCGCACTGTGTAGTATGGAGTACGCAGTGTCAAGATTATCAGAATACGTTAAGGCTTCTCCGTGCCTCACGGTATGTCATTGAGGGAGACGGCCTTCCGCTACCGGGCGGGAGAACAAACCCGGTAATCGTGAGAGAAGTCGCCATCACAGCCTCGCGCCCAGGCTCTGCCTGGGCGTGAAAAGAGACGAGAGGCTGAGCCTCATTCACTCTGCCTGCCCAAGGCAGAGCCTGGGCATGAGAAGAACAACGCCTCTTATGCCACAACGTCCCCTCTTACTAGTCTGACACCATACCCGCGAAATTTCGCTTGTTTCACTCTTTTCGTTTGTTTCGTTTGTAGTATGAGGACTCTTTGTCATACCTATGTGAGAGAGGCTCAGAATTCCTCATGACCATGGAGGCAAAATCATGTCAGTAGGGAATGGCATCCTTGAATCGGTCACACCGACCGAGCGAGAAGCACAGCTTGCGGAGGAGAGTAGTCGTGCTCTGTCGGTGTATGCGCAAAAGACCGGGAGGCAAACGATTAAGGTCGTCCCAGGGGGAGGTTCACGCACCAAGGAGGTTACCATCCCCGCTACCGCCTTTCGCCTGCTCGTCCATATCTTGGAGCAGATGGCGCAAGGCCACGCCGTGG
>JANMSE010000191.1:0-3534 GCA_031389045.1 Deltaproteobacteria bacterium | reverse complement strand
ATAACCGTACCGTGCCAGGACGGGCCGTGCCCATGAAAGAATAGGTGCTCGCTCATCCAAGATATCGGGCACCTGGACAGGTGCCCGACTGGTTGCAGCCCGTCCGAGGGCACCCTCCCCGACTGGGATCGGGGCCGCCCGCACCGCTGCAATCAGGTCCCCTTCGGCATCGTGGGAGGCCCTGAGGTCGAACCCTTGCTTGCCCTCATCGTATTCATAAATGAGGCCCCCGTTAGCCCGGGAGAGTTGAACCGCGCGGGTAACGATCGTGGTCAGCACCGTCGCCAAATCCAGCGTGGAATTCACTGCTTGGCTGACTTCTCCCAGGGCCTGCAATTCGTCCACCGATCTGGCCAACGCGCGGGTCCGCTGCTCCCCCCTCTGTTCCAGGCTGGAATACGACTCTTGGAGCTGAGCAGCCATCGTGTTGAACTCCTGAGCCAGGTGCCCGACCTCATCCCGGCTATGAATCTCGACCCGCAGGTCGAGATCCCCCTGACCCATCTGCTTCGTGGCCACCGCTAACTGACGCAGTGGCTTCACGATGAAGCGGGTCACCAGTAGAGAACCGACGATTCCCAGGCCTCCTACTGCCAGCGTCAGGAGCATCGAGGTTTTCTCCCGCTCCCAAATCGCCGCATGGATCCGCGCCAGGGAGAGGCCGATCCGAGCCGTTCCTGCCCTTTCCTCCAGGGTTTCCCATCGCATTTCTCCGTATTCCGGTGTGACGGGCTCCTTTGAGGTAGTCGTCCGCGCCAGCCTTTTTTTGAGGATGGGCATGGCGATGTCGTACAAAGATGCTCCCGTAGCAGCGGTCGCAATCAACTGCGCGACAGGTTCTTTGAGGTCTTGGGGTGATGCCGCTTTCTCACCCACCTTCTCCAGGACCTCTGACAGTGAGACAGCTCCCACTTGGGCCAGGAGGGCACCCTGATCATCGTGAATCATGGCGTAAACCAGATCTCCCTCCTGGGATACCTTGTTGACCAGGTCGAGCAGCGCATCCCGGTCTCTGATCACTAGAGCTTCTTCACTCTTCTTCGCCAGATCTTCGGCCAGAGCTCGCCCCAGTTTCAACAGCCCGGCAATCTGGATCGCCCGCTCGTGCTCGATGAAATACCAGGACAGAGATATCGACGTAAGCGAG
Source organism: Deltaproteobacteria bacterium (assembly GCA_031389045.1). Taxonomy (GTDB): domain Bacteria; phylum Desulfobacterota; class Binatia; order Bin18; family Bin18; genus JABFSC01. Next base: position 2,387 of record JANMSE010000191.1, on the reverse strand, counting down.
ATGCACAGCACAATCCACAGCGTAATCTTTGCCTGGATTCCGAGTCTGCTGAGTCTAGTGAGGTGCTTCATGAGCGTTCACCTCGCGCTTGGGCTTCCCTATTCGAGGGACACTTTCTGCCAAAGACAGCGATGCCAAGAGCAAGAAAGGGGGTTTCTGCAGCGTCAACAGCGCTCAAGGTTTTGATTGCTGACCCACACTTCTCGCATTCCACCGAGGAATCGGCAAAATGGGCTTGGCGGTGGCATACGCTTCCGGCCAGACGATCTCTTTCTTCCCCTTCTGCCATTGGATCAACAGTATCTCGTGGCCGATCGATACGCCATCCGCATCGACCTTGTAACGGCCATACACGGTAACCATATCTAGGCTAGCCAAGACATCGCGGATCTTCTCCCGATCGAGCGAGCCTGCCTTGGTGACCGCCGCCTCTAGCACCTGCGCTATCCCATACGCTCCACCAGCGGGAGAACTCGGCAACCGCCCAAATTCTTTCTGAAAGTCCTCGATGAACGTTTGTATACCAGGCAAACGAAGGTTACGTTCGGGTTCCCAGTCAGACGCGGCGAGGACGTACTCCGCGTCCTGTCCCAAGGCGTCGCCGAACCCATCAAGGCTCGCCCCATATGCCGAGGCATACAGCTTCGGCGCGAAGTCCAACTGTTTCAGTTGGCGTACGATCAGGATGCTCTCTTCCACGTATGCTGCCGTAAGCAACACCTCCGCCTTCAGATCCTTGACCCTGGTCAGCAGTGGGCGAAAATCCTGAGTCCCCTTTGCATATTCCTCGTGGGAAACAAGCTCCAGCCCTATTCCCGGAGCGCTCTCGATGACGCCGCGGGCCACAGTGCGGGCCCACACCGTGTTTTCGTTAATGAGCGCGATCCGCTTGAAACCCTGTTGCTTGGTAAAAGCCAGGGCGCCATCCATCTCATGCATGGCGGGCGGGAGAATTTCGAAGACGTATTTGTAGCCCCGCTTCCAGATCTCGTCTGCGTTGGCGTACGGAATCATGGGATAGCGAAGTTTCTCGGTGACGGTGCTGGTGACAATTGCGAGTGGGCTTGTACCGGGGCCAAGGACGAGGTCCACTTTGTCCCGGTTGATCAACTGCTGATACAGATTCACGCTCGTCTGGGGATCGCTTCGGTCATCGTAGAGGACTAACTCAACCGGGCGTCCCAGGAGGCCCCCTTTCGCGTTGACGTGTTTTGCCCACAATTGATACCCCTGCTGCATATGGCCGCCGTCCACAGCCAATCGCCCCGTCAGGGATACAGATCCTCCGAATCGGATGGGTCCTTTTGCCCCTTCGTTTGCCGGTTGCCCGCAGCCGGCGCTGATCAGCAAGAAGGTGCTGAGAAGAAAGGTCATCCACGTTGTCCATGCGAGCTTCATTTGCTACACGCCCCCTCTTCAGAATGTACGGTCCAGACACATCGGTAACAGTTTAGTCCAGGGACATCGGTAACACTTTTCCGATAATCCGGGCACCTGCGTAGGTGCCCATGCCTTGGAACGAGATTACACCTATGGACCAGAAGAAGCAGTTCATCGCCGATTATCTTCGTGGCGAACTCTCAATGACGGGGCAACAGGCGGCGAAGCCGGCTGTTGACGCTCCGGCGCATTGCGAAGTTATATAGGTGTCGGTCTCACTCCGGTCAACCGTCATTGGGTACGGATGCACGGTAAATTTGTTCTCAATCCCTCTTCGGCGCGTTGACTGAGTTTTTTGTCATTCGCAAATAGTCGAGCACGATGCGTGTGCGGAAACAGAGAGTTCGCATCATCTCGGCGATCGACTGAGTGGGTTTCTGGAAGGATTTGAGGATGCCGATCGCGAAGCGGCGCAAGCGCGTGATGTTCTCTGGGCCGAATCCGGTTCGGATGCGGCTGCGATCCTCGTCGTAGTTCCGGCTCGATCATGTAGTGCACGCTCTCGATGGCCCAGTGCCCGCGATTGAGCGCTAATACCCGCTGCGGCGAGGCCTCTTGCGGGGTGCGACTCGTGATCCCGAGCGCGATCTCGCGAGTGTGCTTGCCGGTTTTCTTCTCGATCGACTCGCGCTCGATCAGAAAGACCTGGCCGACATGGGGAAACTCGAGGTACGCATTGAGCGCGCTACTGCACCAAATGCGCCGCGTCTCGATGCGACCGTGATCCGCGGGTGCGATCTCGACGAACTCGGCCGCTTCGCGCTTCTCGAACAGCAAGGCGATCGCGCGTTCGAGCGTGGGCTGATTGCCTTTGACGCTGACAATGGTAATGGGCCTGGCGTTCGACCAGGTAGCTTGCCAGCGTGCGCTGGGTCAGCAGGGGCAGCTCGTCACCACGAACCCCACCGCCTGCGCTCACCTGCTCGGGCAGGTGATAGAGGCGTTCG
>JANMSE010000142.1:0-6490 GCA_031389045.1 Deltaproteobacteria bacterium | reverse complement strand
CTGCCGGTTCCGCCTCAAAGAGGAATATGGCGCGCGCTACGAGGAGTTCCCCGTCGCGACGGTGTCATTCTCGAAACGGAATCGCAAAGGCATCGGTGTGGTTCCGCCGGTTGATCCCAACAACCAGGACACCTCTGTGCTCATTGGGTCCGAGGACATCTCCAAGCTCGATAAGTATTCAGAAGGCGACCCGCGCGTGCTGGAACTCAACGGGGCCTTCAACGTCGGGAACCGCGGCATGGTCGAGTTCATCGAAGTCTTCAAGAATGAGACGGAATACCTGCATGCCATGATTACCGCCACGCAGGAGAAATTCATTCCCGCACCCGGTCGCCACGGGACGATCTATGTGGATTCGGTGATCGTCGCGCACTCGAACGAAGCGGAGTGGCAAAAGTTCAAGGCCGACCATACCAACGAAGCCATTCTTGATCGGATCGTGGTGGTGAAGGTTCCCTATAACCTCCGCATGTCGGAGGAAGTGAAGATTTACCAGAAAATCCTGCGCAATTCGGACTTCCGCGCCCATGTCGCGCCGCACACGTTGGAAATGGCTTCCATGTTCGCGGTCCTCTCGCGCCTCGAGCAAACGCCGAAATGTGATCTGATAACGAAACTGCGTCTCTACAACGGCGAGGAAGTGATTGAGAAGGGGCGGACGAAGAAGATCAACGTGCAGGAGCTGCGCGAAGAGGCGAAACGGGAAGGGCTCAGTGGCATTTCGACCCGGTTTATTATGAAGGCGCTCGACAACGCGCTGTCGGAGTCTGGTCGCTGCATCAACCCGATCAATGTCCGCGAGGCGTTGATCAACATGATTAAAGATCAAGATGTCGCCGATGACACCCGCAAGCTGTATCTCGAATTCCTCCAAGACACTCTCCATAAAGAGTATCTCGAACTGCTGGAGAAGGAGATCACCAAGGCATTTGTCTATTCTTATCAAGAGCAGGCGGACGCACTGTTCCAGAACTATCTGGATCATGCCGAGGCATACGTGAATAAAACGAAGGTCAAGGACCGCAATACGCGCGAAGAGCTGCACCCTGATGAAGGGTTCCTCAAGTCCGTCGAGGAACAGATCGCGATTATCGGTTCCGCGGCTGATGGGTTCCGCCAAGAAGTCATTGCGTATCTGTGGGCGGCCTCGCGCCGTGGCGAGCGGGTGGCGTACCAGAGTTACGAACCTTTGAAAGACGCGATCGAGAAGAAGCTGATGAGCTCGGTGCGCGACATGAGCCGCGTTATCACCAAGGCCCGGACTCGTGATGAAGAACAGATCGGCAAGTACAACACGATGGTGAAGAGTCTCCTTGATCACGGCTATTGTGAGTATTGTGTCGATGTGGTGCTGAAGTACGCCGCGAACAATCTGTGGAAGGATTAACCGAGTTGCCTTCGGACCGGGGAAGGACATCCCCGGTTTCTCTGAGGTAGTGAAAGCCATGCTAGAAACTATTTTCCGACCATACTCATCCTCGGATGCCCTGCGCTCCGACCGGAGCGCGACCGATCGGCAGCGCCACCGTCAGAAGGTGCGCGAATCGATCCGTGAGAACATCGCTGACTTGATCGCTGAAGAGTCCATCATCGGCAAAGACAAGGATAAGATCATCAAGGTCCCGATTCGCGGCATGAAGGAGTATCGTTTCATTTACGGTGAGAATACCCCTGGTGTCGGGCAAGGCGACGGCAATTCCCAACCGGGCCAAGTCATCGGGAAAGGCGACGCCGAGGGGAAAGGAAAAGGCCAAGATCAAGCCGGAGATCAACCAGGGGTCGATTACTACGAGACCGATGTCACCCTCGAAGAACTCGTCACTATTATGTTCGAGGACCTCGAACTGCCCGACATGGAGCGCAAGGCGTTGCGCGAAGTGATGTCCGAGCGCTTGAGTAAACGCAAAGGATATCGCAAGGCTGGGATCCGTATCCGTCTCGACAAAAAACGGACCGCCGTCGCCCGCATTAAGCGCCGCCTCGCGGTGCAGGGTCCTCCGGGGGAAGACGGGGATGAGGAAGCGGAGCGCTTTCCGTTCCATCAGCACGATATGATCTACCGCCATACGGTGGAAGATATTCGTCCAGAGTCCAACGCGGTCGTCGTGTGTATCATGGATACGTCCGGTTCCATGGATACGATGAAGAAATATCTCGCGCGCAGCTTTTTCTTCATGCTGTACCAGTTTGTCGGTACTAAGTATCGCAATGTCGAGATCGTCTTCGTGGCCCATCACACCGAAGGGCGCGAGGTGACCGAAGGGGAATTCTTCTACAAAGGGGAATCGGGCGGGACGTTCATCTCCTCTGGCTATAACAAGGCGTTGGATATTATTCATGAACGCTATCACCCCAGCTTATGGAACGTCTATGCGTTTCATTGTTCGGATGGCGATAACTTTGAGTCCGACAATCCGGCGGCGATCAAAGCCGCCAAGGAATTGTGCGAGGTGTGCAATCTGTTCGGCTACGGCGAGATCAAGCCGCTCGGCTCCCGTTACTATGAAAGTTCAATGCTCAACATCTTCCGTCGCCTCGAAGCCGACAACTTTCAGACCGTCTTGATTGAACGCAAGGAAGACATCTGGCCGAGTTTCAAGGCGTTCTTGGCGCGAGAGAAGGCAAAAGAGGCCACCGTTTCCGCTTCGGCGTAAAAGGACAAAACCATTATGGCAGACTGGGACGTCAAGGACCTGGAGTATTGGGATTCCCGTATTCGTGAGAAGGTCGAGGAATTCGGCCTCACGTGCTATCCGCAGGAATTCGAGATTTGCGATCATTTCCAGATGCTGGGCTATATGGCTTACTCTGGGATGCCGTCGCATTACCCGCACTGGTCGTATGGCAAAAGCTACGAGAAGCTCAAAACCATGTACGACTACGGCGTGTCCGGCTTACCCTACGAGATGGTGATCAATTCGAGCCCGGCGCTGGCGTATCTCATGCGCGATAACACGTTGTGCTTGCAGATTCTCACGGTCGCGCATGTCTACGGGCATAACGATTTCTTCTGCAATAATTTTACCTTCAAGAGTACACGGGCGGAGCTGACGCTGGATCTTTTCAAGGTGCATGCCGACCGGGTGCGGAGCTACGTCGAGGACCCCTCGATTGGCGCGGAGAAGGTGGAATATATCCTCGATGCGGCGCACGCGACCGCGATTCAGTGCCGCCGCAACCTCGCAATCAAGAAATTGACGCTGAGCGAGCAACGCGAACGGGCATTGGCCGAGTCGCAGCCCACACTGGATCCGTTCCAAAAAATTCATAAACGGCAAGAATATATCCAGCCCGACCTGCAAAAGATTCCGCTCATTCCCGAAGAGGACTTGCTGCTCTTCATTCGCGACTACAATCCTCATCTGAGCGAATGGGAAAAAGACCTGCTCTCCATCGTCCATCAACGTGAGCAATACTTCATTCCGCAGATTGAAACCAAAATTATGAATGAGGGCTGGGCGAGTTTTTGGCACCGGCAGATTCTCCACAGCCTCAATCTGCCGCAGGAGCTGCACCTGGAATTTCTCGTGCGGCATAATCAGGTGGTCCGCCCCTTCCCGCGTAGCTTGAATCCGTATTACCTGGGCTTGAAGCTGTTTGATGACATCAAGCGTCGGCATGACGACCCCACGCCGGAAGAGATTGAAAAATATGGGAAACCGACGAAAACCGGCATGCAGGCGATCTTCGAGGCGCGTGAAGTGGATCGTGATGTATCCTTTCTCCGTCGCTTTCTGACGGAAGAGATGATGCGAGAAATGGATATGTTCGAGTACGAGCCGCGTGGCGATGAGATGGTCATCTCCAAAGTGTCGGACAAGGATAGTTGGCGCGACGTCAAAGAGACGCTCATCAAGAACGTGGGGATGGGGTCGATCCCTTCGATTAAAATCGAGGATGCGGACTACAACCACAATCGGGTGCTCTACCTCAAGCATTACCATGACGGGCGAGACCTACAGTTAGAATATGCCGAGCGTACGCTTTCGTATCTGCACCGGTTATGGCGACACGAAGTGATCCTGGAGACGGCGGTCAACGGGAAGAAAGTCTTGTTGGCCTACAGTGACAAGGGGTTCTCGACCAAGCCCCTCAAATGACTTCTCTCAAGCCCCTCAAATGACTTCTCTTTCTTCCCATCCCAAGTTCCAACGCGGCCTCGACCTGATTCTTGAAGCGATTGCTGAGCTGCAAACAGAGACGCCGGTCGTCGCGAGGGATGGCGAAATCTATACACAGCAGTTGCAGCGGGTTGGGCGACTCCGGGGCCGCCCGCTGTTTTTTCCTTACATTGGTTCGGGCCTTGGTCACGGTACTCGCGTGCAAATTAGCGATGGCCATTGGCTGCTCGATTTCGCGATTGGCATTGGCGTGCATTTTTTTGGTCATAGCCACCCCGACCTTGTACGGACCGCGCTCACCGCCGCCGCCAGTGATGTGGTGATGCAGGGAAACCTCCAAGCGAATAATGAATATGCGGACCTGCTTGACCTACTGCTCGCGCACTCCGCGCCACAACTGACCTACGGTTGGCTATCGCTTCCTGGAGCGGAAGCGAATGAAAACGCGCTCAAACTCATTCGGTATCATCAACAGCCCGCGCGCGATGTGATCGCCTTTCGCCGGTGTTTTCACGGTCGGACCACGACGATGGCGGAGATTACCGATCGGGAAGATTATCGCAAAGGGCAACCAACGCGAGAACGGGTGTTCTATCTTCCCTTCTATGATGCGGACGACCCCAATAGTTCCCAGAACACCTTGTCCGCGCTTCGAGCCATTCTTGACCAGCACCCTGGAGAAATCGCCGCCTGTGTCATGGAACTTGTGCAGGGGGAGTCGGGTTTCCAAACGGCTCCGCGGGAATTCTTTGTCCCGTTGATGGAAACGTTGAAAGAGCGCGGGATAGCGATATGGGTGGACGAGATTCAGACCGTTGGCCGGACCGGTGAACTCTTCGCCTTCCAGCAGCTCAACCTTGCTGAGTATGTCGATGTCGTGACGGTTGGCAAGCTGGTGCAGAATAGCGCGGTGTTGTTTCGTCAGGACTATCAGCCCGATCCAGCGTTGATTTCCGGGACCTTCGCTGGCACGACAGTGGGCATGGCGGTTGGACGACGGATCGTCGAAAAACTCTTGCAAGAAAACTATCTGGGACCGGAAGGGAAAATCGCCGCTCTGGGGCAACACACCCACGACGCACTCACTCGCCTACAAACCGAGACCTCCGGAGCGATTCGCGCCATCAGCGGGATTGGGGCGATGTGGGCATTCGAACCGACCGGGGCGTCACATGAAGGGATCAAGGCGCTTCTTCAGGAATGCTATCGCAATGGTCTCATACTGTATTACGCCGGTGTTGGCGCGGGGCCGTATCGCGTGCGGATGTTCTTGCCAGGGGGAGTCGCGACCCCAGAAGATGTGGATGAAGCGCTCCGTATTCTCCGGTTCAGTATGGCGCGACTCTCGTGATAGCGAGCGAACACCGTGCGCCCGAACCGCAGGTGCCAATGGAGAAGCGGCGGAAGGAATGAGCCATGCCTTTGAGCAACGGACCTCGCGCGGTCACTACTAACGTCGGCTCCCTCGTCTCGCAAGACGAAGCGAAACGACAAGAAGTCCAGATCCCGTTTCTTGTCCGCGAAGCGCGCCCCACGGATGCCGCGCCGATTCTGCGCCTCGCGCGGCTGCTCGACTCCATCAACTTGCCGACGGAACGCCGAGATATGGACGCGCTGCTCCATCGTTCGGTACGGTCATTCCGAGGCAAACTCAAGCAGCGGGCCGAGGGAGCATATCTCTTTGTGATTGAGGAGCAGGTTTCGCGACGGATTGTCGGGACCGCGATGATGATCGCCAAACACGGCACGCCAGAGTCGCCACACTACTACCTGGAGATGGCGACCGATCAGCGGTACTCCAAAACGCTCAAGACGATGTTCAAGCATACGTATCTCACCCTCCGTCGCAACATCGACGGTCCAACGGAGGTGGGCGGACTGATTGTCGATCCCACCTGTCGTCACCATCCGGCCCGCATTGGTAAACAGCTCTCGTTCATTCGCTTTCTGTACCTGGCCATGTATCCCGACCGATTCGAGGATGAGGTGCTGGCGGAGATGCTGCCGCCATTGACCGAGACCAAGGACAGCTTGTTTTGGGAGTGCTACGGCAAGCGGGTCACTGGTCTCGACTTCCGCAAGGCTGATAAACTCAGCACCAAGGACAAGGAGTTCATCGAGGCGCTGTTTCCCTCGATCCCACTCTACGTGTGCATGTTCCCCGTTGAGGTCCAGGAGCAGCTTGGCAAGGTTGGGCCTGACAGCCAAGGGGCCGTGTATCTCTTGGAGAAAGTGGGGTTCCATTTTCTGCGGCACATCGATCCTTTCGATGGGGGGCCGTACTATGGCGCCACAGTCGAGGACCTCATGCTCGTGCAACGGTTTCGTCGGTATCGTCTTGTGGCCGACCGTTCTGGTGGCACCCTGAC
>JANMSE010000125.1:0-12162 GCA_031389045.1 Deltaproteobacteria bacterium | reverse complement strand
GACGGCATCGTGCGGGCGCGGTATCGCGAGTCGGCGATGACGCCGAAGCTGCTCACCAAAGGAGAGGTGGTCGAGCTCGCCATTGACCTGTGGGCGACGAGTCATGTGTTCTTGCCGGGCCATCGGCTGCGGGTTGAAGTCTCATCAAGCAACTTCCCACGGTTCGACCGCAACCTGAATACCGGGGGCGATCAAGCCACGGAAACACGATGGGAAGTCGCGGAGCAGACGGTGTTTCACGGACAGCAGTTTCGGTCCCATATTCTGCTGCCCGTGATTCCCTGAGGGGAGCAGGCTTGGCCTTAGGCATTCAGGCGTGAGGGGCACAGCGGCGTGTTCGGCGCCCCTCCGCTTTGGTGCGATGAGATGGTCGTGGTCGTTACGACGGGCAAGGTGAAGAAGAAGGTGCTGCCTTTGCCGAGTTCGCTCTCGACCCAGATCTGCCCACCATGCGCGGTAATAATCCGTTTGACGAGCGCCAGTCCGAGCCCGGTGCCGCTGATCTTACGGGTTTCTTTATTGTTCACACGGAAAAATTTCGTGAAGAGCTTTGGTAAGGCGTCGGGCGCGATGCCAATCCCTTGATCGCGAATCCACACCGTCACATCCGCCCCTTCGTGCCGAGTCCCGATAGTGATGTCGCCACCGCGAGGCGAGAACTTGACCGCGTTCGACAGCAGATTGAGGAGCACTTGGCGAAGACGGTCCGCATCCGCGTGCACGGGTGGCGGGGTCGGCTCTTTCAGCAGGTGAATGGCGATGCCGTTGCTATTCGCCTGAAAGACCGCGATCGTTTCGCGTACCACGGAGAGGAGATTGAGCGGTTTGAAATGGTATTCCTGTCGCCCGGCCTCGATTCGTTGCAGATCGAGAAAATCGTTGATCAGATCGGCAAGCCGTTTGGATTCGTTCAGGATGATCGTCAAGAATTCACGCTGCTGTTCAAGAGAAAAATCTCGCGTGAGCATGAGTTCCGCGAATCCACGCAGGCTGGCCAGTGGGGTGCGCAATTCGTGACTGACGGTGGACACCAACTCGTCTTTCAATCGCTCCAGGGCTTTTCGTTCCGTCACATCTTGCACAAGCGACAGGACCGATATTAAACGTCCCCGATCATCCACAAGTGCCGAGACGTACCATTCACAATCAATCGTCGAGCCGTCCTGCCGATACAGTTGCAGACTGACGACTTGTCGCAGGGTGCGTCCAGCCACGAGATCTTCTATCATTGTGCTGGCTTTGGGCAGTTGTTCGGGAGGAATAACGTGCCACTCCGTCGGATGTTTGTGCAAAACCTCTTCTGCTTTCCACCCAAAGATGTGTTCCGCTTGCGGCGACCAACTATGGACCCGGAATTCGCTATCCCATTCAACGACGGCGAGCGGAGAGTTCTCGACATGGAATCGTAATCGCTGATGGGCATCCTGAAGTGCGTCTTCGGTCCGCTTCCGTTCCGTGACTTCATCTTGCAATACGCGGTTGGTATGGGCGAGCTCGGCGGTCCGCTCGTGCACGCGCTGTTCCAGTTCGTCATGGGCCTGGCGCAATGCCGCTTGGCTGTCGTGGAGTTCCTCCATCGCGCGGCTGGAGCGGAGGATGTAGTGCACGCGGTGCCCCAGAATCGGCCACACTATCGGTTTGGTGATGAAATCCGTCGCTCCTACTTCATAGGCACGGTTGATCGAGTCTAGATCATCAAGCCCCGTGGCCATGATGATTGGCACGCGCGCGCCGCTCGGGAGTTTTCGTAGCGCGGCGCAAGTTGTGAAACCATCGACATCGGGCATGACGACATCCAGCAACACGATCTCAGGTTGGTGCTGCGTAAACGAGGTGAGGGCTGCTGGGCCACAGTCTGCCTCCGTGACGAGAAAGCCCGCTTGTTCGAGTGCCTCGCGCATGAGCAGGCGGATGGTGAAATCGTCATCAACGATGAGGACCAGTGGGCGCTCTTTTGCTGAGGCGGATGTCGAGTGCATAAAATTCACGTTCCTTGGGGAAGGGATGGACTGCCCAAGATTCGGTCGTTGGGCGACCTCAAGTCTTCTCCACACTTTGGACTTTCTTGTTGACAAGGGGCGGAGTCGGTTTCCCCGTTTTTCATATTGGCGGCACGCTGGTCTCGGTTGGCTGGTGGTTGCGTGAGAGTTTGCGAGGAGGTCTCTTCTGGGACGGGGAGGGAAAAGAAAAAGGTGCTGCCGAGACCGACTTCGCTTTCCACCCACACCTCGCCGCCGTGGGCTTGAACGATCTCCTTGACCAGGGCGAGTCCTAACCCCGTGCCGCCGATACGCCGTGTCTCCGCATTGTCCACGCGATAAAATTTCTGGAACAGGTTGGCGTGTGCGTCCGGGGGAATCCCCATCCCTTGGTCCGCGATCCACAGGACGACTTGATGCTCGTCGAGACGAGCACCGACACGAATGACACCGCCGCGTGGAGAGTACTTGATCGCGTTGGTCAGGAGGTTGAGCACTACCTGACGGAGGCGGGCGGCATCGCCCTGGACCGGGGGCAGCGTCGCGGGAAGTTCGAGGTGGCAGGGATGACGGGTGCTCTGCGCGCCAACCACCGCGAGTGTTTCTTGCAATAAGGGTTCGAGCGCGACTTGGTCAAAATGGTAGACTTGTCGCCCCGATGCCCCGCGCTCCAAGTCCAAGACATCATTGATGAGATTGGTCAGACGCAGCGATTCTTTCTGAATGATCGTCAAGAACTCACGCTGCTGGGCAAGGGGAAAGTCTCGCTCCAGCATCAGTTCCGTGAAGCCGCGCAGACTCGCGAGTGGCGTGCGCAACTCATGGCTCACCGTCGAGACCAGCTCATTCTTCAAGCGTTCGACTTCTTTGCGGGGGGTGATGTCACGAGCGACCCCAGGGGTATGGGTCAGGTGACCATTCCGGGTTTGTGGGGTGACTGTCAGTTCGCCGATGACGATCTTGCCTTGTTGATGCACAAACCGGAGCTCGAACAGGGGAAGCACTTCCCCCGCTAACAATCGTCGCAGATACTCCATCGCTTGTGGCAGATCATCGGGGTGCAGGAGCGGAGCAAGGGGCTGTCCGAGGAACTGTTCCCGTGCCCACCCAGTGAAGGTCTCGAAAGCGGGATTGAGGGAGGTCAGAATGCCCTCGGTATTCATCGTGAAAATGACCTCGGGGGCCGATTCGACCACACTCCGGTAACGCTGCTCGGAGTCGCGCAGGGCTTCTTCCACCCGCTGCCGTTCCGTGATGTCCCGTTCAAGATTCTGGCGGGCCTGTTCGACCCGCGCGATCGCGTTTTTGCGCAGGGCCTCGTAGAGCCATCCGACGAGGGCGATAAACACAATGAGATTGATCGACCCAAAGAAGTGAAACCAGCGATTCTGGGCGGTGGTCAGCGGTTGTGGAAACGGATAGCCGGCTTGGGTCAGGATATAGAAACCGACGGTCTCGACGATAATCAGTCCGGTGCAGAGGAACCCAAACCTTGGGCCGACTAAGACAATGGCGAGAAGAGGAATGGTGAGGTTCCAGATCAACGAAGCGGCATCGTACCCACCATTGTAATACGCCATCAGTCCAAAGCTGATGAGGAATTCCGATACGAGCAGGATACTCGGTAAGCGAGAGGAACGTGTCCAGCGTAGCAGGAGGAGGTTGAGGAGCGTCAGCGCACTCCCGCAGACGAACACCCATGCCGTTGGGCTTATGAAGCCCTCAAACGTATAGACTTTGTAGAGAAAGAACTGAGCAAACACAAAAATGACGAGGATGCTGGCGACCAGGAGGCGGCAACGGCGAATACTGTCCTCGTCTTGGTCCTGTGGCGAACGTCCAGCGATGCGGTCGAGGACACGAAAAACGTGCCCGCTCATTGTCTCTATGCTGCGGAAGTTCGACGGTGTTCCGATATCCAGGTCTTGTCGCGCCATGATTGTCGTGAGGCCCTTCTGCTTCCTTACTGTCGTTGTATCGGGACTTTTCGGCATTCCTTTATCGGAAGGTTCGTGACGTACGCGTGCGGAATTTCTTTACTGACGGCACCAATAGCGCTCTTCATCCCGCGACACGCGCCCCTCCTCCATGAGTTTCCGCAAATGGAGGAGCATCGAGTTTTTCTCGACCGCATCGACCCACATCACGTCAGGGTAATCCTTGCGATAGATGATCCGTTTTTTGATCACCTCCTCTAAGGTGCGAGGGGTTGCCAGGAAATCGAGCAGCAACCGCTCGCGCTCGTAGACGACATCAAGGTAGCGGGTGACCAGAGCGTCCTGTCCTTCCTCACACACACCGACATGATGGAAACTCACCAGCACTTTGGCCCGCAAGGCACGAATCTGTTCGAGCGAGGCGATGGTGGCCATCAGGTCCGAAGTCACGTCACCGTACATCGGGCCAAACCTGGTCATATCCCAATCCGCCAGAAACAGCAGTCCTTCATTCTCGAAGAAGAAGCAGCAATGGCCACCGGTGTGCCCAGGGGTGTGGATGACCCGCATTCTGGTGTGGCCAAAGTCAAACACCTGGCCATCATGGAGATCGACAAAGCGGTCGCGGGGCTGGTAGCGGAACTTCTCGACCATGATCGGCGTCCATGCCTCGTTGGCCGCCTCGTCCATGCCATAATACTCCAGGATCGTATCGAGAGACCGCATGGCTGGCGCGTCGAGCGGGTGGATGTGAAGGGGATGGTCCGGGAACAAGCAATTCCCGACCCCGTGGTCTTCGTGGTAATGGCTGTTGAACAAGAGATCAATGTTCCGTGTGGTCACTTTGCCGTTGGACTCAAAGACCCACAGCGACGGGTCAATGAGCGCGGTGGTGTCGTCCTCGACGACGATGGAATTGCCGTACGGGTATTTGCCGTTTTTCGGCCCCAGAATAACATTCACTCGGCCAAAGCTGCGTACCTCGGTCATGTGGCCTCCTCATGCGTTGCGTTGTACAACGCGCGCGATTATATGTTGGGCGCTCACAATACGCGAGAGTGAAGGATGGACCTTGTATGTCGAATGGCTCTGTCGAGATCGCTCATCTCAACCGCCTCTTCGCCCTCCATGACGCGGTCGCGACGCTGGAGCTTGGCGCGCTCCCAACGACACGTCTCGTCTCCCCGGAGGGTGCCACGGTGCCCCGCCGGGTGGGCATTTTATGCGGCTCGTTTAATCCCCTGACACTTGCGCATACGGAGTTAGCGCAAGGAGCCTTGGCGGCGTTCGCGCTCGATACCGTCTTCTTCACGCTTGCCAAGGTGACCGTGGATAAAGAGCAGGTCACCGGCATGAGTCTGGAAGATCGACTGTTGCTGCTTTCGTTCTTCGCGGAACGACACGGCCAGATGGGAGTTGCCCTCGTGAATCGCGGCCTGTACTTCGAGCAAGCTCAGGCGTTCCGCGCGTTGCTCGGCAAGGAGGTCGCGCTGTATTTTCTGGTTGGCATGGACAAGCTGCTCCAGATTTTCGACCCGCGCTATTATCAAGACCGTGACGCGGCCTTGGAGCAACTCTTCGCGATTTCCTCACTGATCGTCGCGAACCGTGGCGACATGGATGGGGCGCAGTTCGTGCAACTCCTGAAGCGGCCGGAGAACCGTCGGTTTCGCGCGCATGTGCAATTCTTTACACTGTCGGCGGCGGTGGCCGATCTTTCGGCTACCGCGCTACGGGATGCCTTGGCGGCTGGGCAGCCTATCGACTCTCAGGTTCCACCGGAGACGATGGCCTTTCTGACCGAGACACGAGCTTTTACTCCCCCGCGCCAGAGAGGGACGGACCAGGTCGATGTGTATGCGGAACGGCTCGCGGTGTTGGCGGAATTGTACGCTGAGCGTGGTTGAAGAGTTAAGAAGACGTGGGGACAAGAAGGGAGTACAAAGGGGCGATAAGGGGCAAGCTGAGGGCAAAGTGTTGAGACACGATACAAAGGGGGAGAGATGGCCTGGCCAGTCCGCTACAACATGATTGGACTCCTGTTCCTCAGCACGGTGGTCAACTATATCGACCGCGTCAACATTTCCGTGGCGGCACCGGTCATTATGAAGGAGACTGGATGGGATAAGGGGCAGTTTGGCCTCGTTTTTTCCGCTTTCCTCCTTGGCTACGCCCTCCTGCAAGTGCCCGGTGGCCTCTTCGCCGACCGCTGGGGCGGCAAGAACGTCTTGGCTGTCGCGTTCTGCGGGTTTTCTCTGTTCACGTTGCTCACGCCGTTGGGACAGTCGACGTTCGGCATCCTCCTGTTGATGCGCTTTCTGGTGGGGGCGTTCGAGTCAGTCACGATTCCCGCCTTGACGTCGGTGAATTCTCGGTGGATTCCGCGTGCCGAGTTTGGCCGCGCGCAAACCTGGAGTCTATCGGGGATTACGGTAGGGCAAATGATCGCGTATCCGCTCACGACGTGGATCATTTTACACGCCTCGTGGCAAGCGGTTTTTTATGTGAATGCGATGTTGGGCTTCGTGTGGGCGGCGGTGTGGCTGTGGTACGCGACCGACACGCCCGGCGCGCATCCCCGCATACAACCAGCCGAGCGTGACTACATTGAAACGCAGCTTCCCTCTCGGCCCACGACACCGCTGCCCTTACGCGCGCTGTTCACCAATGCGCCGTTGCTGGTGCTCTCGCTGAGCTATATGTGTTACGCGTATCTGGGGTGGATGTTTCTGTTCTGGTTTCCCGATTACCTGGTGGAGGGACGCGGGTTTTCACTCGGCGCAATGGGCGCCATAGGCATCGCGGTGCAGGGGGCGGGATTCGTTGGCATTATTAGCGGCGGTGCGATCTCGGATCGGCTGCTCCGCGCGGGCTGGAGTCCGCGGTTCGCCAGAGTCCGGTTCCCTGGCATGGCAGTAACCTTGGCGTTGCCGTTCCTGGTGGGGGCCACGCAGGTGGCGTCTCCCACGACATGCGTGCTGTGCTTGCTCGTGTTCTATTTCTTCTTTACCAACGCGATTTCCGGCTATACGACGGTGGCCTTGGAATTTAACCCGCATCTCGCGGGGGCGATTTTTGGGGTGATGAGCATGCTTGGGAGTTTCGCCGGTATCCTTGGGCCAATGACCGCGGGCTTCATCCTGATGCGAAGTGGTGGTGATTGGACGCTCCCGTTTCTAGTGGCGGCGGCCGTCGGGGTGGGGTGCGCGCTGATCTTATTTGTCGTGCCTATTCGCCCCATCCGCGTTGAGGTCCTGACTCCTCTTCCCGCCGCTACGAAAGAAGATATATCGTAGAATCCAAGAAAGAAGGAAACACCGAATGGAAAGACGACAACGGCCTAGTGATAGTGCGCCAGAGAATCAACTGATACGGAATCCGAGAAAGGAAAAGATATGATCGGGCTGCTGCGTCTGCTGCTTCTTGCCATCGCCTCGTGGTTCTTCCTCGCCGTGCTGCGGCGGCTCTTTCGCGCCTCGTCTTTGCCTGGTCAAGGAAAGGACGAGGCCCCGGAGCAAGTCACCGCGCTGCTGGTGCGAGACCCACAGTGTGGCCGTTTCTTGTCCGAACGCGACGCGCTTCAGCTTTCCGTGCGTGGCTACGTGGCGCATTTTTGTAGTCAGGAATGTCTTGACCTCTATCGCGAGTCTCGCATCGCTCAGAAGCCGACGAGCAAATGACCGGACTCGTTGGCTCAATCAGTCCACACGACATTGGCACCCTGCATAACCCTAGAATGAAAAATCCCCCCGCGCCCCCCTTTGGTATAAGGGGGGAAGAAAACAGCCCCTTTGGGACAATGGCATTAAGTTAAGGGAATTTTTGTCGCAGGAGAAATCACCCCCACGCCGCCCCTTGCCGGGGACTGAACTCCCCGGCTACCCTCACGGCCTCGCTCCGAGAGGCCAGATATGCCGCAGAGCGGCGTATGAGGGTAGCCGGGGGTTTCAACCCCCGGTTTGCTGCGAGCAGCGCCTTTCGGCTTAACTTAATGCCATTGCTTTTTGGTGAAGGGGGGCGCGCAAAGCGCACCCCTACGAGCTGTCCTGTTTTTGCCTTCTGCCTTTCCGAAGGCTACGCCCACTTGGTGATGTCAAAATTGGGCGGAAGCGGCGCGAACATGACCCGCACTGGGCCACCGATGCTGCGGGTCTGATGCCCCTTGCCAGTCACGTCATCCGCGAGAAATGCGCCCCCTGGTCCCCAACGCAGAGTTTGCTTGTCCGCCACCTCCACTTCGAGGGTGCCTGAGAGCACGACAACAATCTGTCGCGCCGGCGCGTTATGCCAGTTTTGCGACATGCCTTCCGGCAGCTCGGCGAAAAGCACACTTGGTGAGGCGTACGCATTCGACAATCGTAAAACATGCCCCTCCTCATCCTTGCGCTCATTCAGCGTGGGAATGTCCACTTCGGAAAAACGAGAAACACCTTCGCTCGTGGTTGAGAATCGCGTGATCTTCATGGTCAGCCTCCTTTTCGTGCGCCTCTCCTACCACTAATCGCCGGGAACTGACAAGCGTGGACGCCTTGACATCGCCGTCGCCACCGCATTACTGTCGCGGCAGTTCTTCATGGAGACACGGAAAGGAGCCGTATGGATTTCGGGATATGTATCGTTTCGAAGATTGATGATGTGGGCTACATCGCCCGCGCGGAAAACCTGGGGTACTCACACGCCTGGGTCGCGGACAGTCAGATGATCTGGTCGGACTGCTACGCCGTGCTGGCGCTCGCCGCGCAACAGACGCGCACGATCAAGATTGGCACCGGCGTCTCGGTCGCGGGCACGCGCATCGCCCCGGTCACCGCTAGCAGTATCGCCACGATTAACCGGTTGGCCCCTGGCCGCACCTTTCTCGGTATTGGCACGGGCAACACCGCGATGCGCATCATGGGCCACAAGCCACTCAAGCTCAAGGAGTTCGCGTCCTATCTCAAGACGCTGCGTGGCTTGCTGCACGGGGAAGAAGTCGAATTCACCTGGCGCGGTGAGACCACGCCGGTCCGCTTCCTCATGCAGGAGCAGAAATTTCTTGATGTCGAGCATCCCATTCCGATTTACGTGTCCGGCTTTGGCCCCAAAGCCCAGGCGCTGGCTGGGGAGTACGGCGAGGGGCTGGTGATGTCGATTCCTCCCGATCCCGGTTTCATGTATCGCGCGCTCAACAATTCCCAAGCGGGCGCGTCGCGCATCGGCAAGACCCTCAATCCACAGAACTTCTATACCACCTCACTCACGAATGCCGTCATTCTCGAACCGGGCGAGTCGCTCAATTCAGACCGCGTGCTGCGCGAATGCGGCGCGTTCGTGATCGCCTCGCTGCATTATGTGTACGACAAGATTCGCCAGTTTGGGGGCGACCCGCCGGGACATCTGCGTCACATCTGGGAGGAATACAGCGCCCTGGTCGAAAAGACCCCGCCGAGCCACCGCCATCTCCGCATTCACGACGGGCATTGTACCTACCTGCTCCCGGAAGAGGCGAAGTTCGTGACGCCAGAGTTGATTCGCAGTACCTGTCTCGTGGGCACGCCAGAAGAGATCATCGAGCAAATTCGCCGTCTGGAAGAAGCCGGACTGCACCAGATTATGATTATCCCCTCCCTCGAAACGCAATATCGAGTCATTGAGGATTTCGCCCGCAAAGTCATGGAAAAAATGTAGGAGCACGATATGAGCGAACATACGCAATCGACCACACCATCCACCCCAATCCGCGGGGCTTGTTTCTGCCGAGCGGTCCAATTTGAGGTCACCTTACCCACGTTATTCTGTGCCCATTGCCATTGCTCGATGTGCCGACAAGTACATGGTGCCGGCTATGTGACGTGGATCGGCGTGCCCTATACGCAGTTCCGCATGGTCGCGGGCCAAGAGCATCTCAAGGTCTTCCATTCGTCGGATCATGGCAGACGCTCATTTTGTGATATGTGCAGCAGCTCGCTGTTTTGTGAATCGACGAATCATCCCCAACATATCGACATCGTGCTGGCCAATTTGCACGAGAAGATCGACCGCGAGCCGCACGCGCACTACTATTTTTCCGACCGGATTGATTGGGTGCATCTTGATGACGAGCTGCCGCGGTTTGGGGGCGTGAGCGGGATGGAGCCGTTGGGACGGGAAGGGTAAAGCGCAAAACGTACAATGCAAAGCGCCACGAGGATCACGATGACCCCCACCGAACTTGTTCAACTCGGCATTACCGACGCTTTGCGACTTGTCCGCATGCGGCAAGTATCGCCGGTCGAACTCGTGCGCGCGTACCTCGAACGGATCACTAGGCTGAATCCTGCACTGAACGTCTATCTGACCGTGATGGCCGAAGAGGCGTTGGCGGCGGCCACGGCGGCGGAGCGGGCGGTGATGAGCGGAGCGCCGCTTGGTGCTCTGCATGGGATTCCGGTCGCATTGAAAGATAACTGCGAAGTGCCTGGCGTGCGTATGACGGCGGGCTCGAAGTTTCTGCACGACCACATCGCCACCAGTGAGAGCGAGGTGGCCGCGCGCTTGCGACGCGCGGGCGCGATTTTGCTCGGCAAGCTGCACATGCACGAGTGGGCTATCGGCGCGACGACACGGAATCCACACTTTGGTCCATGTCGGAATCCGTGGGACCCGACCCGTATCCCTGGTGGCTCAAGTGGTGGGTCGGGCGCGGCGCTCATGGCCGATATGGCGCTGGCGACGATTGGGACTGATACCGGCGGATCAGTCCGTGTGCCCGCGGCACTCAATGGCGTCTCTGGTCTCCGTCCCACCGTGGGGAGGGTGAGTATTCGCGGTGTCGTGCCGGTCAGTTGGACCTTTGACACTATTGGACCGATGGCACGACGCGCGGAAGATGTCGCGCATCTTCTCCAAGTGGTGGCGGGATATGATCCACAAGAACCGACCTCGGCGAATGTCCCGGTCGCTAACTATTTCTCCGAGCTGGCGGCTGGAGTGAAAGGCTTACGGATGGGTCTGGTGGCTGGATATTTCTTGCAAGAACCGACTCCGACCGTCACCAACGCGGTGCGTCAGGCGGCCACGGTTTACGAGACCTTGGGGGCGCACGTCGAAGAAATCACACTGCCGGGTGCGGAAGCCGCTATTGAGCGGATGAGCGAGTTAATCCTCGCGGATGCGGCGGCGTATCATCAGCAACGTCTCGCTGAGCGACCGGAAGATTTCGGCCACGATGTGCGCACTCGTCTGACTCGTGGCGCGGCGATCACCGGGCCACAGTATGTCCTCGCGCGCCAAGCCCAGCGCGTCTGGCAACGGCAAATGGAAGAGGTATTGACCCGCTACGATGTCGTGTTGGCTCCGATGTGTGGGGGAGCCGCGCCGCTTATTGCCGAGAGTGACGGCGTGGAGACCACCCGTGCCTTGACCCGGTTCAGCTATCCGTTCAACCTCGCGCAAATTCCAGTAATGAGTATTCCGTGTGGGTTTACTGAGGAGCGGATGCCGATTGGCCTTCAGGTCGCCGCTCGCCATTGGTACGAGGCGCTCGTTTTGCGCGCGGCGTGGGCTTACCAACAAGTGACCGACTGGCATCTACGACGACCCGCGTTGTAAGTGGGGGCTCCGATGTGGCAAGACCAAGCTGTTGAACTCAAATTGGCGCGTCTCCGCGATGCGCAGTGGATCGCGCGGATGTCTCGCGACTTGGTGGAAGGTGGATTACCGTGGTCGTGGACCGCGTCGCGCGTCGCGACCCATATCCGTGGCCAGGAGAGCAACGTGCTGACGGCGTGGGTGGGAGAGCATTCCGCTGGATTCGCCATCATGGAGTTTCACGCGGAACACGCGCACTTGAATTTGTTCGCGGTCGATCCCCAGTATCGACGGTGTGGGATTGGACGCAAACTGCTGGTGTGGCTCGAAGACACCGCGCGAGCTGGCGGGATTTTCACCATCAATCTGGAAGTGCGCGCCGATAATTTTGGCGGGCGCGCGTTTTACCGCGCCTTGGGCTATCACGAGGTGCGCACGATTCCTGGCTATTACAGTGGGCGAGAAGCCGCTATGCGGATGGCGCATGATTTGCGTTGCAAATAGGAGGTTCCGAAGTTCCCTCTCCCGGCTGGGCAATGGCATGAAGTTAAGGAAAATTTTGTCGTGGGAGAAACCACCTCCACGCCACCTCTCGCCGGGGACTGAACTCCCCGGCTACCCTCATCGCCTCGCTCCGCGAGGCCAGATATGCCGCAGAGCGGCGTATGAGGGTAGCCGGGGGTTTCAACCCCCGGTCC
>JANMSE010000082.1:0-5494 GCA_031389045.1 Deltaproteobacteria bacterium | reverse complement strand
CGACGTTATCATCTATGCCACGGGGTTTGATGCCGTGACAGGCGCGTTGACGCGGATCGAGATTCGCGGCGAGGGCGGGCAAACGATCAAGGACAAGTGGGCCAATGGGCCGCGCAACTACCTGGGGTTGCAATCCGCGGGTTTCCCGAACTTCTTCATCGCCATCAACACCGCCTTCTGTAACTACACGGTGTGCGCCGAGTCGATCGTCGAATGGATTACCGATGCCATCCGCCATGTGCGTGATAAGGGCTTCAAGCGGATTGCCCCCAAGCCGCAGGTGGAAGACGCGTGGATCGAGTACATCAATAAGATCGCCACGGGCTCGATTTTCACCAAGGCGAAATCGGCGTGGTTCATGGGAACGAATATCCCTGGGAAACCCCGCGCTGTTCTGCTCAACCCCCTCCCAGCGCCGGCCTACCGGGCCAAATGCGCCGAGGCCGCGGCCAAGGGCTATGCGGACTTTGTGTTGCAGTAAAGCACCGTCAGGAAATAACTGACCGAGCAGAGAACACGGCTGGACAAGCCAGCAGTGGAACCCACTAGCCAAATCGGCAAGTTATTTCTTGACACGTACTAACGCCTCGCGTCGTGGGGTATCGGGCTCTCGACCATGACCCGATACCCCACTGGCGGCGATGGCCCCTTTTCACCGTAGACCCTAACCAACAGAGGAACACTTGCCATGAAGCTCGCCCTGTATCTCCCGAATCTCCGCGACAAGATCACCGTCAGTGAAATCGTTGACCTCACTCGTGAAGCGGAGACGCTCGAATTCGATTCGGTGTGGTCCTTGGACCGCATCGTGGTGCCAGAAGCCTCGGACCGCCAGGAACTCGCCAAGCCGTTTGGCTTCATGACAGAATTTCCCAAGGCGTTGCCCGTGAGCGCCCGCGCGGAGTTCCTGCATGGTTTGCCGCTCATTCCGTATCTGGCGGCACTGACGAAGCGCGTGCGGTTGGGGGTCAGCATCATTGTCACGCCCTATCGCGCCCCCGGCGTGCTGGCCGCGGAAATCGCCACCTGGGATCACCTTTCGGGTGGGCGCATCAACGTGGGCGTGGGCTCAGGCTGGATGCCAGAGGAGTTCGCGGCGGCCAGCGCCGCGCACATCTACCAGAAACGCAATACGCATGTGCGAGAAACGATCGAGGTGATGCAGGGGATCTGGACCAACGAGTTGTTTGAGTACCATGGGGAATTCGTTGACTTTCCGAAATGTGGCTTCGGCGTGAAGCCGGTCCAGAAGCCCCGGCCGCCGATGTTTCTCGGGGGCTTAGGCAACCCTACGCTCGCGGCGGCGCGGATCGCCACGTATGGACTCGAGGGCTGGATCGGGATCATGGACACGCCAGAAGCGATCACCTCCTGGCGCGCGGCCATCAAGGACGAGTTGGCGAAGGTGGGGAACATGCACGCCATTGATACGCTCGAAATCTCGAGCATGCTGCCCTTCGACATCACACGCGACAAAACGGATCAGACGCCGCGCGGCAAGCTCACGCCCACGCTGGTCGGCACCGTCGAGCAGATCACGGACAATCTCAAGCGGTATCGGGATGCCGGGCTGACGATGCCCTTGCTGTGGCCGCCGTTCAGCGGGACGCCAACCGCGAAGACCCTCGTGGACATGCGGCGGCTCGTGCACGACATTCTGCCCAAGGTCTAAAGCGAACCACTAAGAGAGAGGGACCCTGAAAAAACCTTGATTGTTGGGTTAGCGGAGTGTGGCGACCCGTGACTTCATTCCATGCTCACGCCGAAGGAGACACGATGCCGAGATCCAAAAGCGAAGCGATTGAACGAGCAAGTACCATTTTGGCGGGACAAGACGCGGCGCCGGAGGAAGTGCTCGGTCTGGTCAAGACGAAGCTCAAGAAAGAGCGGGCCTTCGGCCTCGCGCGCAAATTGCTGGACCTCTACGCCTCGGATCAACGAGTCACTGCTAATGCGCGAGCGCGCCTTGAGGTCGCCCAGCAGCGTGCGCTGTGCACATATAAGGATGCCGATCTTCCCGCCGAGGAAAAACTCGAGACCGCGCTCCGCATCCTGAGAGAAGACGCGGACCTCGATCGCAGCCTTGACCGGGAGACGCTAGGCATTGCCGGTGCGATCTTCAAGCGGCGTTGGGAGTTGACCAGCCAAGAACGCGATCTGGAAGTGTCTCTCGCTTACTATGAGCGCGGGTATGCGGATGGAACCACCGAGGACTACGGCTACACGGGCCTTAACGCGGCCTTCGTGCTTGATCTCTTGGCGGCACAGGAGTTCGTTGCTGTCGGGATTTTCGTGAAAACCGTTGAGACCTCGAACGCGCGTCGGGAATTAGCGCGGAAAATTCGACGCGAACTCGTCGCGCGATTGCTGTCTCTGCTCAACGACAAGGGCACTGCATGGCTGAACAAAGAGTGGTGGTTCCTGGTCACACTCGGTGAAGCGTATTTTGGACTGGACGAGGGTGACGCAGCCCGCCTTTGGCTGCAAAAAGCACAGGCATTGCCCGACGTCCCGGACTGGGAAGTAGAGTCCACCGCCCGTCAACTGGCAACCTTGCTGTTGCTCAAACGCAGGTCGGGGGTAGGTAACACGGATGAAGCCGAGCAAGTGTTATGGGAGTTCCTTGGCTCGGACAATGCCCTTACCTCCGTCATCAGAGGTAAGATCGGTGTCGCTCTTTCAGGCGGTGGTTTTCGCGCGTCGCTTTTTCATATTGGCGTGCTCGCCAAGTTGGCCGAGCTGGATTTGCTGCGCAGCGTCGAGTTCCTGTCCTGTGTGTCGGGAGGCTCCATTATCGGTGCGCACTACTACCTTGAAGTGCGCCATCTGTTACGAACCAAAACCGATGCCGAGATCACACGTCAGGATTACCTCGACATCGTCAAGCGCATCGAGCGCGATTTTCTCGAGGGCGTACAACAGAACATTCGGACGCGCGTCCTGGCCGAGTGGACCTCAAGCCTCAAGATGATCTTTGTGCCCGAGTATTCACGCACCAAACGGGCGGGCGAGCTCTACGAGAGCGAGCTTTACTCTCGCGTTCTGGATGGCGAGAACATGACGACGCGATGGCTCAGCGCTTTGACGCTGGTCCCGAAAGGCGAGCCCCAGAGCTTTGCCCCAAAGGATCACAACTGGCGACGTGGCAATAAGGTTCCGATCCTGGTGCTCAACGCGACGGCACTGAATACTGGTCACAATTGGCAGTTCACGGCCACCTGGATGGGTGAGCCGCCGGGGACGCTCGATACCAAGGTCGACGCCAATTATCGGTTGCGGCGACTGTACTACGACGAGGCACCGTTCGGAAACACCCCGATCCGTCTCGGCGACGCGGTGGCCGCCTCCGCCTGCGTGCCGGGTATTTTCGAGCCGTTCTCTTTGACACGGTTGTATGAGCGTGACACCGATCTGGGCAAAATTGAACCAATCGTGCGTCTGATTGACGGTGGCGTCCAAGACAACCAGGGAATCAGCGCTCTTCTTGACCAGGGGTGCAACGTCCTACTGGTCAGCGACGCCAGCGGGCAGATGAGCGCTGATGATTTCCCTGGGACTGGCTTGCTCAACGTCCCACTGCGCGCAAACAGTATCCTCCAGGCTCGGGTGCGCGAGGCGCAGTATCGGGAGATTTCCGCGCGCCGTCGCTCCGGCCTGCTCAAAGGGATGATGTTTATCCATCTCAAGCAGGATTTGGAGATTGACCCGGTGGACTGGATTGATTGTCAGGACCCCTCGCGGCGCAAACAGGCGCGGCCACTCACCAGCTATGGTGTCCAGCGGAAGATTCAGCAGTCGATCACCGCCTTGCGCACCGACCTTGATTCATTTTCCGACGCCGAAGGATACGCGCTTATGTGCGACGGCTATCTCATGACCGAGCACGCGCTGAAATCGACGGCTCTGCCCCTGGGGTTCGCGTTGAACGCTTCCGCGCGTGAGCAGTGGAAGTTCCTCGAAGTCGAGGAGTTGATGCGGCGGCCTCCTGAAGGCAATCCGCTGCTACGCCAGCTTCAGGTGGGAGACAAGCTGTTCTTCAAAATCTGGGCGTTATCCTCATCCTTGAGGGGTATCGGCGCGCTCGTCGCGATCGGGTTGGTTTGCGCGTTGGGCTCTCTCATTTACTGGTCGTGGACCAAGGAACTTTTTGTGCTGAGCGTCGGCAAGCTGGTTCTCCTGCTCGGGGCAACCTTGCTGTCGCTCTTCGGACTGGCCTGGGTCTCCAAAGTGGTCAACTATCGTAAGACGCTTGACCAGATTCTTATCGGCATTGGACTCGCGGGACTCGGGGCCTTCTTAGCGAAATTGCATCTGCACATCTTTGATCGACTGTTTCTCAAGCAGGGCAAAGTTGAGCCACTGATCCGTGGCACCGCGGCGAAGCGTTGATTTCATCGAGGGAGCTGTTCAAGGAGGGTCTTGGAATTTCAATATCTGAAGACGCGTAAGTTTCACTGGAGTCGGTTTTCGTACCTGAGAGAATTGAGGGCCTTTCTTGAATGAAAGGCCCTCAATCAGCGCAGTTCCGACTATGTTCAACCGCTGAGAATGGTGCACCCCGACGCTCGACCTACAACGAGTCGGCGAACCCTTTGATATCACGGAGGGTGGCCGCGTACACATTTGGCAGCGCCTTGCGGAACAGCACGTCGGCCGCGTGACACGTGCCATTGACCGTCCGGCTGTACACCGGCACCCCAGCCGCCAGCAGCTTCTGATAATAGCGCAGCCCCTCATCTCGTAGCGGGTCTAACTCGTTGACCGAGATGACATGAGGAGGCAGCCCTTGCAGGTCCTCGCGCGTGGCCCAGTAGGGCCAGCAAAGCGGATTGGTGGCGTTCTTATTCTCCGGATCATAGACGCTCGCGAGCACCCCCATCAAGCCGCGGTTAATCAAATAGTCATTGTTTTCGATCAACGAAGGGAGTTCCTTGCTCGGTTGAGCCCACGCACCATAAATGTACGGGCATAAGGCGTAGACCCCGTTAATTTGCGCGAGGCGGTTGTCCTTCTTGGCCTTGAGACATGAAGCCAAAGTGAGATTGCCTCCGCCCGACTCACCGGACACAACGATCTTTGAGATGCCCAGGGCGGCCTTGTGGTCAAACACCCACTGTAGGCCGCTCGTGCAGTCGTTGAGACCGGCGGGAAAGGGATGATTGCCCAGCTTGCCTCCGCCATTACGGAATTCCACACCCACCACCACCATGCCGACAGCGGCCAGCTCGTCACGCCAACGGACATACGTCGGGCCAGCAGCGGTCAGCACGACCATGCCGCCGCCGTGTATATGGTACACGCAGGGGACGGGGCCTGACACATTCTGGGGTGTATGGATGTACAAATTGATGTCGTTCCCGTCCACACCCTTGATGACCTCGGTACGTCGCGTCACATTGGTAATCGGTGGCAGGTCCGCGAATAGGGCGGTAAAGACGGATTCCATGCCCGCCTCGTTCGCCACACTGTAGGTGAGCTTATCCGCCAAGGGCGA
>JANMSE010000081.1:0-14776 GCA_031389045.1 Deltaproteobacteria bacterium | reverse complement strand
CGGAGTGGGAAAGAGGGTGAGGAGTTTTGTAGTGGGAAGAAGAGACGCAACAATTACGTACTCGGCTACCGAGGGAAAGTTACGTATATCCCGACAAAGCTGTGTGTCTATCTCTACAATTTTGGGTATGAATGCGAAACTTATTACCAACGAAGATGGGTACGTCGCACCGTCACATCGACTTCTTGCCGGAAATAACAACTGTCTTTATTGAGACTTTAGCATCATTAGTGACAACCTAACCGTGACGCGTACGTGCAAATGCCGTATTGTCTCGGCCGTAGGAGATTGGCCAAGGAGGGCATTGCCGTGTTCGGACCTGGACAGTATTTGCCGGACTCTACCGTTTTGTTATGACATCTCTTTCTTCTTCGCCTCCCGATCCCAGAAGCGCAGCTCACGACAGGTGGTCAAGAATTGGCCACATACTGCTCCTGTGAGCCGCATGAACCCTTTATCCAAACCTTCAGGCACGCCGGTCATCTCAAAGAGCGGCACCGCTGCTTCGACATAACCAACAAACTTGCAATGCGCGAACGCGTCGGCGATAAAATCACGGGCGCTGGCTTCCTGTGCCAAGAGTGCGGCTCCGGCTTGAGATGGCAACAACGCGACCGCGTCATACAGAACCGAAGGGGCGACATCGAGCTTCTGTTTCGCATCAATCCAGGAACCATCACTTGCTTCAACTCCACCAATCTCTGGCGCGATGATTTCAAATGTCGCTCCTTCCTCTTCCACTGCCGCTATGAGTGCATCCAAGAGAGCAACATCCACACCATCAGTAACAAGTACACCCATCTTGCGCCCTTCAAACGTGTGTGGACTGTTGAGCAGGATACTGAGTGCCGGAGACGGCTCTAGGTCCTGCAGCGTAGGCTTCGCGGCATCCGCGGGTTTCGGCAATTCTTTGAGCCGCAGACCCTCCGCTACTTTTTTTGCCAAATTGGTATCGATGTTCAGGAGATGTGAGACAATCCGAGTGCGGATCTTCAGCGTCTCGACTTTGCTCAGTTCAAAGGTCAATGCGGCCGCGATGTGCTTCTGTTCGACATCCGTTTGACTCAGGAAGAACTGACGTGCCTGGCTATAATGGTCAGCGAAGGTCTCCGAACGCACACGAAGTTTTGCTCCTTCCTCATCGGCGGGATATGAACGAAAACCCTTCTCCGGGGATTCGCGCGGCCCGCTTTCCGTGCCGCTCCAAGAATTGGGTTCATAGTTGACGCGTCCTGTGAGATTCCTTGTGGCCATCTGCCCGTCTTGCTGGAAATGGGCAAAGGGACACTTCGGTGCATTGATGGGAATGTTGGTAAAGTTGGGGCCGCCGAGCCGTTTGAGCTGCGTATCGAGATACGAGAAGTTGCGTCCTTGCAGGAGGGGATCATTCGAAAAGTCTACACCTGGCACAATGTTCTGAGTGCAAAAGGCAACTTGCTCGGTCTCGGCGAAGAAATTATCCACACACCGATCAAGCACGAGACGACCGACCCGCCGAATCGGCACCTCTTCTTCTGGAATCAGTTTGGTCGCATCAAGGACATCAAAGGCAAATCGATCAGCGAACTCTTCGTCAAAGAGCTGCAAGCCAAGTTCCCATTCAGGGTAGGCTCCCATGTGAATGGAGTTCCATCAGTGATTCATAGTTCTCGAAATAGCCATGCGCGCCAAAGCCACGGGCGTGCACGACACGCTCAGGGATACGCTCATAATCAAAATGGAAGATCTTCTCACGAAAGTGAAAATCTTCGAGTGCCGTGGGACCACGGGCGCCGATCCGTAGCGAATTTTGATCATCAGAAACGGGAATGCCCTACTGGGTGGTCAACACCGGCGTATTGCCTTGCGCGGTCTGGTGTACTTCTCCGCCTGTCCCGGTTTTCACCTGTTGGTCAGCATATTGCGCCGTGACACGGTCGTTGACTGCATGTTTTGTTTTCTCGTGGTTCGTACGTTTTTTTGCCATCGTTTGTTCCTTTATTGTGGTGTGTATATTTCACTGCTAGTTAGAGACACAAGAGTCGCCATCCTCTGTAGCGAAAACCTCACAGGGATGTAGGAAAAAAGCGAACACTTTCGCGAAACTTTCCGCTTAACAATGTATCGGTGGTCTCGACAATGTGTTGTTTGCCCGACGTGTATCGTTCGCGGGGTAAAATTCCTCTACCCCCCGTGTTTAAGACGCAATCCTGATGCCAAAGAGGCGACTCAACGCTCAACCCCCTTGTATAGGAAGTTTTATGGGTGACGATGATGTGGGGAGGATAAAGCGAGCCCCACAGTAGCGAAGAATATATGCCAGACGATAAAGAGAGCACGGTTATGGTCTGCGAGCGATGTCAGTTGTCTACAGCAATCGGTGGATCGAGTCTTTCACTGCAAGTGATATTTCCATCCCCGGCCTAGGAGCACAGTCCATGAGCGGAAAAGATGACACCTTGTCCCACGTTGCAACGGCAACCGAAGAGCTACAGGCGCAGGCCGCGCGGCAACCTGGCTGTCTCGTTGTCGGCATGGGCGCGTCCGCGGGCGGCCTGGAGGCGTTTGAGCAATACTTCACGCACATGCCGCCTGATAGCGGCATGGCCTTCGTGCTTGTCCAGCACCTCGCCCCCGACCACACGAGCCTTTTGCCCGAATTGCTGGCGAAGTACTCCCGCATGCCCGTGCGGCAGGTCAAGGCGGAGACGCCGGTCACGCCCGACCACCTCTACGTGATCCCGCCCAATACCACCCTGACGATCAAGGGCGGCATTCTGCATGTGGAATCCCCGCCTGTGGAGCCCCGCGGCCATCGCACACCCATCGACCATTTCTTTCGCTCGCTGGCCGCGGACCAGGGCGAGAACGCCGTCTGTATCATCCTCTCCGGCACCGGCACCGACGGCACCCTCGGCCTCCAGTCCGTCAAGGAATACGGCGGGATGGCTATGGCCCAGACCATGGAATCCGCTCAGTATGACAGCATCCTGCGCAGCGCCATCGCCACGGGCCTGGTGGACCATGTCCTCTCGGTCGCGGAGATGCCGACCAAGCTCGTGGAGTACGCCACGCACCTGACTGCACTGCGCGAGAACGGCGGGCTCGATGGCTTCCACAAGGAGGCAGGCCCTTCTCTGTCCACGATCCATACGTTGCTCCGGCGCCATACCGGCCATGACTTTAGCCAGTACAAGGAGAGCACGATCCTCCGCCGCCTGCAGCGGCGCATGCAGGCGCTGCAACTCGACACCATGGACACCTACGTCGCCCGGCTGCGGCAGGATGCCGGCGAGATCGAGTTTCTGTTCAAGGACTTGCTGATCGGGGTAACGCACTTCTTCCGCGACCCCGAGGCCTTCGCGGCGCTGGCCCAGGAGGTCATCCCCAAGCTGTTTGCCAATAAGGGGGCCGACGACCAGGTGCGCGTGTGCGTGACCGGCTGTTCGACCGGGGAAGAGGCTTACTCGCTCGCTATCCTCCTGTGCGAGCACATGGGTCGGCTTGACATGGAGCCGCGCGTGCAGGTGTTCGCCACCGACATTGATGAGCAGGCATTGGGGGCGGCGCGCCGCGGCTGCTACCCGGTGAGCATCGCCGAATACGTGAGCGCTGAGCGCCTGGAGCGCTTCTTCGTCAAGCAGGACACCTTCTACCAGGTTAAGAAAGATCTGCGCGAAATGTGCATCTTCTCGGCGCATAGCTTTATCAAAGACCCGCCGTTCTCGCGGCTGGATCTTTTCTCTTGCCGCAATGTGCTGATTTACCTGGGACCGATGCTGCAGCAGAAGCTGCTGCCGCTGTTCCATTACGCCGTGCGGCCCGGCGGCTATCTCTTCCTCGGGCCGTCAGAGACCCTCAACGGTCGTGGTGATCTCTTTCGCACCCTCAACCAGAAGCACCGGATTTTTCAGAGGAAGGAGGTGGTCCCCCGCCCGCAGGTCGAGTTCCCGCTGACGGATGGGCACCGGCTGCTGTCGCGGCGCCTGGAGAGGCTGGGAGACACCCCTGCAAAGACGCAGGATATCGGCACCCTCACCCAACGGACCATTCTGGAGCGCTACGCGCCCGCCGGTGTCGTGATCACCGCGCAAGGCGATGCCGTCCACTTTTCCGGCCGCACGGGGCGCTACCTCGAACCTCCCTCCGGAACGCCCAACGTCAACGTCCTCAACATGGCGCGTAACGGCCTGCGGCTGCCGCTACGCACCGCCCTCCATCAGGCGGTGACGCGACACCAACAGGTCGTGGTCGAGCAGGTCCCCGTCCAGACCAACGGTGACGTGCAGCCCATCACCCTGGTTGTCCAGCCGCTGACCGAGCCCGGCGCCGACGCCACCCTGTACCTGGTCATCTTCCAGGACATGGGCCCCGCCAGAAGCGTTGCACACACTACGGCGGAGGCCGCCACGCCCGGCCCGGAAGAAGAGCATATTCGGCGCCTTGAAAGCGAGATCCAGGCCACCGAAGAGCGCTTGCGCAGTACCGTCGAAGAACTGGAGACTTCCAATGAGGAGCTCCAGTCCACGAATGAGGAGTTCCACTCCACCAACGAGGAACTGCAAACGTCCAAGGAGGAAATGCAGTCGCTCAACGAAGAACTGGAGACGGTGAACACCGAACTCAGACGCAAGATGGAGGATGTCAACCACGCCAACAGCGACCTGCAGAACCTGCTGAACAGCACCCAGATCGCGACCCTCTTTCTGGACGCCGAGCTGCGCGTCAGGAGCCTTACGCCTGCCCTCCGCACGATCATGCGGCTCACCCCCGGCGATATCGGCCGGCCCATCGCCGACTTTGCCCAACGCTTCGTCGGCGCCGACCTGGTCAGCGAGGCCCAGGCCGTGCTGAGCACGCTCGCCACGCAGGAACGGTACGTGAGCATGGTGGACGCCAACACTCGCTACCTTATGCGTCTCCTGCCCTACCGCACGGTAGAGCATCTCATTGACGGCGTGGTCATTGCGTTTATTGATGTCACCGACCTCAAGCGCGCCGAGGAAGCCGCCCGCACGGCCCAAGTCTACGCTGAGGGCATCGTCGCTACGATCCACGAACCCCTGCTCATCCTCACTGCCGACCTGCGCGTACGCTCAGCGAACCGGTCTTTCTACGGGGCGTTCCACAGCACGCCCACCGAGACGGAAGGCCGCCTGCTCCACGAGCTGGGGGATGGCCAGTGGGACATTCCCGAGCTGCGCCGGGTGCTGACGGAGGTGCTGCCGCAGAACCAGAGCTTCGAAGACTTTGAAGTGACGCACGACTTCCCCGTGATCGGGCAGAAGACCATGCGGCTCAATGCCCGCAAGTTCCTCAGCGCGATGAACCACACGGAGCTGACCCTGCTGGCCATTGAGGACATCACTGTGCGTAAACGGGCAGAACAAGCCTTGCGCGAATCGGAAGCGCGTTACCGCAGGCTGTTCAATTCGATTGACGAGGGCTTTTGCATCATTGAGAAAGTGGAGGGCGAAGCGGGTGAGCCGGTGGATTTTCGCTACGTCGAAATCAACCCGGCATTCGCGGAGCAATCCAACGTGAGCGACGTGGTCGGGAAAACTATTGGGCAAGTGTTTCCGAGCGAATCTCAGGAATGGTGCGACACGTACGACAACATTCTCAGCACCGGCGAGTCGAGAAGGTTTGAATGCGAACTCGTTACCCAAGGGCGCATGATAGAGGCCTATGCCTTTCGGGTCGAAGACGACACGCAGCGTCGCGTTGCGGTTCTCTTCAAAAATATCACCGCGCGCAAGCAGGCCGAGACCGAACTGACTCGTCAGGCGGCCGCGCTGCAACGCTCGAATGAAGAACTGCAGCAGTTTTCTCGCATCGTCTCGCACGACCTGAGCGAGCCGCTGCGCACGGTGGCCAACTTCGTCAGCATGCTGGCCAAGGATTACCAGGGCAAACTCGACGCTACCGCCGATGAATATATCTCCTTTGTCACCGATGCTGCTCAACGCATGCAACAGATGCTCACCGATCTGCTGGCCTATACGCGAGTGGGCGGGCAGGATCTCGCGTTTGCTCCTGTAGACGGCGAGGCGCTGCTAGCTCGTATACTCACGGATCTGCGGATGGCCATTACTGACGCCAAGGCCGAGGTGACCCATGATCCGCTGCCCACGGTCCAGGGTGACGCCACCCGCTTAGGTCAGGTGTTGCAGAACCTCGTCGGCAACGCCCTCAAGTTTCGCGGCCAAGCCCCGCCGCGGATTCATGTCTCCGCCCAACGAAACGACAATCACTGGCGGTTTGCTGTCCACGACAACGGCATCGGGATTGACCCGCACCAAGCGCAGCGACTCTTTCAGGTGTTTCAACGCTTGCACACTCGTAGTGAATATCCGGGCACTGGCATTGGGCTGGCGATTTGCAAGAGGATCATCGAGCGCCACGGCGGGCGCATCTGGGTGGAATCGCGGCCCGGTGAGGGAGCGATTTTTTATTTCACGATTAGTGATATCGACACAGGGAATCCGCTCATTGAGCAAGAGTTATAAGGTGAGTGGGTGCTGTGCTGGTCGATCCGAGGCACAAGCGGATCAGTGGCCACGCGCCACAATGCGGCGCCCAGTGTAGACAAACGCAGTCTTCCGCTTATCTTATGCACGGTATGCAGAAGGAGCAGCACGGTGACACGGCTGAATGATTTTGAGGTGCTGATCTTTGACCATCAGCATAGTCTAGTCGAGATCACCGCCAGTGTGGGGCCCCCCATCGCGGAACGTTTAGCGCGCAAGCGCCGACTCTATACGGTAGCGACTCACCAAGGAGGTCAAGAAACACGTGGGAGCACCGCTCCATCCCATAGCTGGATAAGAAATTCCTGCCACGGGAGCATGTCGATGCCGTCTTCCGTGCGTCGCGCGCGGTCAACTTGTGAGACCACGATATAGCGGCGGGCACGAAACTCTTCTTTGAAGGCGCGCAGGCCTTTCAGGTGATCGGCAGTTGGATTGGTGGAGGATTTCACTTCGATCGCGACTTGGCCCTCGGCCAGGATAAAGTCCACTTCAAACCCGGACGAGGTACGCCAATAGGCGATGGGATAATGCAGGCCCGTATAGCTGGCGTGCGCCCGCAGTTCCTGCCAGATGAACTGCTCGAACGCTTTGCCGAAGGCGGAAGACCCTGATACGATTTGGCCTTGATGCGTCAGTTCGTTTACCACTCCGACATCGAAGAGATAAAATTTGGGGGCGTGCACGACCCGCCGCTTCGCCCGCATCTGAAACGCGGGCACGAATGCGCCGAGGAGTGTGTCTGAGAGGATCTCGAAATATCCTTTCACGGTCGGCGCGGACGCACCCACCTCGCGCGCAATGGTGGCGTAATTGACGATTTCACCGTTGCTGAGGGCTACGACATCCAGGAAGCGCTGGAAGCCGGGTAAATTGCGCACCAGCGCTTCCGCATAGATCTCCTCACGTAAATAGTCTCCCACATAGGCATGCAGAAGCGGGCGAGGATCGTCGGCCTCATAGTGTCGCGGTAACAGCCCGTGAGTCAACGCCCGCGCAAGTGAGAAGCGACTGATTTCGCGCCAGGTTAACGGGTGCAGTTCGAGCCGCACGGCTCGTCCGCCGAGCAGATTGCCCCCGCCACGCTTCAGTTTGCGCGCACTCGAACCACAGAGAATGAAGCGCAGGCCGCGATTGACGATCAGCCATTGCACCTCATCAAGTAATTCCGGTAACTTCTGTACTTCGTCAATGATGAGCGGGGTTGTTTGAGTAGCTCCAGTGAAACCTTGAGCTTCAATTTCCTCCCGGAGGATGCTGGGATTTTGCAACAGTCGGCGAAAGTCGGACGCGAGTAACAGGTCGTAATACAACGCGTCAGGAAAAGTGTTTTTGAGTAAGGTGCTCTTCCCAGTTTGACGCGGCCCCCACAAAAAGCAGCTCTGCGAAGTGGTAAGAGATAAATCGATGTTTCTTTTATACATGCATATCGAAAATACAACTTTCGATATGCATAGGCAATCTTATGCTCGCGTTTGCTTACGGTTCACTCATCTCCCCAACCGCTGTATTGTCACAGATTGCTACATAGAGTGAGGAGCGTGACGTCTGCACTTGCTGTGACAGGTCGCGAAGTAAGGCTACAGGCCGAAAGCTTCAAGGCCATCCTCTCTCTCCTTTCCCTACAGCCTAGCGCCTATAGCCTAGCTTTATATGAGTTCACGCACTTTCTCTGACAATACGGTCCAGGCAATCTGCGTGCGATTGGGTTCACCGCGAGCAAGTGATTTAGCAAAGTTCGTTGCCTGTTCGACGGTGATCTTCGCCGGCATGGGTGGCGCGAAGGGATCGACAACGGCTTCGACGATCACTGGGCCAGGCGTCGCCAGTGCTTGATCTAAAATTGCTCCACACGCAGAGGGATTTTCGATGGTCAAGCCTGTCCCCCCGCATGCACGCGCGAAGGCGGCAAAGTCAATCGGCTGCAGCTCGCAGCCATATTCTGGATTTCCTAAAAATACCATCTGCTCCCATTTGATCATGCCCAGCGTATTGTTTTTAATAATGATGACTTTGATCGGTAACTGATACTTCACCGCGGTAGCAAACTCGGCCATCAACATCGAGAAGCCGCCATCGCCGACAAAGGCAATACATTGTCGATCGGGATACGCTATTTGCGCGGCAATCGCATAGGGCAAACCATTTCCCATAGTCGCGAGTGTCCCGGAGAGGGAGTACATCTGTCCGCGCTTTACCGGCAGTTGCCGCGCAAACCAGGTCGCGATCGTACCAGAATCGCAAGAGACAATCGCGGTGTTGGTGAGGCGCTTCCCCAGCTCCCACGCCACGACTTGCGGTTTCATCGGCAGGTCTTGCCGCGTACCCCGCTCCTCCATTAGTGCCCACCATTCTTTCATGCCAGCTTGTGCCTTCTGCAAGAAACTCCGATCCGCCTTATGCTCTAGCCATGGCAACAACACCTGGAGAGTCTGCTGGCTGTCGCCTGCAAGTCCGACCTCTACTGGATACCGTAGTCCGATCCGCACAGGGTCTGCATCAATCTGGACTGCGCGCGCCTGACCAGGCTTCGGCAAAAATTCGATATAGGGAAACGAAGTTCCAACCATGAGCAAAGTATCACACGCTTCCAGTGCATCCTGTGAGGGACGCGTACCTAACAAGCCTATGCCTCCGGTCGTATACGGACTGTCATCGGGGACGGCGGCCTTGCCGAGAAGGGCCTTGATAATTGGGGCGCCGAGTTTTTCCGCCACTTGTTCAAGTTCATCTGTAGCGTGAAGCCCACCCTGGCCGACCAAGATCGCGATCTTCTTGCCGGTATTCAGTAGGCTCGCTGCACGTTGCACATCGTCGGAATGCGGCAGACCTGCGCGACGGGCGTAAATTGCCGCCGTATGACCTGGAACCGCTCGTTTCGAACGCTCTCCGTCTTCTTGTTCTTGCAGATCAACCGGGAAGTTAATATGCGCCACTCCCCGATAGCTCAACGCCGTGCGACAGGCCAGGTTTGTGACCTGTTCGACATGACTCGGACCCATGATGCGCGTATTGTACACTGCCACGTCCATAAATATGCGATCAAGGGCAACGTCTTGCTGGGCATGAGTGTCGATTAAATCATGAAAATGATGTCCGGTAATGGCAAGCACTGGTTGTCCATCCAGCTTGGCGTCGTACAAACCATTGAGGAGATGGAGACCGCCAGGGCCAGACGTTGCCAGGCACACCCCAAGTTTGCCGGTGTACTTGGCATAGCCACACGCCATTAAGGCCGCCGACTCTTCATGCCGGACTTGGATAAAGCGAATGCGCTCTTGTCGTTGACGGAGACCTTCCATCAATCCATTGATACCATCCCCTGGAAGCCCAAAGATAACTTCCACTCCCCATTCACAAAGCGTGTCCAATAACGTTGCGGCTGCGGTATGCGTCATTATGTACTCCTATAGCCTCCTGCGTGACGCAAAGACGGTGCCAGAGGTTCTTGCAAGAAGATTTCCCCACCTTGTACCGTGGGAGGGCCGCT
This sequence comes from Deltaproteobacteria bacterium, assembly GCA_031389045.1. Classification (GTDB taxonomy): domain Bacteria; phylum Desulfobacterota; class Binatia; order Bin18; family Bin18; genus JABFSC01. The sequence goes on along the minus strand of JANMSE010000081.1, from coordinate 4,777 downwards.
TCTATTTGCCCGATGCTGAGGAAGGGAAACGTGAGATGATCGTCACCTCCATTATCGACGCGCAGCCAATTCAGTGCCTGCGCGTGCCCGGGCCGACCTTCCTCACCTTATTCGCGGCTGTCTTCACCGGTGGTGTCTTCATTTTTCCTACTTACAAATTGTGGTGGCCGATGGCAATCAGCGGCGTGCTGGCCCTGGGGACCATTCTTATCTGGTTGTGGACCGGCTCGGCTTTCATCCCGGAAAAAGATGAGAAATACGTCGGTCACAACCTGACACTTCCGTTGTACGCCTCGGGACCCACCTCGGTTGGTTGGTGGGCAATGTTCATCACTCTGCTCGGTATGATGACCGCGTTCGTCTCCTTAGTGTTTGGCTACTTTTTTTACTGGACGGTCCACGACGACTTCCCCCCAACCCTGCGCTCGGGCCGGGTGTGTTTTGGCCGGTGCTGAGCGCGGCGGTATTGCTTGGAGCGTGGGCAATGACAGTCCTCGCTCGGGGGTGGAACAGCCACGACCGTCCGGTCGCGTTCTATGCCGGATTGCTGTTCGCGGTCGTTTTGGCGGTGGTTGGTGGGCGCTGGTCGCGTTTCTGCGCGCATTCCCCTCACTTGATGGAGCGACGTATGAGCAACTCGTATATGGCGATGTCACTCCTCCTGTTCCGCTTCCCCCCCTCCGTGGCCTGTTAGAACCCGCTGAGCGGGCTCTTCGCGAATCCATCACACATTGTGAGCGTTGTCATGGGAGAGATGGGCTCGGTCGGGGGCCGGACGCGAAGCCCTGACACTGGCGGAGCGGATCCCGCACCCCGTGCGCCAGCTCACCTTTCTCCAACAGGCGGAAACGTGCTTGCGGTTTCCGCCTGGGAGTTTGTCTGAACTGTTGGGTCTTGGACAGGCCGCGCGGCAGCAGCTCGAAGAGATCATAGCGGAGTTGGTGCTGACGATCCCGGAGGTGCAAGCACGACTGCGCGGCGTGACGTTGCCATTACGCGATTCGCGGTTGCGTGCAGTGGTCGCTCGTGCGCTACAGGAGGCGGGTACGGACCAACGGCGGGAGCTGCGGTCCTGATCGGTATGAATGCTGAGGGCGGTCAAGCCAGCAAGGAGGAAGACTCACCAGGAGGAGAAACCGTGTGCCGGAAAACCCGCTCGTGCCCGTCGTCAGTACATGGGGAGGAAGGTGTGTTTCGTGGGGCGCGCTTTCCACTCATCGGCGGGTGTCCTCCCGTGCGTTGCTGTCCGGGGCGACAAGCGGATTACGGTGTGTAGCGGTCAAGCAGGGCATTCAGGAGTCGCGGGGCCACGCGGAAGTTCGTCTGCCGCAACCTGCTCACGGCGGTGGGGACGTCAATCAAGTGCCGTGCCCCAGCGCGATCCAAGAGTCCCAGGGTCCCAGCAATGGGGAACCCACGGGTGCTGGCTTCTTGTCGGCCCAGGCGTTCGTCAAGGAGCAGGAGATCGGCCTGGAGCTCTTGGCCCAGCGTCAGGACTTCCCGTTCTCCCGGATCGAGGTGCGCAAGCGTGCTATCCTGCCGCTGGACCTGCTGAACACTGATCCAGGATGGCGGGTGCGTGATCCAGTCGCGGACCGTGTCCGGGGCCTGCGGGGCGTGCAATTCATGGAAGACCGCCTGCGGGATGATGATCTGTGCGAAGAGCGCGGACAATATCCGCGTGAGATCAATCAGGATGAGCAGGATGAGATAGTTGAGTGGGGTCGTATCGGCAATGACAATCATGTGGGCAACACGCGGTCGAGCGCCGCCTGATCGTGCGCAAGATCCGCTTCATCGTAGGGCAAGTAGGCCTGTCGTTCTTTCAGGAACGCTTCGGTCTCCCACCACGAGAGGTGGAGTAACCGCTGCACGTGTCCGTGGGTGAGCGCTCCCGAGCGGTAGCCCTCCACCGCGACCGCCTCGAGGACGCGACGCGGCATGTCCTGCCAGGAAGTTGCCAGTTGCTGGGCGATATCATCAGGGAGTTCCACCGCGACGTGCATAGTTCACCATTCTTCTTCAAGAGTCCCTTTCTACCCCCAACAGCGCGATGGTGAAAGTCCATGGCCACGCGCCATTGTCCTCCACACGGCATTGGTATCGGGGTGCGCATGCCAGACACACGCGCCTGGAATTCTGACGAGCGTGAAATGGTGCCTTTTCGCTTCATACACCGCCACCAGATGATCCATTCATTGCGCGACCCATGCCGGCTTATCCATGACGCGTGGGACCCCGTAGCTTCAGCCTCCGCTTCCGCGCGGGTGTGGAACGTGATTAAAACGACGCGGAAACTTCGCCCGTGTGAGAAGGAGGAGATATGAGCGCAGACAATACCTATACCCCGCCCAAAGTCTGGCAGTGGAACACCGCCAGTGGCGGACGGTTTGCCAACATTAACCGCCCCATAGCCGGGGCGACCCAGGAGCACGCCCTCCCGGTCGGCGAGCATGCCCTCCAGTTGTATTCGCTGGCCACGCCCAATGGCGTCAAGGTGACCATCCTGCTGGAGGAACTGCTCGAACGGGGCATTACCGAAGCCGAGTACGATGCCTATCTGATCGACATCATAAAGGGCGAGCAATTTGGCAGTGGGTTTGTGGCGATTAACCCCAATTCCAAAATCCCCGCGCTCCTGGACCGGAGTACCACGCCCCCGACCCGCGTCTTTGAATCCGGGGCGATCCTCGTCTATCTGGCGGAAAAATTTGGGGCCTTTCTGCCGACCGCGCCGTCGGCCCGGGCGGAATGTCTGTCGTGGTTATTCTGGCAGATGGGGAGCGCGCCCTATATCGGTGGTGGGTTCGGGCATTTTTATGCGTACGCCCCGGAGAAGATCGAGTACGGTATTAATCGCTACGCGATGGAGGTGAAACGCTTACTCGATGTGTTGAATCGCCATCTCAGTACCCAGAGGTATCTGTGTGGGGACGAGTACACGATCTCCGACATGGCGAACTACGCCTGGTACGGGGCGTTAGTGGCCCACAATATCTATGAAGCCGCCGAGTTTCTGGACGTGGGCACGTACACGCATGTGCTGCGGTGGGTCACAGACCTTGAAGCACGCCCCGCGGTGCAACGGGGCCGACGCGTGAACAAATCGTGGGGGCCTGAGGAAGAGCGGCTCATCGAACGCCACAGCGCGCGGGATTTCGGTGGACCCGATCGCGGCCAGAACACGTAGCGGAGAGGGGGACTGTCTCCGCAGGCCAGGGGCATGCCCGAGCAACAGAGGATGTGGGGCACGCCATGGTCGAAGCGTGACGGACGAACGTGCGCTGTCCTCAGGATACAGAGCGGACACAGCAGGGAGCCGCCCAGGACGAAGAACGTAAGCAGGCCGTATGAGGCCACAGTCAGCCAGTACGCGAGGGGCTCTTCCTCCCGTGCGATCACGCGCGTGGCGTAGGTTTTTCTGGACAGCAGGGAGAGGATGGCCTACGAGGAAAGGACAAGCAACATGGGAACGAAGCACGACCGTGAAGAGAATGGAGCAACCGCAGCCACGCACCCCCGAGTGGCGGTGCTGCGTGAGGAGCTTGCACGTAAACACCAGGAAATGGACGATCTGCTGCTGCGCAGTGAAACGCTGCACCCGAGTGCCTACGCGGCGCTGCAGGGGCAGATGGAAGAGGAGCTGGAGCACCTGCAGGCGGAACTCGAGAGCTTGACTACTGTGGCGGGATAACCCTGGAACTGCCGCTGGTGACACCGCCGCTGGTGACACCGTCACTCGTGACACCGTGCACGTGGTCTCGTCCGGTGGCGCTCAGAATGGGGGCTCCGGTCACCGATCCAGCACCAGGCTCGGCCGTGGCCCAAGTGTGTTCTCACGGACAATCCCTTCGTGCGCCATTTCCCAGGAGGAACTCACAAACAGCAAGACAATGCCGAGCACGACGAATATGCGTAGCGCCGCCTCCTGCCTATTCCACGTGGGGACTGCCACATCACGAACCATTCTCTCCCTACAGTCAGCAATGCGACTCACCACTGCAACATGCTGAGCACGAGGCCGTACACCGCCATGCGCTTGGCCTGGCAGTCCGCTCCCGCCTTCACCGCGGCGATAATGAATGTGCCCGTCGGGCGTGTCGACATAGCCTTTTGTGATCGCCATCCTTTGATCGGCGGCGTCTCGTACCAGCCTTCGGCGAAGGCCGCATCCGCGCATAATGGGGCGGACTCTCCGCTTCCACTATTGCCATCGTTTGATAATGGTTTTCGCGAAGATCTCGATCGTCTCTTTGGGGTCAGTCACCGCTTGGATCGCCACTTGCTGAATCCCCGCCTTTTGCATGGCATGAATGGCGTCCATGATCTCTTCGCGCGAGCCGGTCAGTGTGGTCGCGCGAATCATCTTCTCCGTCACCAGTGAGGCATGTTCTTTTTTGAAGCCTTGGAGATAGTCACGATACATCTGCAAATGGCGCGTCTCGATTGGTGCGTCTGGGACACGATAGGCGTTCTTGAAGGCCATCAAGTCTTCACGCAGGTCTGCGGGTAACGCCTCGGGATTGGGACACGAAAACGCGAAGATGTTACTCGACGAGGTGACAAAAGGCCCCACCGCTTTGCGCACGCGTGGGGTTTCCAGCTGTTCACCCGGTTGTGTCAGATGAAATGCGGTCATGCACAGCGTATAGATGTTCTTGGGGTTGCGCTTCGCACGGTCCGCGCCCGCGCGCACGTGCTCCATGCAGAAGTGAATGAGACTCGGACTCACCGCCCCGAAGAGAATCACCCCATCGGCAATCTCACCCGCGAGTTC
>JANMSE010000067.1:0-6283 GCA_031389045.1 Deltaproteobacteria bacterium | reverse complement strand
GAACTCGCTGGGGCCGCGCATGCCTCCACGGTCTATTGGATAGGGGCCGGAGCGTTTATCGCCTGCGTGCTCATTCTCCTCAGCGGGCGTCACATTGAACACACACTGGAAGTGCTCAATTGGGTACTGATAGTCGTGATCCTCGGCGGGTTGTTGCTGCTCTGCCTCTTTTTCGCGAGTGGTGCACGGTGGGTCGAAGCTGGCGTCGGCTTCTTCGGGTTTAGTGTGCCGACCGGACGGTTTTCTTTTTTCCCGCCGGGAGCGGATTGGTTTTTGATCGGCGCCTTTGCCGCGTATTCCGCCGCTGGTGGCGTCGTCAACTTGACCTTGTCCAACTGGGCGCGCGACAAGGGATTTGGCATGGGGCAGGTGGTGGGCTTCATTCCAGCGGCCATCGGCGGACAGGCGATTCCGTTAGCCCACACGGGCATCACGTTTCGCATCACGGAGGAGAGTCTCACGCGGTGGCGTGGCTGGTGGCGCATCGTGCAGATCGATCAATGGGGCGTGTTCTTTATTGGGGCGTTGCTCGGCATGGCGCTCCCGGCGATTCTGTATACCTCGTTCCTGCAGACCGGCGCGGATATTCGAGGGTTGGCGGTGGCCACCGCGCTGGCGGATGCCATGTCCGCGCAGAGTGGGCCCCTCATCGGCTTTCTGGTGGCCATGATGGGCGTGTGGATGTTGTTCAAGAGTCAGCTCGACATTCTGGAAGGCACGGTGCGAGCGGTGACCGACATTCTCTGGACCGGGAGCGACAGCGTGCGGCGCTGGGCGAAGGGGGAGGTGCGGCTGGTCTATTACTCGGTGCTCGCCGCGGTGGTGACCTGGGGCCTGATCGCGCTGGGACTGGCGCAGCCGATCATCCTGTTACAATTGGGCGCGAACGTCGCTGGCGTGGTGTTCGTCATCAGCGCGCCACATATTCTCTATGTGAACATGAAGTTCCTGCCCAAGGAACTTCAGCCTCCGCTGTGGCGTCGCGTTGCCCTGGTGGGAATGGCGTTGTTTTACGGCTTCTTCGTCTACTTGTGGCTCATGGGTGGACTGGTGCCTAATCCGAGCAAGGGGTTTTTGTTTCTGTTGTTTCAGTAAGGGCGGGGGCACGACTCCCCGGATGGAGGCTGCCCGCGCTCTGGGATTACAAGCCCGCATCATTGACACCGCAGGTTTCTAAGATTTATAGGAAGGCAGGCAGTAATGTTGGCAAAGTTGCTACGGATGGTAACCTCACAATTGGTAGACAATTTGTGGAGGTAGCAACTTTGCTGTTTGGAGATGCAGGAACGTATTTCTGGTAATGCCAACTTGTTCCAACTAATGGAAACAAGCTGTGCGGTTCAATTAGCGTTAGCCCGCCCAACTAAAGAGGGAAAAGTGCGAGGAATCCTTGAGACCCCATCGCGGCAGCGCCGAGATGAATTTCTGACCGCAGTTGCCAGAAGCCGGACACTGCATCGTCATTGGGCGTCCCCTCCGCAAACGGTCGAAGCGTTTGAAGCATATCTGAAACGGCTCAAACAGCCACCCTACGTAGGGTACTGGGTACGGACCGAGGCGAATGAACTCGCGGGTGTCATCAACCTTAACGAGATTGTTCGTGGGACATTCTGCTCAGGGTATCTGGGATATTATGCGTTTGTCCCGTACACCGGACGGGGCTACATGACAGAAGGACTACGTGCGGTGGTTTCACAAGCTTTTCGTGGGCTACTGCTTCATCGGCTGGAAGCCAACATCCAGCCGGATAATGACTCCTCCCGTCGCTTGGTGCAACGGCTAGGGTTTCGGAATGAGGGGCTTTCGCCACGTTACTTAAAAGTGGCGGGGCGCTGGCGTGACCATGAGAGGTGGGCATTGACAGTGGAGGAGTGGACACCACGCGGCAAGGTGAAGGGCTAACAACCCACTCCACCGTATTGCTGCCACGTTGCGGTTCTGCTGAATCTGAAAGGTCTCGGTTTGGGCAGCAAACGGTGACTGGAAGCGTTAGACCTGAAGAGGCACATGAAGACACGAGCCCCACGAAACAGAACGCTGACCTGCTCGGACGCGGAAATGGCCGAATTGTCATTGAGCCTTTTGCGGCTATCCGCTGCCGCTAGCACGGAATCAATCACCGACCGCATCATCAATCAGGACTTCCACGAGGCTTGCCCTTTTCTCCCGAAAGGTTTCGTGGACCTCCTGATTCTCGATCCGCCCTACAACCTGACAAAAAACTACAACGGCCACGTTTTCCACTCAAAGGAAGCCGACGGGTACATCACCTGGTTTGACGCTGTCGTATTATCCCTGATCCCGCTCCTACGACCAACGGCGACCGTTTACGCCTGTAGCGATTGGCAAACCTCCACCCTCATCTTTCAGGTTCTGGATAAGCACTTCCATGTCCGAAATCGGATCACTTGGGAGAGAGAAAAAGGGCGCGGGGCCAAAGCGAACTGGAAGAACAACACTGAGGACATTTGGTTCTGTACCGTCGATGAGGCTTATCATTTCGACGTCGATTCAGTGAAACTGAAGAGGCGCGTCATTGCGCCTTACCGCTCTGCTGATGGAGAACCTAAGGACTGGGAAGAGACCGAGAACGGTAACTACCGACTCACGCATCCCTCAAACCTTTGGTCCGACATTACCGTCCCCTTCTGGTCGATGCCGGAAAACACCGACCATCCCACCCAGAAGCCCGAAAAGTTGATTGCAAAACTCATTCTGGCCAGTTCCCGACTCACTGACTTCGTATTTGATCCATTTCTCGGCAGTGGCACGACAGCCGTTGTTGCAAAAAAACTCAATCGGAAGTTCTGCGGAGTTGAACTCAACCAAGAATATTGTTGCTGGGCGTCGAAGCGGGTGAAACTGGCCGAGGCCGCCCCGGTTATCCAGGGATACTCAGAGGGAGTCTTCTGGGAAAGAAACAGCTTGAGTGCTCAGAAGCCGCACAAGGGACGCAGTACGTCCTCTGACAACACGCTGGGGCTTTTCGATGAATGACCCCCTTCGGAATCTGTTGGATATGATCAAGGCCAACGATGGGATCAATGACAAGGCTCGTTTGGCCCGCATCGTCGCGGACGCATTTCGATTGACGAAAGATCGGTCAGTCTACTATTGTGGCGACTTTGCTGTTCGATTCAGTTCCTCAGGCAGTCGCAACTTTGGGAACACTGTGTTGTCGTTGTCCAACCTGCGGAAATACGACGATCGCCCGTTCATCGTTTGTTTGGTTACGCCAGGGGCGAACTACTGCCTGCTAGCCAACACGACATTCTTGAAAAAGGTCAGCCACAGCTCGCAAGAACTTCGAGAGAACAACATTAGAGGGAGCTTCAACGGTTCCGACATCGCGAGGGAGTTTGAGGGAATCAGCAACACTCCCAAGAACATCAGCAGGCTCTTCGATATTCACGCGGAGATCGGATTTGAAGGTAATCTTGCTCGGCTGGTGGAAGCAACGAACAACATCTCCCCAACAGGAACCAAGTTCCTGGTCAGCGATAGCGCTGCGCCGGTCATTCTTGCAGCACCCAAACGGGCCGAGCAATTCATCGAATCCCAGGACCACGCGGTCCTCAAAGCCGAATTGGACGCCCAGGTGAACAAGTTCAAGTCCGAAATACTGTTGGCGGCGCTCATCGAGAATGTGAATGTCCGGGGGCGGATTATCGAGTACCTGATCACGGGAGAGGATGAGACGTTGCGGCAGGAACTCGTCATCGCTCTGAAGGCGGGCGACAAAGGCATACCCAAATTCAGGACCGACAATGCGCTGGGCGACTATCAGCGCCGGTTCGATGCATTTGACACGGAGACGGACGTAAAGACGAAGATCATGATCCTCAATTCAAATCCCAAGGCCTATAACCTCGACAAGGTGCTTGAGTTCTTGGCTAGTGAACGATCTGTATTCATGTTCTACTTCGTCGGCATCACTCCGGGGAAAATCGTTGACACCGTACTCGTGTCCATGTTTCAAAGGAAATTGTTGCGAGCCACAATCGTACTCCGCCATTGGTCCGGGCGGAACTCTCGAGGCGTCACTCAGTTTGAAGGCAAAGCGATCAACGATCTTATCATCAGCCCCGAGTTGGTGATCGACGACGGAGAAGCTGTGGAGTTTCTCAAGAGGGTTATCGCACTCTAGAAATGAAAGACGGTCTCACCAGACGCTGCACCTGACCGGGGCCGCATTACGGTTTCGCGCGACATCAAGCTCTTTCAGCGCCGGGCCAAAGGGCGCTGACCGGTCCGCACCAGCAGATGAAGTGAGTGGGCATCAACACCCAGGCATAGACGGTCAGCGCCCCCGCTCCCGCCAAGGCCGCGAGGCGGCGCACGAAATCCTCCCGGTCGGGGTCATCCTGAAAGATGCGTCGGCGCTCCAGTCCCCGCGCCCTCACATGGGGCAACACGTCAGGCGCATCTAGGCGTGGTCCGCGTGGCATAATGCCAGCCTCCGACCAGAACCTGAATCGCCATGCAACGTCCCCTATTCCTCGCCTTGGTCTATTACTCCGTGCTCGCCGCGGTGGTGACCTGGGGCTTGATCGCGCTCGGACTGGCGCAACCGATCATCCTGTTACAATTGGGCGCGAATGTCGCTGGCGTGGTGTTCGTCATCAGCGCGCCGCACATTCTCTATGTGAACATGAAGTTCCTCCCCAAGGAACTCCAGCCGCCGCTGTGGCGTCGCGTGGCATTGATCGCGATGGCGTTGTTCTACGGCTTCTTCGTTTACTTGTGGTTGATGGGCGGGCTCGTGCCTAATCCGAGCAAGGGGTTTTTGTTTCTGTTGTTTCAGTAAGGGCGGGGGCACGACTCCCCGGATGGAGGCTGCCCGCCCTCACTGCGCGATATTCTGAATGCGATAGTGGCGCAGTTCGTCAGACGCCAATTGCCTCTTCTTCATCGCATACCGCCCCTGGAGCGCAAAGGCATCCTTGGAACCAACCCAGGACCGAAGCACAACGTCATAATGCGTGACCGCATGCGTTGCTCCCGCGCCTGCGTTGCCGTCCTTCTTTCGGGGTGGGTACAAGCTTGGGTAGGGCAGTGGCCCATACTCCACGAAGAACCACACCCCATTGAGCCGCCGCAGCTCCCGCATCCGATCAACAACAATGGTATCCGCGTTCGCCTTCTTTTGAGCAAGCTCTTGTCGCCGCGCGAGCGCACGACGTTTACGGTCTTTCTCACTCAGGGTCGATTTGAGAATCCCATCACGAGGATCGACATAGAGGGATTGTCGCCCCCGGTACCACCGCCCGTGCGATTGTTCGATCTCTCCATCTTTGTTCACGGAGAGTTTGAGATCAACGAAATCTTCGAGATGAGAGCGGACATGTTGTTGGACGACGTTGCCGGGCCGCAGGCACGCGCTGATGTCCGCATACACCTTGTTCCACGGCCGGCCAACCTGCGACGCCAGAAATCGCCGCAAGGGAGAAAGGTTTTCGTTGAGATACTTCTCACCGATGATCTCTCTCTTCATCCCCACTTTCGTTGGTAATGAGTCCAGGTCTCCTCTTGGTTTCTTATGCCCGCCATCCCATCCGCCACGAGGGCGTTCGACAATCACTTTTGCCATGTCACTACGCATACTGCCTCCGCGATTCGCTGTCCGCGGAATAACAAACGAGACACTGAGCCGAGGTCGCCTTTCGACCCAGTCGCTATACCACGTGTCTCGTATTCCGCGAAGATTTTTTACAATCGCGAGGGGTGGGAGTTTATTCCCTGCCTCGCGCAGGGGAGCGCCTCATGGAAAGAAGAGGTTCTTGAGCCACGCCACCAGTACATCAACCTGCGCCACGTTCGCATCAAGAAACTTGGCGGTGATCGCGGTGCCAAACGGTTTACCCGGCTCCGCCTGCCACGCCAGCCAGGTATGCATGATCGCTTTTGGTTGATCGCGGAAACTGAAGAGCCGTTCCCCCGCCGGAATGGCCGCGACACTCGACTCCACGTGATCAAACAGTCGACTGCTGGGGGGGACGAGCAACCGGAGAAAATCTTCGAGGATGCCCTCCGTTTGATTGTCGGGCATGATCCAAATGCCCACTCGTGGCAAAAGACTCTTTGGTGGTGGACTGAGGATAGTGCCATCCGCATCGGGCTCGTCTGGAACACCTTCATATCCGGCCTTCTTCAAGCGATCCCCAAGGGACCGCCAGCGAGCGGCAATATCCAGGTCCGCATCAATAACGACCCCCAAGGCTTCGACATCGCTCTCTTTCAGACGAACGGGAAAACTCTCCAAGAGGCGCTCAACACTGCCAAG
>JANMSE010000055.1:0-9639 GCA_031389045.1 Deltaproteobacteria bacterium | reverse complement strand
CTTTACCCTAGCTGATGGAATCGCCTACGTGGACGCGGCGGTCTCCGCCGGACTTGATGTGGACACCTTCGCGTCGCGCCTCTCGTTCTTTTTCAATGTCCATAACAACTTCTTCGAGGAAGTCGCGAAATTCCGCGCCGCCCGCCGGTTGTGGGCGAAAATTATGAAAGAACGGTTCCACGCCAAGGACCCGCGGTCATGGATGCTCCGCACGCATGCGCAAACCGCCGGGTCCACACTCACCGCGCAACAACCGGACAACAACATCATGCGGGTCACGCTGCAAGCGCTGGCCGCCGTGTTGGGGGGAACTAATTCTCTCCATACCAACTCGCGCGATGAAGCCTTGGCCCTGCCAACCGAAGATTCCGTGCGCATCGCCCTGCGCACCCAACAGGTCATTGCCTGCGAATCCGGCGTCGCGGACACCATCGACCCACTCGCGGGCTCTTACTTTGTCGAGTCGTTAACTGACCAGCTCGAAGCCAAAGCGGTTGAATATATCGAACGAATCGACAAACTCGGTGGAGCGGTCAAGGCCATTGAAGCGGGCTATCAGCAGCGTGAAATCCACGAAGCCGCCTTCCGCTACCAACAAGCGATTGAGAACAAGGAGCAGGTGATTGTTGGCGTGAACGACTTCACGGTTGAAGAAGAGAACCAGGGAGAGCTACTAAAAATCGACCGCAGCCTAGAGCAACAGCAAAAACAGAAGCTCGCGGCGGTCCGTGCCGAGCGAAACCAAGCCGCGACACAAGCCGCGCTCGCGAAAGTCGAAACCGTCGCCCGTGATGGCGGCAATCTGATGCCGGTCATTATCGACGCCGTCCGCAGCTACGCCACACTCGGAGAAATTTCCGACGCCATGCGCAATGTCTTCGGCGAATATCGTGCGCCCTCGTTTTTATAAGGGCGGCAAGCGGCAAGAGGAGCTGCATTCATGTCATTACAACCAGCCACCGCTGAGATTGAGGTCGCCTTACCACCTGTTGAATTCAATCCGTTTCTCCCGGAATTTCGTGAGAACCCGTATCCGTTTTACTATCGGTTACGCTCGCTGGATCCGGTGCATTGGAGCGACATCGCTGGGCGCTGGGTGCTCACCCGCTACAGCGATTGTGTCGCGATTCTCCGCGATGCCACTCGGTTTAGCGCCGACCCCAACACATGGAACGGCTATGCCGATTTCGTGGTGGCGCAAGGCGGTCCTGGCCCCCTGCTGGAGATGGAAACGCACTGGATGCTGATGAAAGACCCGCCCGATCACACGCGCTTGCGGACGCTCGTGACGAAAGCGTTTACTCCACGAGTCGCGGAAGGGATGCGCCCTCGTGTGCAAGCGCGTGTCGATGAATTGCTGGACAGCGTGCGGGCCGCGGGTCGTATGGATGTAATCGCTGATTTGGCTTTCCCTTTGCCAACCATTGTGATTTGCGAGATGCTCGGTGTTCCAGTTGAGGACCGCGAACAATTCAAGGGCTGGACGCGCGATTTGGCGCGGAGCCTCGATCCGATTGTCACGCCGGACATCATTGCGACAGCGGATCAGGCCACGGTCGCGTTCACGGATTACTTCCGCGCCCTCATCGCCATCCGTCGCAAGAATCCACAGCCTGATTTGTTGAGCAGCCTGATCGCCACCGAAGAACAGGGCGACCGCCTCACGGAAGATGAATTGATCGCCACCGCGATCCTGCTACTCGGCGCGGGACACGAGACGACGATGAACTTGATCGGAAACGGCATGCTGGCATTGTTACGCAATCCCGATCAACTCGACAAACTCAAACGCGACCCGACACTCATCACGAGCGCCGTGGAAGAACTTCTTCGCTATGATGGGTCCGTCCAGATGACCGCGCGGACCGCGCTTGTGGATGTGGAGATCGGCGGAAAAACTATTCCCAAAGGCGTACAGGCGATCATTGTGCTTGGTGCCGCCAACCGTGATCCGGCGCAATTCCCTGATCCCGACCGCCTAGATATTACCCGCCCAGACAATCGCCACATCGTCTTTAGCTATGGAATTCATCATTGTCTGGGAGCACCACTGGCCCGTGTCGAAGCGCAGGTGACGATCAACACCCTGTTGCGCCGGATGCCGAATCCGCGGTTGACGGGCGAGATGCTGGAGTGGCGAGAGACCGTGACCTTACGCGGCCTGAAGGCACTGCCGATCACTTTCTAAGTATTGAGAAACGAGAACGAGTACCGAGTTACGAGTACCGAGTTAAGGAGAGGGATGATGAAAGGAAAAATCGCGTATATTCCGCAAGCGCGGACATTAGAGTTCCACGAATTCGAGCTGCCCGATGTGGCTCCAGGAGCAATTCTCGCGCAAGTGACACGGACGAATGTCTGTGGGTCGGAAGTCCACATGTGGCGCGGCGAGTTCGGCAAACGTGGCGTGATGCCTGGGCACGAAATGGTCGGACGGGTGCATACCCTCGGCAAAGGGGTCACCACGGATACCGCTGGCCAGCCGTTGAAGGAAGGCGACCGGATCGCGCCAGTCTACTATCGCACCTGCGGGTCGTGCGTGAATTGTCGTGAGGGCAATGCCGCGGCATGCGTCACGCTCGGTATTCGCGCCAAGCGACTGGTCCCACAAGAACCACCACACTTTCACACCCCCTTCGGCACGCATTACTACATCGAAGCGGGCCAGCATGTGTACAAAGTGCCAGAGAACGTGCCTGACCATGCCGCGTCCTCGGCGAACTGCGCCTTGTCGCAAGTCTTCTTCGGGTTGGACCGCGGCAATCTCCGCTACGATGAAACCTTGGTGGTCCAAGGCGCAGGGGGATTGGGGCTCCATGCGATGGCGGTCGCCAAAGCACGTGGCGCGCGGGTCATCGCCATTGATGGCGTGGAACTGCGCCTTAAACGGGCAAAACAATTTGGCGCGGATGAGATTGTTGACATGCGGGAGTACTCGACCCCGCAAGCGCGTGTCGGTCGGGTGAAAGAATTGACCAAGGGGCTTGGGGCCGATGTCGTGCTGGAAGTGGCGGGCATTCCCGAAGCATTTCTGGAAGCCATCAATCTAGTGCGCAATGGTGGTCGGGTGCTAGAACTGGGCAACATTTCTCCGGGACTGACGGTGGCGCTCCCGCCTTCGTTTATTACGTTCAAGTCGATTACCATCATTGGCGTCGCGACCTATAATCCACATTATCTCCAGAAGTCGTTGCAATTCTTGTCAGAGCACATCGACCAATATCCGTACCATGAAATGGTCGATGCGGTATTTCCGCTGGAACGCGCCGCCGAGGCGATGGAGAAGTCGGACCGGAAGGAGATCACGCGCGCGGCGGTGGAACCGTAGGGGAAAGTAGTCAGTAGTCAGTAGTCAGCATTCAGGAGAGGAACAAGCAATGAAAGATACATTGAAGATTGGCATGTCACACGAGAAAGTCATTACCACGACGCCAGACATGGGCATTGCACACATGGGGCCTGGCGTGCCGAGTATGTATTCTACCCCGGCCATGATTATGCTGATGGAGGGCACGTGCGTGGAGTTTCTTACACCACACATGGGAGCGGGCGAACAAACGGTGGGCTTTCATGTCAACGTGAAGCACCTCGCGCCCACGAAGATTGGACAAAAAGTGCGAGGGAAAGTGACCCTTACCGAAATCAAGGGCCGTCGGTTACTGTTTACCGTCGAGGCGTTTAACGAAGATGGCGCCAAGGTCGGTGACGGGACGCATGAGCGGGCGGTGGTGGAAATCGCGAAGTTCGCGGGGCATTAGCTCACGCAGAGACGCAGAGGCGCGGAGTTTCAGAATTTGTTGACAATGCGTCTGATGCCGTCTTTGAGGAGAGGCGCTCCGAAGTTGATTAACAAACCGAGTCGATAGTCCAAGAGACGCAGATAGGTGAGGACCTGCTTGGCATGAACAGGGGCAAGGGTTTCGACGGATTTCAGTTCGACAACAATCGAACGCTCGACAATAATATCCGCGCGAAACCCTTCCTCGAAGGACAACCCCTCGAATTCAATCGGGACCGCCTTTTGCCGTTCCACGAACAGCCCTCTCCTCTCCAGCTCCTTCGCCAGAATCAGTTCGTACACGGATTCCAATAGTCCCGGTCCGAGCTTTGAGTGGATACGAAACGCCGCATCCACAATCTGTCCTGACATCCGGTTCAGTTGCTCTTCTTTCATCTCTGCGCCTCTGCGTCTCTGCGTGAGAATCTTCTTCTCCGTGCCTATTTTACCCGTGCTCCCGTAGCGATAGGCTTCTCCGGGCTCAACACGATCACGTGCTCCCCATCCGACGCAGCCAGCAGCATCCCTTGACTCTCGACACCACGCAGCATAGCCGGTTGGAGATTCGCCACGACGACGATTTGCTTCCCAACCAGCTCCTCCGGCGTATAGTGCCCACGAATCCCCGCCACTAATTGCCGCTCTTCCGTCCCTAAGTCGATTTTCAACACCAGTAGTTTGTCCGCTTTCGGATGAAGCTCGGCGGCTTTAATGGTCGCCACCCGGAGCTCGACCTTGCCGAACTCGTCAATCGTGATCTTTCCTGTTCCCGTCCCTTCGCTTGTCTCCATGTTTCTCGACTCCTTCGTGCGTTTTGCGTCACTATAACGGCAGCTCGCGAAAGCGCAAAGTGCTGGGATGCCAATCCCGAGGCGCGATTCGCGCTACGGAAGAATCACGCGATTCTTCCGTACTGCGAGTGGGTCCCGATAACATCGGTAATCAAAGCGTCTCATGGTAAATATAGCCTATGACAATGCGTAACCTCCTTTTCTGGCTCCAGCGCTACTGCTCTCCCCGCTCTTTGCGATGGTGGCACTGGTTTATCTTCTTTGTAATCGGCGTGTGGATTCTTGGTCGGAGCTGGCTTCCCGGATTTATCCGCCAACAGGTCGTGACCAATCTCACGGCCATGACGACCGCTCAGGTGACGCTTGGCGATGTCGATCTGAATCTGCTACGCGGGTACGTCGCCTTACAGCAATTGAGTTTTACGCTTCCCGAGGGAAAAACCCCCGTGTTCGCGGTGCGGAGCGTGGAGGTGAATCTCCGCCTGCGTTCGTTGTTGCGACGCACGATCAACATCGAAGACCTCACTCTGACCGGAGTGCATGTCGCGGCCGTGCAAGAGCCGAATGGACAGCTCAACCTCTCTCGCCTCTTTCCGCCCGCACCTCCCACACCACCAGAACAACCGCCAACGGAACCATCGGACCTGCCAACCTTGAGCATTGGAGAATTCGAGGTCGTGGACAGCACGATCACCTATCAAGACCGCACGCGCCACGGAGAGCCCCGCTTTGAGTTCGCCATCACCGACCTCACGACTGAAACGATTGACCTCCAACCACGTGGGCTCGCCGCTCCGGTGACCGTCCTCCTCAAAGGGACCCTCAACCAAAGCCCATTACAGGGAAAAGCCGCAATCCTGTGGCAACGTGAACAAACCTCGGTGGATGCCAACATTGGTCTCCAGCAACTCGCGCTCACCGGGCTTGAGCCATATTTGCAAGACGCTCTGACTTTCCAAAAGTTGAGCGGCCGCCTGGGGGCCCAACTGCATTATCGCTATCAGACCGGAGGGACAGCACCCGCCCATGCGCTCTCTGGCACGGCGACCGTGGAAAATCTTGAAGTCGCGGACCCACTTTCCCAGCAGACCGCGCTGACCCTCCCCAAGGGAAAAATCGACATTGAGACGGTTGACCTCACGCGGCAGGACATTCGCGTGACCTCCGCGGAACTGCAAAACTTGAAAGTGTTCGTATTGCAAACACCAACGGGCATCAACCTCGCGTCGTTGGTACAGCCCACCAAACAAGAGCAGGTCAGTACCGCCGCGCCGTGGAAGTTTCTGTTCAAAACAGTGAAATGGACCGGTGGTGAACTCCAGTATCGCGACAGTACCTGGCCGGAAGCCGAGATGTTCGTGTTATCACCGGAAGAACTCGAACTCCAAAACCTCGGCGGTGAAGCACCCGAACATCCATTTCGCCTCCGTACCCGCATGGGTGAGGGCACGATCACCGGAGATGGCATCCTGCAATTGGCGCCCTTCACGCTGCAAGGCCAATTTCAACCGGCGAATATCGATATGGCGGTGTTCCGCCCCATGCTTACCGCGCTCCTCCCAGGAAAATCCTTGCAAGGCAAAGTCTCCGGCTCGGTCCGTGCCACCCTCAACCCCCAGAGCACCGAGGGAACAGTCCGCTTCGACGGCACCCTGGAGACGACCCAGTTTTTGCTAGATGGGATGCCAGAGGCGGGCAGCACGGTGAGTTGGGAAAGTGGTCACATCACAATTCGGGAAGGCAGCACCGCCACCCCCCTCGCGCTCCACCTCGAACCTCAGCTCGCTCGCGTGCGTATCCAGCGACCACCACAAACGGACCTCGCGATAGAACAGGTGAATGGCACCGTCACCCTCACATCTCCCACGGTTACCGAAGGCCAACCGCCGTTGCTGTTCAGTGGCGTATTGGCGACGACACAATTGACCCTCTCTGGCATGCCTGAAGCGGCCAACGTGCTCGCGTGGGACAGTAGTCAGATCGACATCCGGGACGGCAGCACCCTCACTCCGTTGGCGCTTGAGATCACCACGCAGTTAGCAAAGGTTTCCCTCCAACGACTACCCCAAGGCGATGTGGCCATTGAAAAAGCCACTGCTACTCTGCGTCTTGCTCAAGAAGAGAGTCCACAGCACGAACGACAGATACGTATCCAGGGACCGGTTGACCTCACCGGGTTTGCGCTCACCCACGGGCCGGAGAAGAAAATTCTCCTCGGTTGTTATCACGCCACCGCGAACATCGCCGAAGGGAGTCGCTTAGTGCCATTCGATGTACGGATGCCCGATGTCGCCCTCGAATACACCTACGCGCAAGGGATGCGGAATTCCACGGGCCAGTTTCAGCTCGTTATTCCTCCTGCGCAAGCCGCGGAGGTCGCAACGGTCCCACCAGAGACTGCCGCTTCCGCCGATGCCGCGCCACTCACGAATGTTCCAACAGCCGATCTCTCACCGGTAGTGCAGACGGCAACTCTCGAATCCTCAATACCGACTCCCCCCACTCCACCCGCAGCACCACCAACAGCAACGACCGGCGGGCTCGCCATTCGGATTGATCGCCTGTCGATGATTGGCGGGGAGTTGTATTTTGAGGACCGGACGGTTACTCCAACTCAAACAGTCTCCTGGCAAGATGTGCGCGTCAACATCAATGCCCTCAGCTATCCGCTAGTGTTCCCCGCTACGTTTTCAGCCTCCGCTTACAATGAAGATGGTGCGCCAGTTGAGTTTCAAGGGACGACCGAGCAGCAAGGCAATCAGACGGTGATACGGGTGCGTGGAAACATCCAAAAAATGTCGTTGTCCCGTTTTAATTCGTACTTGGAGCCGAGCCTGGGATATAGCGTCAAGAAAGGAAAGGTCACTGCAACCTGGGACTTGGTGCTCCCTGGAGATCGCATCCAGGCCACTATGAAAGTCACGTTGCATGGTATTAACCTGGGCGGCAAACGCAATGCGTCGCAGTTAGAACAACAAGTAGGGGTACCCCTCGCCCTCGTCATTGCCCTACTGAAAGACCTCAACGGCGACATTGATCTCAACCTCCCGATGGAAGGGCGATTCAACGAGCCGGGATTTCATTGGGGGGGGACGATGGTCCGCGCTATCCGCGACGTACTCATTGGCGCCGTCACTTCTCCCCTCAAACTCCTGGGGGCTGTGTTCAAGGGCAAAGAAGAGTTGGAAGATTTCACGTTCCCCCCGTTTCAATTTATCCCGGGTACGAGCCACATGACCGAAGACGCCAAAGCGCAACTCGCACAATTGAGTCAATTTCTTACACAACATTCAGGATTGGACATACGCTTCACCGGGATGGTAGGAGCAACGGATCTGCAACACTTGAAGGATCAGGCCATTCTGACACAGCTTGCCACGACCCCTCCCCCTCCACCTCAACAGCCAAAGAGTACAACAGAAGCACCGACTCCACCTCCATTGCCAATGACACCACAGGATGAAGTGCACCGATTCCTGACGCAACATCTGCACCCTACCGATCAGACTGCACCCGTCCCGCTGTCGGAGTCCGCCACCACGGTATTGGAGCAGCTTCGCAAGAACACCGTCGTTGCCCCAGAGGCGGTGGAACAACTCATCGGAGAACGACTACAAACCGTGACGACGGCACTGACAACGCAGCATGCCGTGGCCGCGACTCGTATCCACATCCATCCTGAGAAACAACGTGGCCCACGAGCAGCGGAAGTCCGTTATGCGATTCAGACCCGAGAGGGTGAGACTGAAGAAAAGCCGCAAACGCCCCTGCGGAAACAACCAGAGAAACGAAAAGGAGAAAAGCCATGATCTCGTTAGGAGCACTAACCTGGGATGCCCTCTGCCATCATGCGCAGGAGACATTCCCAGACGAATGTTGCGGCGCCATCCTCACAACGGCGAGCGGGGACGAGGTTCGCCGCATTGCCAACATACAAAACGTGATGCACGCCAAAGACCCTCAGACGTATCCGCGCGATGCCACCATCGCCTACGTCATGGAGTCCAAGGAATTACTCGCGGTGCTCAAAGAGACGGATAGCGGGCACGCCACGCTCAAAGCGTTTTATCACTCGCATCCGAACCACGACGCCTATTTTTCCGCCGAAGATAAACGGCAGGCCATGTTTGGCGATGAACCGTCCTATCCCGATACGGTCTATCTTGTGATCTCGATTTATGACCGGGAAGTGAAGGCGTTGCGCGCGTATGCGTGGAACGAGCAGATAAAGGACTTTGTCGAGACAGAACTCAGGACCGAAGTGTAACCCGTGTGTCGTGCGCCCTCTCTTAATCTTGGACGTTAGGCCCAGGACTTTGGACCTGGGCGCTCAGCGCAGCTTGCGCAATGCACGGGAGTACGATAGGAGCGGTTGCCTATTATAACGAGAGTTTCGCAGAGGGAGGCATCATGCAAAGGCATTGGCATCGATGGTGGTTGGGTGGTTTCGTCGCGCTGTTCATCTTGACAATGGGAGCGCCAGTACGGGCGGAAAACTGGTTACCGAAAGCCGGCACCTGGGAAACCGGTATTCGCACGGGCTATATCTGGGGCTTGCGCAAACATGCCGAGATGATCCCGATCAACCTGCGCGCCGGGTATACGGTCTTCAACGGACAATGGTGGGTGATGCCCGCCGGAGCGTTTGAGATTAGCGCCGAGCCGTTCGCGTCCGTGATTCATTCGAGGCGGCCACATACCGATGGCTCAATGGAATTGGGGCTTGGACTACCGGTGCTCACCTATTATTTTGATACTGGGACTCGGTTCGCGCCCTTTATTGAAGGTGGCCTGGGCCTGTTGTATACCGATTTGCGCGGATACAAATTAGGGGGACATTTCAGCTTCATGGAAAATATCGGCGCCGGAGCGAGTTTTTTCTTGAACGAAAATCTCGCCTTCACCGCCTCGTGGCGCTACCGTCATGTGTCCAACGCGAGTCTGTATAAGGACAACCAAGGGCTCGATTCCAGCGTGATCCTCGCGGGATTTTCCTACTTCTTGCCACAATAACACACGACCTTACGCACGATTGCCCGCCACTCCGTGAGCGGTGGGCAAATCGACAAT
>JANMSE010000035.1:0-5518 GCA_031389045.1 Deltaproteobacteria bacterium | reverse complement strand
GTGACTACCTCTGTGATGCCGAAAGGCGTTGAGCACGAGACGACGCGCGATCAACGTCCGTGAGGTCCATTATGAGTTGACGCTGACCGCCGTGCGGTTCGATGGCGGCTTACGGATCACCGATCCGACAACATTTCACCGCACCGTGGAGCACGGCGTTGGCAGTGGCAAGGGACTTGGATTTGGCCTGCTCTCGGTCCACCCATGAGGTAAAGACCATGCGCAGCTTACGTCTTCCCCACACGCGTGGGGGTGAACCGCACTAATACGTGGTTAGGCGTTTCTCGGGCTTGATCGTCCTCAAGTTGTGAGAGATAACTCGCTTATGACGCAAGTCAATCTCGAAGACATCCAACAAGATTTATCGATCTATTTGCAGCGGGTCGAAGCTGGGGAAACGCTGGTTATTCTCCGTGCCGGGAAACCGGTCGCGGAGGTCAAGCCGGTCGCGCCGCGTGTCGAGACTCTTCGTCCTTTCGGGTTATGCGCGGGAGAGTTCACGGTACCGGAGGACTTTGATGCCCCTCTGCCAGAGGACATGCTCAACGCATTCGAGGGGCAATGAAATTTCTGCTTGATACGCATGTGTTTCTCTGGTTTCTCAGTGGGGACGCGCGGTTGCCAGCGATGTGGCGAGACACGATTCGACAGCCGCACCATGAAGTCCATCTGAGCGTCGTGTCCTTGTGGGAAACGATCATCAAATACTCTGTGGGGAAGCTGCCATTACCTGAACCGCCAGAAAGGTATCTGCCGGTGCAGCGCGAGCGGCATCGGATTGCTAACTTGCCGCTTGATGAGGGCAGCGTAAAGCGGCTCGGAACACTTCCCTCAATTCACCGGGACCCATTTGATCGCATGTTAATCTGTCAAGCACTGGAGCATACCCTGACAATCATTACGGTGGATGAGGTGTTTCAAGCCTATCCTGCTCCACTTCTCGACTACGCCTAACCCACACCGCTACACCACATCGCCGCCCGCGACCGACTCTGCAAACGCCGTGAGTTGTAGGGTGCGCTCCGCGCACCAGTCCTTGCGAACGCCGGACCTTCGCTGGCAAGGGTGTTGAATGCCGGGGGTGTTGGTGCGCGAAGCACACCCTACCCGGATCTATCAGGGGCAAAAGTCAAAAGTCAAAAGTCAAAAATGAGACTTCGTCGCGAATTACCAGTCGGTTCTTTCCGTTCGAGCCGACGGCGCGTGTCGGCATCCAGCGGCAAAATCTGCACTTTGCCCGTGAGGTCGTTGAGATCAATGTATACTTCCGTCTCGTACACGGCTTTGATGTTGATGTAGGTCAGGACTTCTTCGGGGGTACCTTGGCAAAACGTGCGACCCGCTTTGAGGAGCAGCAGGCGGTCGCAGTACAGCGCGGCGAGATTCAGGTCATGGAGAATCGCCACCACCGCTAACCCCTGCTCGCGACTTAACTGCTTCATCAGATCGTACACCGCCACTTGATGCTTGATGTCGAGAAAAGCGGTGGGCTCATCCAGGAGCAACACGCGCGGCTCCTGCGCGAGCGCACGCGCGAGAATCACCCGTTGTCGTTCGCCCCCGCTCAGGGCATGCACTTCCCGCGTCGCCAAGTCCGCGACTCCCGTTTGCTCCATGACTCGCTGGGCGACCGCGAGATCATGCGCGCCCTCAAACCCGAATTTCCCCAGATACGGCGACCGCCCCATCAGCACCACTTCAAGGACCGAGAACGGTAACTCGATCGCCGTCTCTTGCGGGACCACCGCGATGGCCCGCGCCAGTTCCTCACGGCGATACGTCCGTAAATCACGACCATCGTAGGCCAGTTGCCCCACCCGCGGGACCCGCACGCCGCTCATCAACCGCATCAATGTGGATTTCCCCGACCCATTGGGGCCGATCAACCCCACGATTTCTCCAGCCGCGACCTCGCACGAAATAGCGGAGAGCACTTCGACCGGGCCGTAGGCGAAACTCACCTGTTCGCAACTCAGGACCGTAGCGCGTTCGCTGGGGCTCATGACGCAAACATCCGGCGCTCGGTTTTGCGCAACAGATAGAGAAAGAACGGACCGCCGCACATGGCTGTCACCACGCCCACCGGCAGTTCCGTCGGGCTGACAATGGTGCGAGCCAGGGTGTCCGCCCACACCAGAAAGATCGCGCCCCCGAACAAGGACGCGGGCAACAGGAGTCGGTGATCGGCACCAATCAGCAGTCGCAGCAAATGGGGGACGATAAGCCCGACAAAGCCGATCATGCCACTCACGGACACTGCGGCGCCCACCAAAAGCGCCGACGCGAGAAACGTGCCTCGCCGTAGCGCTTCGACATTCACCCCAAGCTGCTGCGCCCCTTCTTCACCAATGCTGAGCAGATTGAGACGCCGCCCTTGTCCGATCAACCAGCCCGCGCCAATAAGGACGTACACCGCGACCATCCCGACCGTTGTATAGTCCTGCGCCGCGAGACTGCCCATGAGCCAGAAGAGAATGCTGTGGCTCTGATAGAAATCGGCGATTGAGTTGAGCAGCATAATCAACGCACCACAGAAGGCGTTGAACACCACACCGGTCAGCAGCAGGGCATACGGCTCCAGCCGCCCACGGGACAGCGCCGTGCGATACATCAAGACCGTCGTGCCTATCGCCCCCCCAAACGCGGCCAAGGAAATGATCGAGATACGAAAGATGCCAGTGAGCCCAGTGGTCACTGTGCCAACAAACACGAGAGCGGCGATGCCACACAGCGCGGCCCCGCCGGAGACTCCCAGAATATGGGGACAGGCCAGAGGGTTATGCAGCAACGCTTGCAAGGCGGCACCAGTGATACCCAACGCCCCACCAATCACGGCGGCCAACAACACACGCGGCAAACGGATACGCAGCAAAATAACGGAGTCGGTATTCTCTGGTGAAGCTGCGGACAGCGCATGGAGCAGGTTCAGGGATTCGGTGCCGATCGTGGCGCAGAGCAGGATCGTCAGCACCAACCCCAAGCCGAGCGCGCCGTTCACGAGCAGCCATTTTCGTTTGGTCAGATACATGGGGAAAGTCTGGGGCAAGTCTAGGGCAAGTCCGGGACAAGTCTAGGGCCGCTGGGAATTGCGGATTGCGGATTTGCGAATCGCGGACTGAGATCGTTAGATTGTGCTTCGTGCACGGCGGTCCCTATTTTTGCCTTTTGACTTTTGCGCTTTGACTTTTGCCTTTTCTTTCCCGCCTTCCTCTTAGCGCCACGTTGGGATTCTCGCTGGTCATCCCAGCCTACCCTTGCTTCCTTCTGTCTTGTTCGGTCTCCGCGCGCACGCTACATTGCCTCCTCCGTTACGGGAGCTGTTATGATCGAGCAAATCGACACGATTCAAGACCTCATTCGTATTCTTGCCACACATCCTGAATGGCGGGCTCAATTACGTCCGCTCATTTTAACGGATGACTTCCTCTCACTTCCCGAACAGGTTCGGGCGTTAGCCGACCGTATCGCGGAACTCGCGGCTGCCCAAGCACGGACCGAACACCACCTCAGCGCACTCGCCACTGCTCAAGCACGCAGCGAGCAACGCCTCAGTAAAGTTGAAGACACTCTCGAACGGACAGAAAACCGCCTGAGTAAAGTCGAGGACATCCTCGCACAGCTCGCCACTGCTCAAGCGCGCAGCGAGCAACGCCTCAGTAGAGTTGAAGACACTCTCGAACGGACAGAAAACCGCCTGAGTAAAGTCGAGGACATCCTCGCACAGTTATCGGCCGCCCAAGCACGCAGCGAGCAACGTCTCAGTAGAGTCGAGGAAAGCCTCGAACAGCTCGCCGCCGCTCAAGCGCGCACCGAACGACTCGTTGAACAGCTCGCCGCCGCTCAAACGCGCACCGAACAACGCCTTGGGAAAGTCGAAAACGATGTCGCGATTCTCAAAGGCGATGTACTGGAACTGCAATCCGGGAAGCGGGTCGTCTTCGCCTATGGTCGTTGGTTACGGCGCTCACGCATCCTCTCCCATGAGCAGGTCTACGAGCTACTCGACGATGCCGTTGACGCTGGGTATCTGACAATGGACGAACGGGATCAGATAGCGCAGGCTGATGTGTTCGTGCAAGGCAAGGATAAAGAGACAGGAGAGGCCGTGCACATGGTCGTCGAAGTGTCATGGGGAGTTGGCACCTCCGACGTGGAGCGGGCGGCGGCGCGAGCAGCCCTGCTCGCGAAGATAGGAACTCCCACACGTGCCGCCGTCGTGGGACGTGTGATCGTGCCAGAAGCCGAAGAGAAAGCCCGTGCCCTGCGTGTCTGGGCTTGGTGCCCGGAACGGCAAGAAGGAAAGGTCACTTGATCCCCCTCACCCTAGCCCTCTCCCAGCCGGGAGAGGGAACCTGGAAGCCTCCTCGCGACCATGACCGTTTTGATCGTCACAGTTGATGAGGGCAGTCTCGGGCAAGTCCAAAACAAGTCTGGGGCCGTCTCAAGCAAGTCCAAGTCAAGTCCAAAGACTTGACCGAGACTTTCAGGGACTTGTCCGAGACTGGCCCTAGACTTTCCCTAGAACCGTTCCGGCTGGATCAACCGCGCCAGTTCCTCAAACGCTTCGGGCAGCCGTGGTCCTGGCCGCAACATGGCCGACGAGAGACGACCATGCAGTCGGCCATCGCGGACCGCCGGGACCGTCGGAAAATTCTTCCATATGCCCAGCCGTTGTTCCGGGCCCTGGGTCTCTTCCGATCCCATTGATCCATCAATAATGACTTCGGGTTGCTTGGCGACCGCCACTTCAAGGCTCAGATGTGGCCACGGCTGCGCGGCACCAGCGGCGATGTTGATCCCGTGCGCTTGGCTGATTAACTCGTCGAGAAAGATGCCACTGCCCACGGCGATCAGTGGCGTCTGCCCCACCACCATGAGCACCCGCCGCGAAGGCGCGCCTTCCAGCCGTTTGCGGATAGCGGCCATGCGCTGATTCATGTCAGCGATCAGTTGCTCTCCTTGCGCTTCACGTCCAACTTCCTGGGCAATGGTGCGGATGGCGGCTTCGATCTCGGCAATGGTCTCGACACGCACGATGAGGGTGCGCAGTCCCAACCGTTGCAGCGTGGCAATCGCTTCGGGACTATTGACCGGTACCCCAATCACCACATCCGGTCGTTTCGCCACGATCGCTTCGACATTGGGGTTGATGTATGCCCCGATCCGGTCGATGCGCTCAACCTCACGCGGAAAATCACAGAACGTGCAGACCCCAACCAGTTGCTCGCCCGCGCCGATGGCGAAGAGGGTTTCGGTCACCGACGGTGCCAGAGACACAATACGCTTGGCAGTCTGGGCATGTGCCCCCTCACTAAAAGCCACAATGCTAACCATCAAGACCACGGAGAACACATAGCGGAGTCTCCGAAAATTCCCTCTCCCGGCTGGGAGAGGGCTAGGGTGAGGGGGATCAAAAAATCTCATCATCCACAATTTTCCTCTAAAACGTCGCCTTCATGCCGATCAAATAATTCAACGGCGGAGCGCGGAAGCCTAAGACCTCTTCGTAGGTGCGATC
>JANMSE010000033.1:0-6478 GCA_031389045.1 Deltaproteobacteria bacterium | reverse complement strand
GTATCCGGCTATTCCGCGAATGGGCGACAGTGCGATCTGTGTGCTCTGTAAGAAGGTCGGGTTGGGGAATGATGGGATCGGGTTCTGAACAGTGACCAGTGTCCCATTTCTCCGATTCCCCGGTTCGTCCTTTAGTACCCTCGGCCTGCGGCCTTCAGCACCTAGCGAGCAGGAAAAATCCGAAAGCGTTTACGCCCGTCGATACGGTAGGTCTCAAAATCATTGAAATCGACAGTGAAAATGGACGGTAACCCCTCACGGTGCGCCAAATGGACCAGGGTCGCATCCGCGAAATCCATCGGACGAACAGAGTATTTCTTCATCAAGGCGTGGAGCATTGGTACATCAGCATCCTGAATAGGCAGGACCGTCACCGCGCCTGAACGGAGGAATGCCCACGCGGCTTCCACTTCGTATGGGTTATCGCCGACTAAATGAAAGACCTCGGCGAGGACCGCCGCCGAGGTGACGAGTGGTAACAGGAATTCGTCAAAGGCGTCCTGACACGTACGATGCCAACGATCATCCCGATCCAAGAGCGCGATGATGGCACCGGTATCAATGAGCCCCTTAACGCGCATGGCGCTTGGCGAGCCGTGCACGGACGGTGGCTCGCCCCTTCACGGAGCGATTGGGATCCGCCCCTTGGATTGTGCCGAAGGTCCGGATCGCCGCCGCCCGGAGCCGTTGTTGCTCCTCGTCTTCGTGATTCCTCTCCAGACGATGCGTGGTGAACCATTCGGTCACAATGCGCTCCAACAGCGCCGCGACCGTCGCCCGCTCCTGGCGCGCGGTTTCTTCCAAGGTGCTCTTCAAGGTCGGGGAGAGTCGCCAACTGTAGACCTCTGTTTTCATGCACGACACCGTAGTGCGATTGCAGAATGTCTGTCAATCGCTCACGGCGGGTCATTCTCCGTTTGCCCTGGCCCTCTCTTAGTCGAGAGAGAGGGAACTTTCGGAACCCGCTCGCTTCCCGCCATCATCCAGCCAAACGAACGAACAATTTGTAACCAAACAGGTGTGGCGGGTCATCATTGGCCAGGAGAGGCGCGCGTTGATTTTGAGGGAGCGTATCACGGGGAACTGGCTCTGCTGGAGCACAACCTCAGTGCGGCTTTGGCTTACGCGGTGCGCGCGGATTTACTGGTTATTAGTGCCAGTGAGCCCCACGCCCCGCGGATGGTACGGATTGGTTCGTATCCCGCGCAGGCATGCGGCGGGACGCACGTGGCACGCGTGGGCGAAATTCGCGGCATTCGCATCAAGAGCCTCAAGAGCAAAGCCGGAAAACTCCGCGTGAGCTACGACGTTGCCCCATCGGAGCTTCCCCAACCTGGATAGCGCACGAATGCTCAATTCTTCAGCGCGCCCACGGTCGCGGCATACGCGAGGGACACGGAGCGGATGGCGGTGATGCCCGCACCGCTCAGTCCTCATCCCTCAGTCCCTTCACTTGATGGCATACACATTCGGTGGCGAGCCAACCCCACCGGGAAGATTCAACGGAGAGGACACGAGCATGAACTCGTACACGCCGTCACGGGCGCATTCGTGCGCGAGTTCATCAAGGTCCCACACCTCACCGATGGGCATCCCTTGCAGCGCGATCAACCGCCGGTGCTGGAACCCAATCGTGGGATCGACGGGCAATGCCTCAAGCGCGACGTTGTCCGCCGCCATCGCCGCGATCTGATGATCCCAAATCCATGCCGCCGTGGCTTGCTGAGCGTCGAGTCCGGGGCAGGCCATCCCATCCTCACCCGGATGTAAAGTGCCGCGCAGCTTTTCTCGTCCGGCTTCGTCCAGGGTTTTGTACCAGGTGAGCCATCCGGTGCGGAGCAGGATAAGGTCCCCTGAGGCGAGACCCACTTGCTGCGCGTTGGCCACTTTCTCCAGGAATGGACCGTCGATGGTGAACTTTTTGGTTGGCGCGAGTGGAGTCCCTTGCCGGTCCATGTAGCCCGCGACATCAAGTAGCACCCCACGCCCAATAATGCCGCGTCGTGCCCAGTGCTCAATGCCCAGTTCCCCCTTCTCGTCGAGGTCAGCATCCTGCCGTCCACCGTAATAGCCAAATTCACGGAAGCGGATGTGGCGCAGGCTGTCCCACTGACTCGATCCTTGCATGGCGAGGTTATCGACATAGTCGTCTCGGCTCCCACGCCCAATCTCGATATGGTGGCGATACCCCGCCGCGCGAAACCCGCCGTACAACGGAAAGGGGAAATTGAGCGGCAGGTCCAGGTTAATGACTTTGCCCGTGCGGACCAGACTGGCGGCACGTTTGACATGGTCAGCCGTGATGAGGTTTATCGTGCCCAGTTGATCGTCGCGCCCAAAGACCTCCCAGGCATGACGTTCTCCAGTTTGGCCCACCAGCGGCAAGGCGGAAAATTGTGGAATGACCGGCATTGTGATGTGCTCCTTCCTGTTGGATTGCTCCCGAGTCGGGAGAGCTTGTGGTTGTCAACTTTTCGTCTTGAACGGAGAAAAAGTCCAGAGGGACTTTGTTGTCGCCTCTGACCGGGGTAAAACAAGCCGCACGGAAACACCCCATGAGTGATACCCAGCACACGCCTACGCAGCTTCTGGCCGAAATCGCCGCGCTCCGCGCGCAAGTCGCGCAGCTCCAGGCGAACACGAGCGAGTTGCGCTATCGCAAGCTGTTCGACAACGCCAATGACATCATTGCCATCTTCACGCTCGACGGTGTCATTACTCATGCCAATCGTTCGACGGAAGTCCACTTAGGCTGGACACGAGCCGAGCTGGTTGGGCAGCACTACCGCTCCTTCGCCACTCCAGAAACCGTGGCCTTGGTGGAAGAGCGTGTCCAGCTCTTCGCTGCTGGCAAAAAGGCGACAACGAACCTCGAAGTCGAAATAGTGCGGAAAGATGGGAGCCGTGCCACGTTTGAAGGGCGCACGCGCCCGGTCCGTAACCGCAAGGGGGCACCGATTGGCTTCCAAGCTATTTTTCGTGACATCACTGAACGTAAACACACCGAGGAGCAACTCCGTCGCGCCATTGCCGAGGCGGATGCGGCCAATCGCGCGAAGAATGAGTTTCTGGCCACTATGTCTCACGAGTTCCGCACTCCCTTGAATGTTGTCCTCGGCTACACGGATATGCTCTTTGCCGAAACGTTTGGTCCACTGATGGAGGCACAAAAGGGAGCATTGCACCACATCCGTCAAAGTACGACCGCGCTCATTGATCTCATCAATAACGTGCTCAATCTGAACCGCTTGGACGCTGGGCGACTCACCATTGAGTGGAGGTCCGTGCGTATGGACACGATCTTCACGGAGATCAAGCAAGAGACGAAAGGGTTGCGCGACTTGTCCGGCCTCACGTTCCACTGGCGGATCGAACGGAGCCTTCCGCTTTTGCAAACCGACGTCGGGAAACTCAAAGTGATCCTGAAAAATTTACTGGGGAACGCGATCAAGTTTAGCGAGGCTGGCGACGTCACGCTCTCCGCCGTGGAAGAACGGAACGGGATTGTTGTCGCGGTCACCGATACGGGCATCGGTATTCCTCCCGCGCAACAATCCCTGATCTTCGAAGCTTTTCGTCAAGGAGACTACGCCAATGTTCATGGTTGGAAAGGAGTCGGGTTGGGACTCCACATCGTCAAACGGCTCCTTGATCTCCTGGGCGGGACGATTACCGTGGAGAGTGAGGTTGGGCGGGGCTCGACCTTTCGCGTGTGGCTGCCGGTCGAGCACCGCTGAACGTCGGATGACAACTCACTTGCCGTTGAGCATCAGCGCCATGACGCTAAACAACCGCGTCTCGCTGAGCAGTTCGTTGTAGACCACCTTGTGCGTCTGAAAGATCGAGGCGCGATCACTTTCGTAGTCAATGGACAGTTGCGCGGAAATCTGCGGCAACCACACGTCGTTCTTCCACGGATTGAACTCCGGGTGAAAATAGACTTGCAGGAATGTCCGACGATGCTTCCCGGTACGGTCGTACGCGAAGGTGTACAAATTCGAGTACGTCTGGGCGTCGAGATAGAGGAGGCGGCGACTGTAGAGGGGGTGCGACTCTGGCGAGATCGCCTCTAGGACAATCGCTTTCCGCAATTCCCACGGGTCGAGAGGATACCAATTGCCTTTTCCCCCTAACGTTGGATCGGCTGAACGAATTGGCCCTGGGGCGAGCACGGTCTGCTCGCCCACATATTTCCACTGATACGTGTGGACGTAGCCATTGAACCCCGACGTATCCTCGGACAGCAGTTGCCCATTGCCCGGCGCTTCGTACGGGTTATAGACGACTTTCCGGGTCCGCCGGGTCCTGGGGTCATACACCCACTGGTCATCCAGACGGGTATCATCGGTGTAATTCAAGCTCATGATTTGCCGCCCTTCGGCATCGGAAGGAGCAACGATGCGCATGTAGCGCTTGAAGTGCACGCCTCTCTGCTCCCATTTGGGGAATGGACTCGCGGGGTCTGGTCGATGCGGCCCATACATGATGGCGATGTAAAAACGTTCGGATCGTTCGACGGCCCCGCTGCCGGTGCGGTGTTCATTGGTCGGCCAATACTGCACGCTGTCGCCGCGGTCGCGATACTTGTAATTCCACGCCGCTTTGAGGCCCGCTTGGGGATCCTGGGGATCAATCAGCGGGAACGGCAGGCCCGCTTGGTAATTTTGCAATTGTTGCTCACCAAGCGTGACGTGCTCGTACCCTCTCTGCGTCGCGTCAATATACGCCCGCCGCAACGGCGTGTCGGTGGTGTCCTGCACGGTGAAGGAAAATTCACCAGCCGCGAGATGGTCGAGCAACTCTGGCGGCAACACCCCGGCGGCGACGTGGGCATTGGTTTTATCGATCGTGAGTCCGGGCGTGATCCCGTTCGCACGAGGCATCTCCTGCCGATACGGGAGGAAGAATGCCTCGATTTTCGCCGAAGCGTTCTCTTGCTCGGCCCATCCCCACACAGGAACCGCGCACGAAATGACAAAGGACCACGCCACCATTGTTCGGCATCGCATACGCATGTCTTCTTCCTCCGGGTGCGTTGGTTGACTTCCACGCCGCGCGTTATTGCGGGCGGAAGTAAGGAATCACATATTTGCCGAAGAGCCGGATCGAATCCATGATGTTTTGGTGCGGAATGCTTCCGCACTGCATGAAACACAGGACTTGATCAATGCCCGCGGCTTCATACTTTTTCAGCACCCGAATGCACGTATCCGGATTGCCCATGCAGAACGTGCCGCCTTCGATGTAATCCTCGACCGACTTGCCGGTGCGCTCGCCACTGATGGCATTGAGGGCGAATTTGTAGGAGTCTGGCACCTTCACTCCTTGTTCTTGCCACGGGCGATAGAGCTGGAGTGATTTATTGAGGAACCACATCCCGCCGGGACCACCGATCTCCTTGGCTTGCTTGTCGGTCTCGGCGCAGTGAATCACCCCGAGCGCGGCGACCTGATTGTTGACAAACGCGCCGATCGGTTCCGCGTGGCGAATCCCTTCGCGATACATCTCCACGCGCCGTGTGAGCTCTTCGGGGATCCCGATATTGAAACACAACGCCCCCAGCCCCTTCTTGCCAGCGGCGGTGAAACTATCTGGTTGCGCGCAGGCCACCCACATTGGGGGATGCGGTTTCTGGACGGGTTTGGGAATGATGGAGCGCGGCGGCACCTTGAAGAAGCGGCCTTCATGCGAAAAAGGGTCTTCCATCCACATGCGCGGGATCATCCCCACGGCTTCTTCCCACATCGCTTTGGTGTCTTCCGGGTTGATGCCGAACCCGCCCATTTCAATGAGTGTGGTGGATCGCCCGGTGCCCAGTTCCGCGCGGCCATCGCTGAGAATGTCGAGCACCGCGGCCCGTTCGGCCACGCGAATCGGGTGATTGTACTGAGGAGGCAGGAGAGCGACGGCATGGCCGATACGGATTTTGCTCGTTCGTTGCGAAATCGCGCCGTACAACACTTCCGGCGCTGGACAGTATGAGAACTCCGTCAGAAAGTGATGCTCCACGGTCCAAAAATGCTCAAACCCCATTTCTTCGGCGAGCACGACCTGCGCCATGACCTGCTTATAGGTGTCTTGCACAATCCCTGGATAGTGCGGTTCCGGAATCTGGATTTCGTACATCATGCCGAACTTCATTATCGTATCCCTCTTTTTCTTGAAAATATGGCAATTTGTGACGATGGACTCTGAGACGTACCATGCAAAACAACGCAGAAACTAGCATCAAGCGCAAGCAATGCGCAACCCTTGAAGCTGTCGCCGTCTGATGTGAACCGCAGGTGACACAAGTGAGGGGGCCTAGACTGTGTCTAGCTAACGCAGTCGAAGAGCGGGAATCCTGACCGCCTGGCCCTCTCTCCCTTCACAGGAACGCACCCGTTGCAGACAGGAGGCAACGACGATGAAAAGCAAACCTGCCCCGAAGAAAGCTACAATAGCGCCCGATCCCTGGCACGCGGCCTATTGGGCATCG
>JANMSE010000523.1:0-2996 GCA_031389045.1 Deltaproteobacteria bacterium | reverse complement strand
CTTTTTCGACAATAGCCGATTGGCAAACATGGGAAACAACTCATCGGATTCATAGATCGTTGTCAGATCTTCCATCCGTGCAAAGGGGATGAAGTGAGGTGACTGCTTTACGCCTTGCGTGTACACGAAGCGGTACACCTTTCCGTCGAAGCTCAATCTCCCGACCGGAAACCAACCGCGGCTCTTAGAATCGCGCCAGGCTAGGTATAAAATCTTCATGACCACATTCCTTGTAACGCCAGTAAGCGTTGACAGTTTACCTCCAGCATTTTTTGCGCAAACCTACTTGCAACAGGAGAAAGGCGCTCCGGTGGAATCTGATCAAATATGGAGGCGACATCTTGCAGAGACACCAGCAGAAGACGTTCAAGCCACGCGTCGGCAGCTTGAGGTCTCAGTTTCCCAGCTTCATAAAAGGCCTCCAGTGGCGACAAAGGCTTTTTGCTGGTAGATGAAGCATAGAAAGCAGAGACTGCTCGTTCGACGTACCTTTCCACGGACCGCCGTTTGTCGTTTGGCGAGAGCCTGTCCTCCCGGTCAGTATCTGTTTCACCACTCCCCATACTGGAAGCATGGTCATAAGAAGGAGCAAGGTGTGTCGTCTCCGGGGTCACGACAAGTCCCCAGTTCTCATGATGCCTGTCCTGGTTCGCAATCCAAGCATCAAATAGCAGATACCCAACAAAAACGTCTCTCGCAGTCTGTACACTGGCGAATCCAGTCCAGCCAATCGGCAATTTGATCTGATGGTTTCTCAAGACTGCCATAACGCGCTTCACCGTGTGTTGGCTCACGCCGAAGCGCTTCGTTTGTGGATATTTCCGTATAACCTTCGCCAATAACTCATTTCCCAGTTCAGTACGACTCTCAGGGGGTAGGAAGGTGTCACTAACAACTCCTCTCCGTTCCTTCCAAACAGCAAGATCATACCGAGCGTGTGGAAGGTGTAGTAATTCGCACAACTCGCTTGCCGCTTTTTCCGACCAATCATCCCCAGTGTTCGGCCGCCCTTCCTTGAAAAGAATACTTTGTCCTTGAAACCAGAATTTTTCCTTCGTGCCAACTGGTTCTGGAAGATCTGGCGCTTGGTCAGGCACTTCTATGATCGGGAACATTGAGACATTCTAAGTCAGAGTTCCTACTCTGAGAATTCCCCCCGATACAAAGATTTCCGCTCTCATGCTTGTGATTGAAAAAGGAAGTGTCCCCAACGGGATTTGAACCCGTGTCGCCGACGTGACAGTGTATTGCAAAAAATGTAGCGTCAAGCGGTGGTTGCGGACTTCCCGGTCGTCGTTCCAAGAGCAAGAGGT
Source organism: Deltaproteobacteria bacterium (assembly GCA_031389045.1). Taxonomy (GTDB): domain Bacteria; phylum Desulfobacterota; class Binatia; order Bin18; family Bin18; genus JABFSC01. Next base: position 1,683 of record JANMSE010000523.1, on the reverse strand, counting down.
GCCAATGTCCAATTCCTTTTTCGACCACCCTATTCTCAATTCTCCTTATGCCCATCCGGCTCGCTATTGGGAACTTGATGAGCAGGGACAACCAACTCAGCGGATTATCGAGCACCGTCGTCGGGCCGAGTTCATTACTCCGATCCCGAAACCAAAAAAACGGAAATCCCCGGTCACTCAGCAAGAGTTCGTTTTCGATGACGGCAAAGGGATTTCGAGCACCGCGCAGCAGTATGATCCCACTCCGATCATCAATGAACTGCGCCAGCACGTGAACCAATGGCGCGCGTTGCTCCCACACCAGTGGCAGGTTACTCCTGAGACCACTCGGCTGCTCCAGCATTGGCGACATCACCCGTTCAGCAATATCCGCCCCTTCTTCTGCCAAGTGGAGGCGGCGGAAACGGTCATCTGGTTGACCGAGGTCGCTCCACAATCTGGGAGGATCGGAAAACGCTTTCTGGACCACCTTGCCAATGCCAACAACGATGCGAACCCAGAACTTCTGCGGTTGGCACTCAAACTGGCCACGGGTGCGGGAAAAACGACCGTCATGGCGATGTTGATCGCCTGGCAAACCATCAACGCGATCCGCCGTCCCCAAAGCAAGCGATTCACGCGCGGTTTTCTCGTCGTAACGCCGGGCCTCACGATCAAAGACCGGCTGCGCGTCCTTCACCCCAACGACCCGGACAGCTACTACGCCAGTCGTGAACTGGTTCCCGGCGACCTGCTTGATGACGTGAATCGCGCCAAGATCGTCATCACCAACTACCATGCCTTCAAGCCACGTGAACGGATCGAGCTTTCCAAGGGCGGACGGTCCCTCCTCCAAGGGCGTGGCGAAGAGTTGAACACGCTCGAAACCGAAGGACAGATGTTACAGCGAGTGATGCCCGACTTGATGGGCATGAAAAATATCCTCGTGCTGAACGATGAAGCTCACCATTGCTATCGGGCAAAGCCGGAAGTCGAGGATGAAGACGATCTCAAAGGGGACGACAAAAAAGAGGCTGACAAGAACAACGAAGCCGCCCGCCTGTGGATCAGCGGCATCGAAGCCGTCAAGCGCAAGCTCGGTGTGCCCACCGTGTTCGACCTCTCGGCCACACCGTTCTTTCTGCGCGGCTCGGGCTATGCCGAGGGCACGCTGTTCCCCTGGACGATGTGCGACTTCTCGCTGATGGACGCCATCGAATGCGGCATTGTCAAGTTGCCGCGCGTGCCGGTGGCTGACAACATCACCGGCGCCGACGCGCCGAAGTTCCGAAACCTGTGGGACCACATCGGCAAGCGCATGCCGAAGAAGGGCGTGCGCAACGCCGGCAAGCTGGACCCGCTGGCCTTGCCGACCGAGCTGTACACCGCGCTGGAGGCCCTGTACGGCCACTACGCCAAGATCTTCGACAGCTGGCAGGCCCAGGGCATCGAGGTGCCTCCGGTGTTCATCGTGGTGTGCAACAACACGGCGACATCGAAGCTGGTCTATGACTACGTCTCGGGCTTCGAGCGCGCCAACGAGACCGGCGGCACCACCCTTGAGAACGGCCGCCTCAAGCTGTTCCGTAACTACGACGACAACGGTCAGAAGCTGGCGCGACCACGCACGCTGCTGATCGACAGCGAGCAACTGGAATCCGGCGAGGCGCTTGACCCCGGCTTCCGCGATATCGAGGCCGACAC
>JANMSE010000640.1:0-13213 GCA_031389045.1 Deltaproteobacteria bacterium | reverse complement strand
GTAACTACTCAGCCCGGTGCCGGAGTTGAGCAGCAGACAAGCGGAAGAATGTTTGGTAAAGCTACGCCATGCTGACGCGGGAAGAGCTGCAAGTTGTCTATGAGCAAGGCCCAGAGGCCACTTGGGCCGTGGTGGAGCAGTTGTATGGGCTCCTGAAGGAGCAGCAAGCGCAGCTCTTGGAGTTGCGGGCGCGGGTGAAAGAGCTCGAAGCTCAGGTCGCGCTGAATAGTCGCAACAGCAGCAAACCCCCGTCCAGTGATAGTGTGACGCGCCCGCCCCGGTCGTTGCGGCAGCCTTCGGGGCGCAAGTCTGGAGGCCAGCCGGGGCATCCCGGCAAGACGCTGTCCCTCGTGGCCGAGCCCGACCAGACCGCGGTCCATGAGCCAACGCACTGCGAGGCCTGTGGGACGGGGCTGGGGAAGATAGCGGGCGAGCTGGACCCGGAGCGCCGCCAAGTCTTTAACCTGCCGCCTCTGAAATTAGCCGTGACCGAACATCGGGTGAACCGTAAGGCGTGTGCGGCGTGCGGGCAGGAGAATCGGGGCCGCTTTCCGGTGGAGGTGCCCTGTGGTGCTAGCTATGGGGGGATTCAGGGCCTGCTGACGTATCTGAACCAGGCCCATTTGTTGCCCTCGGCGCGGAGTTGTCAGATTGTGAGCGACCTGTTTGGCCAGCCCATCGCGGAAGGCACCCTCCAGGCGGCCATCCCTCAGTGTGCGGCGGGGCTAGGGGAGACGGAAACGCGTATCAAGCAAGGGCTGGCGCAGGTGGAGGTGGCGCATTTCGATGAGACCGGGCTGTATGTCGCCGGAAAACGACACTGGCTGCACTCGGCGTCCACAGCGCAGTTGACGCACTATGCTTGCCATGAACGGCGGGGGAGTGCGGCCACGCAGGAGATCGGTATTTTGCCGACGTTCACCGGACGCGCGGTGCACGATGGGGTGAGTGCCTATTGGGCCTATGCGTGCTTGCACGCCTTGTGCAACGCGCATCATTTACGGGAGTTGATCTTCGCCCACGAGCACCTGCAGCGCAGGTGGGCCGGGGAGATGAAGACGTTGCTGGGGGAGATCAAGCACGCGGTGGACACCGCGACGGCCCAGCAGGAGCTCGCGCTGGCCCCCCGCCAACTCGCCGCCTACACCCAGCGCTACGCGGCGATTGTGCAAGAGGGCTTGGCGGAAGAGGCCCAGCAGCCCCCACTCCCCACCGGCCTGCGGGGACGCAAGAAACAGAGCAAAAGCAAAAATCTGCTCGACCGCTTGATCAAGTCCCAAAGTGAAACCTTGGTCTTTATGCACGACTTCGCCGTGCCCTTTGACAATAATCAAGCGGAGCGGGATTTACGGATGATGAAAGTCAAGCAGAAAATCAGCGGAGGATTCCGCACCAAGACCGGAGCCCACGCCTTCTGCCGCATCCGCAGTTACCTCTCGACGATGCAGAAACAAGGGCAGAATGCCATTACGGCGCTCAAAAATGTCTTTTTGGGCACTCCGCTGGTTCCAGAAGTGCCCGGCTGAGTAGTTACAAATCTCCTGTGAAATCAGAAATTTTGCTTGTCAGAAAGCAGCACCCAGGTGCTAGCCGGGCCTGGCTCTTGGCCAGGCATATCAACGTGATATATCAATCTGATATGCAGACCGAACTCGAAAGGACCCGGACCCGTCTCACCAGCCTGATTGAGATCAATCAGTTACTTATGAGCACGGTTGAGACGGACGACCTCCTACGGGCGATCATTAAGTCGGCGATCCGTTTGTTCTCGGTGGAAGCGTGCAGTATCGGGCTCATTGACGAAGCCACGCAACAGGTCGCGTTTGCTTTCTCCTCTGGCGGGGCGAAGGTCGAGGAGTTTCGCATTGCCGTCGGACAAGGTATTGCCGGCTGGGTCGCGCAAACTGGACAGGAAGTGCTCTCGAATGATGTCTCGCGCGATCCGCGGTTCTTTCAAGGCATTGACCAACAAACGGGGTTCCGCACGAAATCGGTCCTCTGTGCTCCTCTCAAACAGCACGATCATATTATTGGCGTCATCGAAGCGATGAATACCACGCTGCCGACCGGGTTTACTCCAGAAGATTTGCAACTCCTCATGGCGTTCGGCAGTCTGGCCGCGACCGCGTTGTCCCGCGCCAAAGCGTTTGTGTCCGTGCGCAATACCAACGTGGCGTTTCAGGAAGTAATCCACGATCGGTATCAACTCGTTGTCGGTTCAAGTGTGCCGATGCAGGACGCCTTACGGATGGCGCGGACCGCGGCGGCGACCGCATCAACCGTACTCTTACTGGGGGAGAGTGGAACCGGGAAGGAAGTGGTTGCTCGGTCTATTCACCAATGGAGTCCGCGCGCCGAGCAGCCGTTCGTCGCGGTGAATTGCACGGCCCTGACGCCTGACCTGTTGGAAAGCGAACTGTTTGGGCATGAGAGAGGGGCCTTCACCGGCGCGATCGCACAAAAGAAAGGCAAGTTTGAACTGGCGGATGGTGGCACGATTTTCCTTGATGAGATTGGAGATTTACCACTGAATCTACAAGTGAAATTGTTACGAGTGTTGCAGGAGAGAGAGTTCCAGCATGTCGGTGGTGTCAAGAACATTCGCGTCGATGTCCGCATCCTCGCGGCGACCAACCGCGACCTGCCACAGGCGATGCGAAAAGGGATGTTTCGGGAGGATTTGTACTATCGACTGAATGTGGTCTCGCTCACGCTCCCGCCCCTGCGCGAGCGACGAGAGGACGTGCCCGTACTGGTTCGGTATTTTGTGGAGCATTACTGTCGTGAGATGAATCGGCCAGTCATGCGCATTGAGCCGGAGGCTCTGAGTCGGTTACAAGCCTACGGGTGGCCAGGCAATGTACGCGAACTCCAAAATGTGATTGAGCGCGCGGTCGCCCTCTCCCCTGGACCAGCGATTACCGTGGCTGACCTTCCGGTTGAAGTGAGAAAAGAAGAAGTAACACCCCCCGTGACTTTTGCTCTTCTTGCCGGGATTGATGACAATTTCCCGCTGGCCGAGGCGCTGGATGCGTTTACCAGAGCCAAAGTCCGGCGGACGCTCGAAGCTGCCGCGGGGAATCAAACGGTAGCCGCCCAACTCTTAGGGCTGCCACAGTCAAATTTGTCGCGGTTGATGAAACGGTTGCGATTGCGGTAAAGCTGGGGGGCGGTTCGGAGTCGGGGGCGGTTCGGGAATATACGTCATTCATTATGAGAGGAGCACGGACATGACAGAGGCACAGTATAGTGGCGAGCTACAACGGATCGCGGGACAGTTGCTACCATTCCTGCGTACCTTCGAAGCGGTCCAAGAAGAGATTCACTTTGGTCGTGAACATGAGGCGCAAGAGCGAGTGCGTACCGCCGCCGAGACGCTCTTTCCCGCGTTGACTACGGCAGTCGGGGAAATGGCTCCTCCAGCGGACAGGCACGGAGTTCATACGACAGTGACCGAAGCACTGTTGTGTTGCGAAGAGGCGTACACCGATTTGCTGAAAGGCTCGGGGAGAAACTTTGCCGAATGGTTTCTGCGGAGTCGGCAGTCCTTGTGTCAGGCGTTATATCTGCTCTACGACATCCGCGCGCAGCTTCCGCCGCTCCAACCCTACTGGCTGACCACGACGGCACTCGCTTCGTCAGCCGCGCTCGAAGCACGGACCGCGAATCTGGACACGCCGGTCGGCTTTCTTCAGCACCTGCGTACCGAGAAACGGGGCGCTTACTCACTCTATGTCCCGGAGAATTACACACCGGATCGGACCTGGCCGCTTATCGTTTGTTTGCACGGTGGCTATGGGCAAGGGAACGAATATATCTGGACGTGGTTACGCTCGGCGAAAAGCAACGGGTATTTGTTACTCTCGCCCAAGTCCGCAGGCCCAACCTGGTCCGTGCTAAATCCTCCGCTCGACATCGCCTCGATTGAGACGATGATGAACGAAGTGTCCGCGACCTATCATGTCGATGACAAGCGGACTTACCTGACAGGGCTTTCTGATGGTGGAACCTTTTCGTATTTGCTTGGCCTTGCGCGTGCGGATCGGTTTGCGGGCATCGCGCCGATTGCCGGGGATTTTCATCCGATGGTGGACCCTTTGCTGCGGCAAGGAAAGGGGAAAACGACGCCGCTGTTGGTAGTGCACGGTGGAAAAGACCCAATCTTTCCCATTGCCTCCATCCGGCAAGCGTGGACCTTATTCCAGCGGCTTGGCTACAACGTGACCACGCACGAGCTACCTGAGTGGGGACATGCGTATCCGTACACGATTAACGAACAGATCGTGTTGCCGTGGTTCGCGGGGCTGGTGAAGGCAGGAGCCGGGAGTTGAGAAGAAGTTCGGATTTATCTCACGCAGAGACGCAGAGACGCAGAGACTGAGAGACCCCCAGACTCCGCACTCCGAACTTCTTCTATCGTTCTCCCCACCGCAGCTTGCTGTGCAGGACATCGAAGAAGGTCCGGCTGGGTGGCTTAATGAGTAAGACCGTGATGTCGGAGCGCTGAATGCCAACGGTATCGCCCCCCTTCATTTCGTGTCCTTCTTGCCCATCCAAGGTGAGAATCACGTCCTCATCGGCGGTGCGCAGAACCACTTGGATATTGGCACGATCGGACAGGACAATCGGACGATTGCTGAGCGTGTGGGGACATATAGGCGCGAGCACCACGACGCCCACGGTGGGGTCGATAATGGGACCGCCCGCCGCGAGGGCATACGCGGTTGAGCCCGTTGGGGTCGCGACAATGAGGCCGTCGGCTTTGTAGGTGCACAGGTACTGATCGTCCACCCACGTTTCCATGTCGATGATCCGCGCCAAGGCCCCTTTGTTAATGACGACATCATTGAACACTTGAAAGGAACCGATCCGATCGCCGGCGCGGGTGAGGACCGCTTCAAGCAGGCTGCGGCGGTCCACTTCATAGTGTCCACTCAGCACCTGCTCCAAAGCGGAGAACAATTCCGTGGTCGTGGTGCTGGTGAGAAAACCCAGGCCCCCGAGGTTCACACCCAGGATCGGCACCTCACGTTTGCTGGCGCGGCGAGCCAAACTCAGCAGTGTCCCGTCTCCACCAAGGACGATGGCGAGGTCCGCCTGCTGCATGATCTCAACCTTGCGCCAGCCCTTCTCGAACCCGAGTTCTTCGCTGGTTTGATCTTCCGGCATGATGGTTTTGCTACGCTCGCGCAGCCATGAGGTTAATTGACGGCCCAAGGCGACCGTCGCGGCGGAGTTCCGTTTGATGACAAGCCCAATAGTGTTCATAGCTGTTCCGTGGAAAACCATCCTCTCCCTTTTCTTCTCCCCTTGGGTATAATGCCGCCCTATGCCGGAGCAGGACACCGATTTGTTCGCCCATAGTGCCGCAAAGGAGGCAGCCAAAAAAGCCCCTCTCGCCGAGCGTATGCGTCCCCGCACCCTCGAAGAATACGTTGGCCAGACACGCGTCCTCGGCCCTGGCCGCTTGCTGCAGCAGATCATGGAACGAAAGTCCTTGCCTTCGCTCATTCTCTGGGGACCGCCGGGCTGTGGAAAAACAACCCTCGCGTATCTGCTGGCGAAGACCGTGAATACTCCGTTCGCGGCCTTTTCCGCAGTGCTGTCTGGGGTCAAGGAATTACGGCAAATCATCGACGAGGCACGCGACCAGCAGCGACGGCACGGCAACCCGACGCTGCTCTTTGTCGATGAGATTCATCGCTTCAACAAAGCGCAACAAGACGCCTTTCTGCCACACGTCGAGCAAGGACTCATCATTCTTATTGGCGCGACCACGGAGAATCCCTCGTTTGAAGTGATCGCGCCCCTGCTGTCGCGGACTCGCGTGGTCGTGTTGGAGGCGCTGAACGAAGAGGCGCTCGTGTTGTTGTTGCAACGGGCACTCGCCGACACTGAGCGCGGATTGGGCGCGCAACACTTGGCCGCGACGGACGAGGCCCTGGGCTTTATCGCGCAGCATGCGCAAGGTGACGCGCGCATGGCGTTGAACACCGTGGAAGTCGCCGCGACCTTGGCCGCGCAGAAGGGCACGACGGAGATCGATCTGTTGTTGGCCGAGGAAGCCGCGCAACACAAAGCCTTACTCTACGATAAAGGCGGCGAGGAGCATTACAATGTCATCTCGGCGTTCATTAAGAGCATGCGCGGCAGTGACCCGGATGCGGCGGTCTACTGGCTCATGCGCATGATCGAAGCGGGCGAGGACCCCATGTTTATCGCGCGGCGCATGGTGATCTTCGCCGCCGAAGACGTTGGCAATGCCGACCCACACGCCTTGCCCCTCGCGATCGCGGCGAAAGATGCCGTGCATTTTGTCGGATTACCGGAAGGGCGCATTCCCCTGGCACAGGCGGTGACCTATCTGGCCACCGCGCCGAAATCCAACGCGTCGTACCAAGCGATGTTGGCCGCGGCGGAGGACGTGAAAACATACGGTCCGCTGCCGGTGCCGCTCCATTTGCGCAATGCCCCGACCAAGCTGATGAAAGGGCTCGGCTACGGGAAAGGCTATCAGTATGCGCACGATTACGAAGGAGCCGTTGTCAAGCAGCAGCATTTGCCGGACAAACTGCGAGAGCGGCGCTACTATCTTCCAAGAGTGAAGAGTGACGAGTGACGGGTGAAGCAAGGCAAAAGTCAAAAGTCAAAGCGCAAAAGTCAAAAGTCAAAAGTAAGAACACGAAACTCGAAACCCGAAACTCGAAACTTGAAACCCGAAACTAAAAAAGGACGGATCATGTCACGCCATACGACGCCAGAACCATTTACTATCAACGTTCCAGACGCTGTACTCACCGATCTCCGTGAACGGCTCGACCGCATGCGGTGGCCGGGAGAGGTGCCCAACACCGCGTGGGAGTACGGCGCGAACCTGGCCTATATGAAGGAGTTGGTCGATCACTGGCGCACGCGCTACGACTGGCGGGCGCAGGAACGTCAGCTCAATCGCTGGAAACATTTTCACGTCACCATTGACGGCCAGCGCATTCACTACATTCACGAGCGCGGCAAAGGGCCGAAACCGTTTCCGTTGATTATCACCCACGGCTGGCCAGGGTCGATTGCTGAGTTTATGGAAGTCATTGGCCCACTCACTGATCCCGCGGCGCATGGTGGCGACCCGGCGGATGCGTTTGATGTCATCGCACCGTCGCTCCCTGGCTATGGCTTTTCTGATCCAACGCACGAACGGCAAGTCAATATCATTCGCATCGCGGAGTGGTTCGCCGTGCTGATGAACGATGTGCTTGGCTACGCGCGCTACGGCGCGCAAGGCGGAGATTGGGGGGCGATGGTCACATCCCGACTGGGATTCGCCGATGCCCAGCATGTCGCGGGGATTCACCTCAATATGGTTGGTGTCGCCCCGCATCCAGCCAATCGCCAGAACCTTTCGCCAGCGGAGCAAACGTTCTTGAAATCAATGGACAGATGGCGCGGGGAAGAGACCGGCTATCAGCACATTCAAGGCACCAAGCCACAGACGTTAGGCTATGGGCTGAACGATTCGCCGGTGGGGCTGTGCGCCTGGATCACCGAGAAATTTCGCACGTGGAGTGACTGCAACGGCAATGTCGAGAACTCGTATACGAAAGACCAGCTCCTCACCAACATTATGATTTACTGGGTGACCCAGACGATCAATTCCTCGACGCGGCTGTACTATGAAGAGCGGCATCATCCGTGGCGCATGGGTAAAGACGAGAAGGTCACGGTGCCGACCGCGATCGCGCTGTTTCCCAAGGAGATCGCCACGCCGCCACGTGAGTGGGCCGAACGCTCTTACAATGTTCAACGTTGGACGCCGATGCCCGCCGGTGGCCATTTCGCGGCGATGGAGAAGCCGAAGCTGTTGGTTGATGATGTGCGCGCGTTTTTTCGGGGAGTGCGGTAGGGAAAGTGAAGGGGTCCGAGAACAATCGTGAACTCTGAGGAGGGACGCAGGATGGAGCAGAAAATTATTGGTCGCTATATCGTTACTGACCCCCGTATTTGTCACGGGCAACCGACCTTTCGCGGAACCCGGATCATGGTCCGACAAGTGCTGGAGCAGGTTGCGCGCGGCATGGCATGGGAAACCATTGTGGAAGAATGGCGGGGGAAGGTGCCGAAAGAGGCGATCACAGAAGCCATCTCGCTGGCGATGCAGGCATTTGTCGAACATGCCGACGAGTATATCGTTGAACTCCCCGCGGCATGATTATCTTGGATGAAAATTTTCCCGAAAGTCAACGTCAACTGCTGCATGGGTGGCGAATCCCAATCCGCCAGATTGGGTATGATATCGGGAGAAGTGGCATGCAAGATGAGGAGATCATCCCCTTCCTCTTGCAACGTCGCCGGGTAACGTTTTTTTCACTCGATCAAGGATTCTTTAAACGACATCTATGTCACTCACGTTATTGTCTGGTGTATCTTGATGTGGAGCAATATGAGGCTGCGGCGTTTGTTCGGCGCGTACTCCATCACCGACAGTTTGACACGGATGCCAAACGTGAAGCGACGATTCTTCGGGCGTCGCACAGCAAGATCACGGTATGGCGACTGCATGCCCAAAAAGAACTGCACTTTGAGTGGCCCCGATAACTGATCCGAGCAAGGGGGCCCGGATGAAACAGCGTAGAATCCAGGAACCCCTCGGCTCTCCCTCCGCCTCCCTGGAGTCCGCTTCGCTTCATCCGTTCTCGCGTGGTGGGATTGATATCGTTGATCGTTGCTGAGTCCCCTTTGCCTGCCTTGACCAAGCCGTTACAATTCCCCACCGCTAGTCACGACAAAGGAGGACCTCATGTTGCAAGACACCATGCCTCAATACGATGTGCTCATCCACGATGATCGCATTCACAACTCGTTATACACCGATGCGCGAGTCTTCGAGGACGAACTGGAACGCATTTTCTATCGCGGCTGGGTCTTTATTGGGCACGAGAGCGAAGTGCCACAGCCCGGCGACTTCTTGACCCGCGTCATCGGGCGCCAACCAGTGATTCTGGTGCGTGGTAAGGATGGCTCCTGCTCGGTCTTGCTCAACCGCTGCGCGCATCGGGGCTCGACCGTGTGTACGGTCGAACAGGGCAACGCGAAGGTGTTTACCTGTCCCTATCATGGCTGGACCTACGACTTGGCGGGTTCGTTGTTGAGTGTGTCTCATCCAGGCGGATTCGATCAGGATTTTGACAAGAGCAAGAATGGGCTCACCCGCGCCGCGCATGTCGAGAGCTATCGGGGATTCATTTTCGCCTGTCTCAATCCGACGTCCGTTTCATTAGCGCAGCATCTGGGCATCGCCACCAAACTTATTGATCGCGCCTGTGACCTTTCTCCTGAAGGAGAAATCGAACTCACCGCCGGTTGGGTCCGACATCGCTACAGCGCCAACTGGAAGATGCTGCCGGAAAACGATACCGACGGGTACCATCTCACGTTTACCCACGCCAGTTTTATGAAGGCAGTGGATTCTCAATACAATCTGTTCGCCGGTAAGGAAAAGGATGTGCGTGCCGTGCTGCGGGATTGGGGCAATGGCCATACCGAGATCGACTGGGCACCAGGCTACAAGCGACCATTCGACTGGTTTGGTGGCGGGCCGGAAGGCAAATTCGCGCGCTATCTCGGCGCGATGGAACAACGCTATGGTAAAGCCGCCACGCAACAACGGGCGTTCGATGGCCCGCCCCATGCCATCATTTTTCCCAACCTGTTCCTGGCCGAAATGAATATCGTGATTATGCAACCGGTGAGCGTGGATGTTTGTATTCAGTGGCACACGCCGATGTTTCTCAAGGGCGTGCCAGAGTTTAACACGCGGCTGTTGCGGCAGAGCGAGGCGGCGATGGGGCCCGCGTCGTTTCTCACGTCCGATGATGCCACCATCGCCAGCCGCAATCAGGTGGGCTTGGGCGCACGAAATCCAGAATGGCTCGACATTGGTCGTGGGTTGCATCGCGAAGAGACCGATGGCGAAGGTCGGCTCGTGTCACACCTGACCGATGAAACGACCAACCGTGCCTTTTGGAAGCATTACCGCACGGTGATGAGCGCCTAGTCAGAGGATCCCATGATTTCCGACGCTGAGCAGAAAGCCATCGAAGCCTTTCTCTACAAAGAAGCGCGGCTCGCCGACGAGTCGCGCTACGACGAGTGGGAAGCCTTGTGGGAAGATGACGCGGTGTATTGGGTCCCGGCGACGACACGGGAAGATGCCGATCCCAATCGCCACATTTCCCACATCTACGACAATCGGGCACGAATCGCCACGCGCATACGGCTGCTGAAAAGCGGCTTTCGTTATAGTCAGACCCCCGCCTCGCCGATGCGCCGACTCATCTCGAATATCGAAATCGAGAAAACCGAGCAGGGCGAGTTCGTGGTCGGGTCCAACTTTTTGCTGCTGGAGCTATCCATCCAAGCGAAACACGAAACCCATCTCTGGGGTGGACACACCACTCACAAATTGCGCTGGGCCAACGGTGCGTTGAAAATGTTTGGGAAGAAAGTCGTGTTGGTGAACGCTGGGGAACCGATTCCGAATCTCACGTTTTTGGTGTGATCTCGAACGCGAAAATCACCGAGTACCAGCCGATCCACTTGAACACTTTGGCGAGGAAGTATTTGCGCAGGAACAGGGGGATTACCTCGGTTTTCACCTTGTCCTCCTCACGCCAGACTGCGGTGCCCTGGAAAGTGGTCTTACCGATCTGAACAGTGACCGTTGGGGTTTTGCGCAAGTTCTTGACCCACTGCGCGTCCTTGCCCCGCGCCGACGTGACGAAGACCTTGCCATTCTCGGCGACGAACCAAATTTTCACTGTGTGTGGGTTTCCGCTTTTGCGGCCGACCACGGTGAGCGAGACTAATTTTTCACGATTCAGTGCCTGAAAGTCCATCATTGAAATTCTCCCAACAAGCTGGCACGTTCTAACCAATCCCCAGTGGGAAGGCAAGAAGACTGGGCGACATAAAACGTCAATAGGGAAAACGTAAAAGGAGCAGGGAAGGGGAGGGATGGTTACGTTTTCCGTTTTATGCTTTCCGTTTTCTGCTTTCCGCTTTACGTCCCCCGCATTCCGTCCTATGTTTCATTTTTACCTATGTACGAAGCATTCTACGGATTTCGTGACCTCCCGTTCCGTCTGACCCCAGATCCCGACTACCTCTTCTTGAGCGCTAATCACCAAGAGGCATTAGGCCACCTCTTGTTTGGCATCAGTGAAGGGAGTGGCGTCGTCGTCATTACTGGTGAGATCGGCGCTGGGAAAACCACCCTGATCCGCACCCTGGTACGCAACCTTGATGCCCAGACCACGGTGGCATACGTCTTTAACCCAGTGCTCTCCGCGTTGGAACTGTTGCAAACGATCAATGCTGACCTCGGCTTGCCAGCGACTTCCAGCAGCAAGAAAGAACTGACCGATGCGTTAAACCGCTTCTTGTTGAGTCAACAAGCCGCTGGGCGACGGACGGTGGTGATTATTGACGAGGCGCAGAATCTTGAACCTGCGGTCCTGGAGCAACTTCGCCTCTTGTCGAATCTGGAAACCGAGCGCGCGAAATTACTCCAAATCATTCTGGTCGGCCAACCCGAATTGGCGGAAATTCTCGCGAGACCCGATCTGACGCAATTGGATCAGCGGGTCACGTTACGCTGGCACTTACATCCATTACCATCCGGGGACACGGGAGCCTATATTCGTCACCGACTTCAGGTGGCGTCGGACGGGCGGACTTCGGTTGTGTTTACTCCCGGCGGCATCCGCCTCGTGCATACGTACTCTGGCGGTGTGCCACGGCTGATCAACGTCTTGTGCCATCGGGCCTTGCTGATCGCGTATACACGTGAGGAGCGACAAATTTCCGTTGCCGTTGTCCGTCAAGCGATGGACGAGCTGCGTCGGCACCGTCAAGAAACTCGCTCGTTACTCCATAATCGTTCTTTTGCGTTTAACGTGGCGGTAGCGGTCGTGCTGTTGCTTGTGATCGGCGTGTTCTCCGTTGTCGCGGCTTCCCGTGGCTGGATTCCACAGCCGTGGGGAGTGGCCATCTCGCATAAAGATGAACCAGCAAACGGCTCCGCCGTCAGTGTGGCCACCGAAAAGAGTGAGCCTGGACAACAGGAACCTCAACCCACTGGCGTATCTTCAGAAACGCTGCCACAGTCCTGGTCTCTCCTCACTCCACAAACAGCGCTGGTATCGCCGGTGGAAGTCCCTCCCTCCAACGCCACACCCGAAGCGAAGGCACCCACGTTGCCCGATCCCACCTCGGCCACGCCCCCATCCGCTTCAGTGCGGAAAGAAAAAGAGCGGGCTGCGACGGAGGCGTTTCTTCGGGACCTTCGTGCCGTGAACATGAAAGAAAGTGCGTTCCAAGCGAGCGACGCGTTGCTCCGCGCTTGGGGAGTGGCAGGGATACGGGCTGGTGAAGTGCGGAATGGCGACCTTGATCTTGGTGCGCTGGCGCGGGCACGCCGTCTGGCCTACTTGCCCTTCAACGGCAGCCTCAACTTGGTCGGGCTCCTTGACCTTCCCATCATCCTCGAAATCATGTTGCCCGATATGCAAGATACACGGTTCGTGCTCCTGCTCGGTCTCTCACAAGACCAATGTCGGGTCTTCCTTGACTATGAGCGGGACCTGCCGCTTCAGGTACTGACCGAAAATTGGTTCGGGAAAGGGTATCTCCTGTGGAAGGACTTTGAGGAGATCGGGACACAACTCACCGTGGGCAGTGTCGGACTCAATATCCAACGCCTCCACCGCTTGTTGGCCAAAACTCCGGGCGTGGGTGCGGATACTGTGCTCGCTACGGGGGAGACCATTTTCAATCGGCAAACCGAAGCTTCCGTTGCCCGATTTCAGCGGACCAAGCGTCTCACGCCCGATGGGGTGGTCGGACCCCTGACGATGATTTTGCTCTACAATACGGTACCAACTTACATCCATCCTCGCTTGGGGTGATGGCAGGACGCGCGCGGGAGGGACGATGAGCACTATTCTTGATGCGTTACGCAAAATTGAAGAGGAGAATCGCACCCGAAACGCCGATGCCCGAACCCGTTTGCTCGCGACTCCCCAGCGGTTCGACCTGCGTCCGCCACGACGCCAGCGCGTCTCCTGGCTACTCAGCGCTGGATTGATTGTGGGCGGGATTGCCGTTGGGGCGGGTCTCATGGGGTGGGGGTGGTATGCGCGCTCACCCTCTCCTCCAGTGG
>JANMSE010000579.1:0-26437 GCA_031389045.1 Deltaproteobacteria bacterium | reverse complement strand
GGGGTGATGCTTGCCGCCTACGGGGCAGAATTGTTTCCAACGTCGCATCGTTCGACGGCGGCGGGGGCGCGGGTGGCCATTGCCACGATTGGCGCAAGCACTGGTCTCGTGCTTGAGTCCGTCCTCTTCAATAGTTTCGGTTCCCACTGGACGGCGATTTCTCTGCTGGCGGCACTCGCCTTCATTACCCCACTGATTGTCGCGCTGACGTTCCCTGAAACCAGTGGTCGGTCGTTAGAAGAGATTGCGCCGGAACGATAAAGGAAGGCAGGGGTTGGGGATCAGGGGTCGGGGGTCGGTTGGTGCGCAAAGCGCACCCTACAACTGCCTTCGACTCCGAACTCCGAACTGCCCTAGACTCCGAACTGCCCCCGACTCCGAACTGTCATCAACACATCCGGTCGATCCGACCCAATCGCATCAACGCCAAGCGCAATCAGCCGCCGCATGTCTTCCTCTTTGCTGGTATTCCACGCGCGCACGAGTAGGCCATGGGCGTGGGCCGCCGTGATAAGCGGCTGGTCAACAAACTCATGCCAAATATGCAGAGCCTCGGCACCGAGTTGCTTTGTTTGTTGCACGACATCCGCCGGCAATCGGCCCCATAAGGCACCAAGCCGTAGTCGGGGATTCACGCGCTGGGCGTCTCGCAGTTCCTCGTGCATGAACGAGGTGAGCACGACATGCTCTTCCTTACCTGCGTTCATCACCGCCGAGACGGTCGGGTGCGCCGTGCCTGGACCTTTCAGCTCAATCTGCAAAATGACCGTGCCGTCAAGCAGCGCCAGCGCTTCATCCAGTGTCGGGACACGTTCGCCACTGCCCGCGTCGAGTTGTCGAATTTCCGCGAGGGTGAGTTCGGCGATTTTGCCAGTTCCGTTGGTCGTGCGATCAACCGCGGCGTCGTGCATCAAAATCAGGTGGCCGTCCTTGGTGAGTTGCACGTCGATTTCGATTTGATCGACACCAAGCGCAATCGCGTGCCGGATCGCACGGAGCGTGTTCTCCGGTTCCAGCGAACCAGCGCCACGGTGAGAGGTGACCACCACGTCGCGGCCTACACCCGTTGCCATTGGACTAGCGTCACGTCCGTGTGGTCTTCCCACGCAACGTTGACCGCGTCACCGATTTTCACGTCTTGATGGGGATCACCCAGCAGATTGCCGACCATGCGCACATTCCCCGCATCCGGGAGTTCCACCAGCACGACGACATACGGCCCTCGTTCTTTCAGCGCGCGGTGGACCGGATGCCACACCCGCTCGAAGGCGTAGACTTTGCCGTGCCCGGAGCATTCGTGCCAACCCACATCACCTGAGCGGCAACGATGACAAATCCATTCCGGGCCAAACTGAAAGGTGCGGCAAGCGTTACAACGTTGGACGAGCAGCTTGTGCTGTTTGGTGCCTTCCCAAAACGCGGCATCCAGACCATCGGGCATGGGCGCGGGCAGCGGCATGCCTTCGGGGAAATAGGAGGTGGCAGCGGCGGCTTGATCTGTGGGCATACGATAGTTCCTCTCTTCTATGGGCATAACACGTAAAGGGGGAAAGGGGGAAAAGGGAAAGGGGGAAAAGGGAAAGGGGGAAACCTTTTTCGTCCCCGTTTTCTTAGGTTTTACGTTGCATGCCCTAATTTCTCATCAATAAATTGCTGACCGGCGCGACCATTGGCCCGGCGGCGACGAGGCAGACGCGCGCATCTTTCACTTGGCAGGTCGAATCGCCGCGCAGTTGCCGCACGCCTTCCAGCACCAATTCGAGCCCGTGCATGTAGGCTTCCGCGAGATTGCCGCCGCTGGTGTTGAGCGGCAGTTTGCCGTTGGGCCATTCGAGATTGCCGTTGGTGCAGAATGCCTCGGCCTCTTCTGGCGCGCACAGGCCATGCTCGACCAAGCTCATCAGCACACCACCAGTGAAGTTTTCGTACACTTGCGCCACATTGACATCCTTCGGCGTGATGCCCGCCATGTCGAACAAGCGGGGTGCCAGCGTCTTGAAGTTCGAGGTGGCATAATCGGGATCATTGTGGGCGCTCACCCATTGTCGATAGCCCGACCCTTGAGCCGCGGCCATGAGATAAGCCGGTTTATGTTTGAGGTCACGCGCCCGTTCCGTCGTGGTGAGTACGACCGCCGCCGCGCCGTCGTTTTCCAGGCAGCAATCGAAGAGGTGAAACGGCTCGACGATCCAGCGTGAATTGTAATAGGACTCGCGGGTGAGCGGGCGACCATACATCACCGCGCGTGGGTTGTGCTGCGCGTGTTTGTACGAGGCCAGCGAAATGCCACACAGCGCTTCCTGACTGATGTGGTGCTCGTGCATGAAACGTTGGGTGCGCATGGCGAACATTTGGGCTGGAGACATCAGGCCGTAGGGAGCAGTATACGCCGCCGCTCCGCGCACGCGCGCGCCAGCATGCCCTTGCCCGAAACGACCAAACTGCCCTTGCGCGAGCGCACGAAACGCGACGACATGCTTGGCATAACCGGCAACGACGGCCGCGGCGGCATTGCCAACCGCCCCAGCGACGCCACCGCCACCACCACCCCAGTGCATATTGGAGAACTGGATTTGGGGGATACCGAGCGCGCCCGCGAGTCGCACCGGGTCGTTACGATCATCACTATACGAGGCGAACCCATCGATATCCTCAATGCGCAGCCCGGCGTCAGCGACGGCTTTCTGAATTGCCTCTAGCGCAAGTTGAAATTCACTGACCGGCGATTGCCCGGCTTTGTAGTACCGCGTCTCGCCGATACCAACGATGGCTACTTTGTCCTTGATTGTGTAGTCGGTCACTGTGGGACCTCTCTTTTCTGGGGGACCGAGGACGGGAGACCGGGGACCGGGGCCAGTAAAAGCAGGATACCGTACCCGTGCCCTCCCCCGTCTCCTGTCCCCGGTCTTCGGTCTCCTCGTTATTTCTTCGCATCCATCTCATCAAACAGTTCTTTGGCGATGCGCAGGCCGTTGACCCCAACGGGCCAGCCGCCGTAGTGCGCGAGATGAATCATGATCTCGTTGATCTTCTCGCGAGTGATACCGGCGTTGAGGGCACCACGGAGGTGGGTCTTGAGTTCGCGTTCGCGCGCGAGCACGGTCAGCGCGGCGACGGTAATCATCGACCGCTCTTTCAGTTCGAGCCCTGGACGTGTCCAAATATCTCCGAACAGGTTCTCCACGGTCACATCAAGAAATCCGTCGTGCATCATGCCGGGCTGTGGCTCTCTGCCGAACAGTTCCTTCATCTTCGCCGCGCCCTTCTTCCAACGTGCTTCGTCTTTCATGTGCTCCTCCTTTTGATGATCCCAAACCCTTGCAGGCTCTGGGTCGGTTGTCTACTATCAGACCCGCTGTTCATCCGTCAAAGGACTCGGAGCAGAGTGACGAGTAGCAAATGATGAGAAAGACAATATTGGCAGCGGCGCTTTTGGGCGTTTTTTTTACGTTTTACGTTTTACGGATTACACCTATGATTCCAGAAATTTCTCCCCACGACCTAAAAACACGGCTCGACAAGGGTGATGCCGTTGTGCTGTTGGATGTACGCGAGCCAGAAGAAGTCGAGATCGTTCATCTTCCGGGATCGGTGCATATCCCCATGGGCGATATCGCCGGACGAGTACACGAGCTTGATCCCGACAAGGAGATCATCGTCTATTGCCACCACGGCATCCGCAGCATGCGCGTGGCCATGTTTCTTGCCCAACGCGATTTTGGACAAGTCAAAAACCTCGCTGGTGGCATTGATGCCTGGGCTCTTGAGGTCGCGCCGGGAATGGCGCGGTACTGAGAAGAAGAGAAGAAGACGAAGTCAAAAGTCAAAGGGCAAAAGTCAAAAGTCAAAGTTGAGAAATCAAAACTGAGAATGCCGCCGAGAAAAAGAATATGAGCACTTCCCAATCCCCAGCCCCCAGCCCCCAGCCCCTAGCCCCCTCCTCTTCCCCCGGTCCTCTCCATGGTATTCGCGTCCTCGAATGTGGCGGGATGGTCTCCGCCGCGTATGCCGCCAAGTTGATGGCTGATCTCGGTGCCGAGGTCATTAAAATTGAAGAACCAAGTGGCGATGAGGCCCGCCGTCGTGGGCCGTTTCCTGGTCACGTACCGCACCCGGAAAAGAGTGGCCTCTTTCTGTACCTGAACACCAATAAACTTGGGGTCACGCTCAATTTGCAAACCACGCAAGGGCAAGACCTGCTCCGTCGATTGCTGCAAGATGCCGATTTGCTGATTCATAACTATCTCCCGTCGCGCATGGCCGCGCACGGCTTGGACTATGCCGCCTTCCACGCGCTGAATCCTCGCTTGGTGATGACCTCCATTTCGCCCTTTGGCCAGACCGGCCCACACCGCGACTACAACGCGCACGACCTAACGATGTGGAGCGCGGGTGGAATTGTCTATCTTGGTGGTGTCTCTGGCCGCCCGGATTTGCCGCCACTCAAAGCCTTTGGTCAGCAAGCGGGCTTTCAAGCCGGAGTGAATGCGGCGGTGGGTTCGCTGGGGGCGCTGTTTGGCCGCTTCAAGAGCGGCCAAGGACAACACGTCGATATTTCCGCGCAAGAGGGGCTCGTGGCGATCATGGAGAACAACTACATCTCCTGGCCCTACGATGGCAGCATCTCCTCGCGGTTGGGGTTTCGCTTGATCCCACAAGATGTGCTGCAATGTCGTGACGGCTACATCTATTTCTTGGCGATTGAAGACCATCAATGGAAAGGCGCGCTCGAAGTGATGGGCAATCCCGAATGGGCGAATGCGGACATCTTTCAGGATTTCCCCTCGCGCTCGGGGAACTGGGACGCCCTCAAACCGCTGCTCGAAGACTGGATGCAGGACAAGTCGGTTCAAGAGGTCTACCACGCCGCCCAAGCGAAACGGGTCCCGTTCGCGCCGGTTTCAACCATGGGCCAATTGCTCGCCTCCGAGCACCTCAACGCGCGCGGATTCTTCACTACTATCGCCCACCCAGAAGCAGGCACGTTTCAGTACCCCGGCGCGCCCTACCGTTTCTCCGCGACCCCGTGGGCCATCCGACGCCCAGCTCCCGGTCTGGGACAACATAATAGCGAGGTGTATGCGCGGTTGGGAATGTCACAGACTGAGATTGACGAGTATCGGAGACAAGGAACGATTTGAGATTGAGCCATTGAGCCATCGGGTGATTGAGTCATTGAAAATTTTCTCAAATGACCCGATGACTCAATGGCCCGATCACTCAATGACCCCGATGACTCAATAGCCCAATAGGACTGAAAATCATGTTACAACGACCACTAGAAGGTATCCGTATCGCCGACTTCACTTGGGTGTGGGCTGGCCCATTCGCCACCATGCAGCTCGCGCACTTGGGCGCGGAAGTCATTCGTATTGAAACGCAACATCGGGTCTGTGTCACGCGCCGCATTCCGCCGT
The DNA here is from genome assembly GCA_031389045.1 of Deltaproteobacteria bacterium. Taxonomy (GTDB): domain Bacteria; phylum Desulfobacterota; class Binatia; order Bin18; family Bin18; genus JABFSC01. The sequence continues at coordinate 21,020 of JANMSE010000579.1, read as the reverse complement.
TCGCCGATGGCCAAGGCGGGCTCAATCGCAGCGGCTACTACAACCAATATAACCAGGGCAAACAGTCCGTGGCCCTCAATCTCAAAGCGCCCGAAGCCTTGGACATCGCCAAAAAACTCGTAGCCGCCAGTGACATCGTGTCCGAGAATTTCGCCGCTGGCGTCATGGCTAAAATGGGTCTCGGCTATGAAGTGCTCAAGAAGATCAAGCCTGACATCATTATGATCTCCATGTCTGGGTACGGTGCCGTTGGACCAGAGAGCCCGTATGTCTCTTATGGTCCCGCGCAGGCTCCCTTGAGCGGCCTCTCGTCACTGACCGGGTTTCCTGGATTTCCGCCGATGCACGTCGGATTTTCGTATGGGGATCCGAATGGCGGGCTGCATGGCGCGTTCGCTGTCCTCGCGGCACTGATGCACCGCGCGCGCACCGGCGAAGGTCAGTACATCGACCTCTCACAACTGGAGACCTCAATTGCCGTCGTTGGCGAAGGCATAATGGCCTACACGATGAATGGCGAGTCGCTCCCACGGATCGGCAATCGCGACCCGCTGATGGCGCCGCACGGACTCTTTCGCTGCCAAGGAGAAGACCGGTGGGTGAGCATCGTGGTCGCCAATGAAGATGAGTGGCAACGGTTCTGTCAGGGCATTGGACGGCCAGCGCTCGCGCATGACCCCCAATTCGCCACAGCCGTGCAACGGAAAGCCAACGAGGACGCGCTTGATACGCTCATTACTGAGTGGACCACGACGCTGACAGCGGAAGACGTGACGCGCCGTTTACAGGCCGTTGGTGTCGCCGCCTATCCAGCCGTGACCAACAAAGAGTTAGCCGAGGACGCGCATTTACAGGGTCGAGGATTTTTCGTTGAGCATCCGCATCCCGAAGTCGGCAAACGTCGCCATGCGGGCGTGCCGTGGGTCTTCTCGGATACGCCTTGCCAAGTTGAGACGCCCGCGCCCTGTTTGGGCCAAGATACCGAAGACGTGATGCGCCGAGTCTTGGGGTACACGCAAGAAGAGATTACTGCCTTTACCGCAAAAGGAGTGTTGTCATGAGCGACGCGACATTTCACCGACTGTCCAAAGTCCAAGGTCCAAAGTCCAAAGTCCAAAGTCCAAAGTCCAAGGTCCAAGGTCCAAGGTCCAAGGTCCGCAATTCATTCCGTCTCCGTTCGTTCGCCGCAGCCGTCATAATGGCGGGATGCCTGATTCCGGTCCCAACGTTCGCGCAGACCATGACCGGCGGGTGGCTCCTGCAGCTCTATGGCATGGTGCAGGTCGAACCGGGCTCCAATGTCGTGACGATGGACGTGAAAAAAGAACAGATTCGCTTTGTGATTCACAACGTCCAGTGCGCGTCGCAAGATTTTTCCATTGGCCGCTTCTATTCGGATACCACCAATCGCGAACCCGGCCTGTATATGAAAGGCCCAGATGAGTGGTTGGACACGTTGCTCAAGGAACGGCCGGGCAAGCGGGTTCTCAAGCTGGTCGGACGCTATTATCCTGATTCCCGCATGTTCATCATCGACAACCTCTCGCAGTTCAAGGAAGAGCGGAAGAAGGAGTTTTAACGCGCGTCTTGTCGCCTAAGTGCTCCTTCACAATGGGCTGCGTGAACCCTTTCTCACGGGCCACGCCCGGATCGATAAAGCGCCGGTCGCCAATCCGCACGACATCAGCATAGTGTTGCACAATCTCGGAGGTCACGGTCTGTGTGACCGGACCAATATCGTCACCGATTTCGATGGCAGCAAAAGCCTTTGGGGGATTTTCGTTCATAGAACCCCAATGCTTAACGCCAGGCCCAGCGCAATCAAGACTATCCCGCTGGCCTTCCCCAGCTCTACCCCATAGGGACCGATTTTCTCGGCGAAGATCACCGCCGACAGGAGCCCCATCCAGACCACATTCATCGTTCCTACCACGAACAACACCACCATTAAGCTCCAGCAGCAGCCAAGGCAGTACAGCCCGTGCTGGACCCCCATGCGAAAGGCGCCGCGATACCCGTCACGCCACCTCTCGAGGAGGAATCCGAGCGGCGAGCGGCATTGTGACAAGCAGAGGTATTTCAACGGCGTGAGCTGGTAGATGCCCGCGCCAATGAGCGTCAGCCCGCCAATCACCATGCCGTACCAACGCAATGCTGGGAATTGCGCTGGCAACGATTGAATCGCGATATCCGCCGCGTAGCCAAGGATGCCCGTGAGTGTCCACAACGTGACGTACCCGGCAAGAAACACCCAGGCTGGCGTAAAGGGAAGTCCTTGCTCCCGCTTTCGTTTGGCGATGGTGCCGAACAGCCCGACGATCGGAGTCATGGCCGGAAGCATCATCGCGACCATCATTACGCCCCAAAGCACGATGTAGAGAACCCCGTTGCTCACGGAAAACGGAGTGCCCATCGTCATGCTACAGGTGAACATCCCCCAGCCCATACCGCCTGCTTCATGGACGGTCACCACCCACGCAAGGCCGGAAAGCACCAGGAGCGTTATGAGGATAAATAGATGTTCTCGCTCAATCACAAAAAGAGGCCTCGTGTGGTGGGGGAAGGGACGAAGGGGAGAAACAAGGGGAACTCATTCGGTACTTCTATCTGGCTCCCATTCCCGATCCCCCGTCCCCGGTCTCCAGTCTTCTTACGACGCGATCTTCTCGTAGAATTCCACCACCGGCGCGCCATCAAGGAGGGCGGCCATATTCACAAAGTTCACTCCATAACGCAAGAGATGAAGGACGGATTGTCTGTGAATGAACTCCGCGCGACTTACGCCACCCGCATCGTCGCTTCATTCCCCGCTTGTCGCGGCAGCACCTGCTGCTGAACCGCGCCCTGCTCCAGTCGATAGACCCGATCAGCAACGTCCAACAAAGCGGGCTGATGAGTAACGGCCAGGATCGTCGTCGTTCCCCGCAGTTTGCGCACTGTTTCACATATCGTGGCTTCACTCACTGGGTCCAGTGAAGCCGTGGCTTCGTCGAGAATCAGGAGGTGCGGCTTATGCACTAAGGCGCGGGCAATGGCGATGCGTTGTCGTTGTCCGCCGGAAAAACGTGAGCCTCGTTCTCCGACCGGAGTGTGGATGCCTTCCGGCAGCGCGACGATAAAATCCCACGCCTCGGCGGCCCGGAGCGCTCTTTCAACGTCCGCTTCCGTGATGCCCAACTCTCCCAGCGTGATATTCACGAAGACACTGTCATGGAGCAGCAGCGTTTCTTGTGGCACATAGCCCACCCGCTGCCGCCACGCGGTAATGTCGATGTCGGCGAGTGGCGTGTCGTCGAGCCAGACATCACCGGCCTGTGGTCGCACTAGACCCACGATGAGATCAACAATCGAGGTCTTGCCCGCACCCGACGGGCCGATAATCGCCGTCATCTGGCCGGTGGGAATGGTGAGGGAAACGTCCCGTAACACGCGATGCTCGTCATAGGAAAAGCTCACATCTCGGAGCGTGATGTCCCGACGTGCGACGGGGAGGGTTGTGCCCAAGGCCGGTTCGCGCGCGGCGTGGGATCGGGTGATCGTCTCTTGCAATGACCAGAACGCGCTCTCGCCCGTCACCATTTGTTGGTACTGCTTTTGGACTTTGCTGAAACTGGCGAGGGCACGCCCGAACAACAACGCCATCAAGATCAGCGTCTTCAGTGGGACCGCCCAGTAGGTGAGCGCGACGTACATGCCAGCCGCGAGGGTGGAGACGATGATCGGTTCTTGCAGCGCCTTGAGCACTTCCTTGCTGAACACCTCGCGGCGGAGGGCGCGATTCAGACGGCGGGTCTCTTTTTCGAGCAAGAGTGACACTTGCGTTTCCTTGGCCATCGCCTTGAGTGCCTTGACGGCGTACAGCATGTCGGCGAGTCGCCCTAGCAGGGCCTTGAGCGATAACGTTTGCCGCTTGCCGGCGTGACGTGTCATGCGCACGAAGCGATGGAGCATGGAGACAATGCACACGCCAGCGATGACAGCGACCAGCGTGGCTTGCCAGGAGACCGCGAGCGCAATGCCGACGTACAAGAGTGTCTCAACCGAGGCCGCGACAATCGTGGCCCCGGACTGATAGGCGTGCGCGGCTCGCGAGGTTTCGGTGGTGAACGCATTGGCGAAGGTGCCCGCGGGTTGGCTGACGAAGAATCCCCACCGGGCCGCCAAAATCGCGCGAATCAGTCCCAAGCGGAGGTCGGTAGCCACCTGCGCGACCGTGTAGCCCACCTGCCTCTGCGCGAGCAGCACCAAGCTCGCTTTGAGGATCATGCTCAGGACCACCAGGAGTAGGAGCAGGCCGATGGTGGGATGGAGATTCACCGTGGCCAGGAGTGTTCGGATCGTCTGCTCTAATTGTGATTGTTTGTGGCTAGGCGCGGGCGATGTGCCAATGTCCGCTTCCGTGGCGAGACTCAACAAGGGCAGGAGGGTGGAGAGTCCGATGCCTTCCGCTACCGCCGCCAACAGCAGGCAGCCGAGCATCCCCAGCCCACGCCAGGGGTACATGCGGGCAAAGACGATTAACAATCGCATGGTGGGGCTCATACGGGGGACGGGGGACAGGGAACGGGGGACGGGGAACGGAAAGAGAAATTCATACAACGCACGGAATGCTCGCTACTCGTTACTCAGTCCTGAATCCCCGGTCTTCGGTCCTCGGTCTCCCGTCGTCTTCACATCCCAGAACTGCACGAGCCGGGTGTAATGATAGATGAGGGTCGCGAACTGCCAGAGCACGATCACGACGAACGTGAGACTGGGAATACCGAGCAGCAATCCCACGGTGAAGAGCGGCAGGTTAATGTTGCGCCGCGAGATATAGGTGCGCAGTTGTACGTCGAGTGGGGTGTAACTGTGCAGCGAGCGATCGGTGCGAGCGGTGAACAGTCGCACGACCAGCCGGTCAAGAAAATAGAAGACCACCATCCAGATCGCGGCCTGGAAAATAGGGGCATCGATAGTGCCTCCACCAAGTGCCCACGCCCAGCCGAAATACCACAGCGGCGGGTGGATCAGATCAAGTCCGTGGTCGAGGATATTGCCCCACCACGAGGAGCGAAAGGTCAAACGGGCCAACTTACCATCCACTGAATCCAAGACGCTCATGGAGTACGCCATGAGGAGACCCGCCACCCATTGCCCTTGGGCGAAAAGAGGCACCGCCCAGAGCGTCAAGACAATACTAATGAAGGTGACAACATTGGGATGGACGCGCCAGCGAGCGAGGGGGCGCACCATGCGCCAGACCAGCGGCGGATAGACATACTTGGTGAAGAAATCGGTCGAACCCTTGTAGTTGGACTGAAAAAGGAATCGCTCGGTTTCGTCCCGTTTCGCGGCATCGGTCACGCGAAACAGGTTGGGCGGCAAATCGCGGCGTAGCTCTCTGATGTGAGTTGGGACTTCTTGTAGGGGCAACTCCCGTAGTGTTCCTTGCGAGAGACTCGCGTCAGCGAGTTCGCGCAGTGACGCGTCGGAAGGCCCGGCGAGAGTAACGCCAGACTCAAGACGGAGGACCGCCGTCCGTTCCGTTCCTTCACCTCCACGTGCCGCCAGAGAACCGGATTGCGCTCCGATATGGCGTAAGAGTCGGGCATCCACGACCGCGTCCGCTTCAAGCGCCAAGAGCGGGGTGTCGGGTTTTTGCTGGAGCGACTGCGTGAGATGGTCACATAACGATCCGCCAGTATTGGACCACTGTAACGGCAGCTCGCGCGTGAGACGGTCAGGGAGCGAGGACGGGGGATCGCTTCCCGGAGCGAGGAGGACCGAGATGGTGGTTGGGTGTAGACCCGCTTCCTTGATGGTGCGGAGTTGGCGTTCGAGCAGCGTCATCCCGAACATTGAGAGGGTGCTCGTTGGGCGTGTGGCGTCAATCCATATATGCATAGTCAAAAGAGAAACTGAAGATTTTGCTGGCGAGGGTATGTGTCGCCTTATGCAGCGTCAACCCACCTCGTGGATTTTGCCGCGCGCGTTCGTCACGGGGTTTTAGGATATTCCGCCTTGTGAGGGAAGATTATCTGGATATAATGCCCTCATGGGGAAGATAATCTCACGAGCGCTCCAGATGCCTGATTTGTCGACACATTCGGTGTTTTTGTGGGGACCCAGAAAGACGGGGAAGAGCTTTTGGATTCGACAGTCGCTTCCCGATGCCACGGTCATTGATCTGCTCAAGACCGACACCTTGGCGGAATACGCCGCACGCCCAGCTCTCTTGCGCGAACGGTTTGGCATAACAGCTTCCCCCCAGAATCCTGGTCTCATCGTGATTGATGAAATCCAAAAGGTTCCCGCGTTGTTGGATGAGGTGCATTGGTTGATTGAGAACCGCGCCCGGACGTTTCTGTTGACTGGCTCCAGCGCGCGTAAGCTCAGGCGCGGACATGCGAACCTCCTGGCCGGACGCGCGTGGCGACGGGAGATGCAACCGCTCTGTTTTGTCGAAGTGGAGGATATCGACCTTGAACGCATGATGGTCAGCGGGCTTTTACCGCCGCATTTTTTGTCCTCCGCGCCGCTTGAAGACCTCCGTGCCTACGTCAGCGATTACTTGCGTGAGGAGATTATCGCGGAAGGAACGGTGTCGAACCTTCCGGCGTTCTCCGAATTCTTACGGGTAGCGGCCCTCACGAGTAGTGAGCTGTTGAACTACACCAATGTGGCCCGTGAGGTGGGGGTATCGGCGAAAGTCGTGCGCGGGTATTTCGAGATACTCGAAGACACGTTGCTGGGGTATCGTCTGCGGCCCTGGGCGCGGAGTACGCGGCGCCGGCTGATCCAAACCGAAAAGTTCTATTTGTTTGATGTTGGCGTGGCGAATTATCTCACGCGGCGGACCCCACATATTGGCACGCCGGAATTTGGCAAAGGGTTCGAGCACTACATGTTCATGGAACTTCTCGCCTATCGCGCCTATCGCGCCCCGGACCTCGACCTTCGCTATTGGCGCACCAGTACTGGGCAAGAAGTGGATTTTGTCGTGAACGACCGCGTGTTGGCGCTGGAAGTGAAAGCCACGGCTCGTGTGCATGAGGCCGAGTTGCGGTCGCTCACCGTGCTCCAGGAAGAGGGATCGGTCAAGCAGCGTGTGGTGGTGTCGCTGGACCCCCACCCACGCGAACTCCGCGATCAGTATGGTCCGATTCTGATTCTGCCGTGGCGCGATTTCTTGACGCGCCTGTGGGCGGGAGACTTCGTATTGTGAAAAGCCTGAGGAGAAGACGCGCACCATGAACACGGAACTCGCTCCCCCTTCGTTTACCGTTCTTCTCTTAGCTGGGCGCCGTGGTCCGACCGACCCGGTCGCGCAACATGCCGGGGTGAGTCACAAGATTCTCGTGCCTATCGCGGGCGTACCCATGATCGTCCGTGTTGTGCGCAGTCTGCGCGCCGTGCCGAGCATCTCACGCATTGTCATCAGTCTCGACGATCCGACGATTCTCGACAGCCTGGCTGAGATACGCCCGTTGGTCGAGGCTGGCGTGGTGCGCGTGCATCACACACAGGGGCGGTCTCCCAGCGAGAGTGTCTTACAGTATTTCACCAGCCAACCCGTGCCTGAGCCGTTGATTGTGACGACCGCCGATCATCCGCTTCTCACGGCGAAGATGGCTGGACATTTTTGCACCGCGGTGGCGGCGAGCGCGGCGGATGTCGTGGTTGGCGTGGTCGCGGAATCATTCTTTCGTGCGCGGTATCCAGACTCGAAACGGTCATTCATTCCGTTGCGCGGCGAAAGTTTTTGCGGCACGAATCTGTTTGCGCTACGCACGCCCCGCGCGGCGGCGGCCGCCGCGTTTTGGCATCATGCTGGACAATTTCGCAAGCGTCCGTGGCGACTCATCAGCACGTTTGGGTTAACGACGCTTGTCCTGCTCGCATTGCGGCGGTTGGATTTGGCCACGGCGATTCCACGAGTCGCGCGCGTGCTAGGGGCCAGTGTGGACGTAGTGCCAATGCCGTTCGCGGAATGCGCGATTGATGTGGACACGGTGAAGGATTTGGAAACGGCTACGCGGATTTTGGGGGAACGCGAGGAGAACCGCTTCTCGTGAATTCTGACGCCCAACTTCCGTGATGCCTTCTTGTCGAGACGCTCCGCTGGGGGAATAGCGGACGTTGCCTGGTCATTAAGGCGGACCCCCGATGACAACCGAAACTCGCCTAACGCCCCCGCTCACCGCGAGCCGCCCCCGTGCCCTTTCGCTTTCCGCAGAGTCGCTCGCGGGCGGCGCTACGGTGCAGCGGTGGGTTAGGCTGTGCCGGTCCTCAGCGACGCTTGTCAATGAGCCGTTCATATTCGTCGTGTCGCCCAATCCAGAACCACACTACGTCAGCTCCCTCTTCCACTGCCAAGGCACGGTGATGACTCCCTACCCGGACAGACCAGAACTTGCCGACTTTCTTGAAGTGCAGCGACGGATGAGAAGAGTCTTGTTCAAGGAGTTGATAGTTTTCATCCGCTAGCTTCTGTATCTCAGAGGGCAGCGTATGATAAAATTGTCAGAATTTTGGATTCGCGCGATGCCTCACCGGTCAGTACACCGCCCCTCGCGTAGGTCTCGCAGCGCCTCTGCGGCTAACGCCTCAAGCCGTCCTGCGGCAACATCCTGCGCAAACTCTTGATCCCACACTTTGGCATCGAACTCGACGAACCAAGCACGGAACACCGAGATTTCGTCAAGGGACAACTCGCTTACAGCCGTCTGAATTTCTTGCATGGTACTCATGGTGAAAGCCTATCTATCCGGCTTGCTGATAGCAAGGTGATGAGGGAACAGCCTAACGCTGCCAGTCACCGTTTGCCACCCAAACCGAGACCTTCTGGGTTCTCTCAGAACCGTAAGCGGGCGGCAATACGGTGCAATGGGTTATTAGACCCCCGTGTCACAGATCAGACCTCAATGGTGCGGTTGGCAGATCGGTGGCTAGCCGCCTCATGAAGGAGCGTGATGCATACAGGATTTCTTCCGCTACCTCGGGACTAAAGTCCTTGGTCATAAGGATAAGCCTTCCTTGAGCGTGGCTGACTTTGTTCCGCCACGCATTTTTCAGTGCCTCTACGGTTCCCTGAACCTGCTCAAGAAGTTCGAAATGTTGCCTTTCGAAATCTGTACGGTCCTCATACTTTTTTGCCACAATCTTCTTAAGTTCATTCGCTACCGCAGTCCAGCCAGATTTCGGATCATTTACTTTGATGAACTTCCCAAGCTCTATCAGCCCCACCTCAACTACTTGCAACGTGTGAAATACTGTCGCAGCGTATCTTGATAATGCAAAGCATTTCCGAGCCTCTTCGATGTCAGTGACCGTATCTGGGAATCGGTCAATGACTACATCCCAACCCTTCCGGGGGTTGCTGTAGTAGTCCGCCTCCTCTGTGCTAAGTGCGAGAAGAGTCATCGCATGCGCTTCGTCCTCTAGCCGTCCTTGAAGCTCTACTGCTACAGGATAAACCTCCCTAAACTCGCAATTGGGTCGGGCGAGCAATCGCCGCATCTTTGGAATCGTGAGAACGGAAGTAGTCAATCCTAACTCAATGCACTCTTTTTCGACGTCGGAAAGGAACTCATTCATTCCAGTTCTGCGCTCCTCGCCTACTAATTCGTTCGGGTGGCCTGCTGTAGACCGCTTTATCGCAAGCCAGTTTGCAGGCAAGAGGCTTTTCATGGCCAACATTTCCAACAACCTAGCGAGCCGTATGAATTCCTTCGCTTTGAAAAGCTTCATGATTTCCCTCAGGTGGACTAGTCTTTGTGAGGTAGCTTGCGATGACGGCTTTACTGAGTGACGCGAATAGTCACCTTGCCGATTCTCTCCGTATCGATCACCGAGAGGGCGTAGGTGGGTCGCGTCCTCGTGGGGCTGGAGGGCGTGCTCGAATGAGAGCACCAGCATCCTTTCGAGCTTCTTCAAGTTCGTGGACCTCGTCTCAGTTGGGTCTAACGCTAATTGAACCGCATCTACCCTCTCCACCAATAGATGGGCCCATCTATTAGTGGATGGTCCTATCTATTAGCAGATGCCTCATCTCCTATCTATTAGTAGAGAGGCTCCCGCGCCCAGTCCCATCTATTAGTAGAGAGGGAGTGGCCTCGCTTGTGTCCGCTTTGCGGACGGTCCGTGTTGCGCTTGATTCGCCTGTGGGGGGAACCGCCACGCAACGCCAATTCCACGGCAATCTATCCGAGTGCTCCGTCACGATCATTTGAGCAAGATAGGTCAGCAATTCCCGGATAGCGCTCGACCCCAGTAAAGACGGGGAGATTGGGGTTAGCTTTTCGTAAACCGCCATGCGAAAATCGCGTGCGGAGAGACCATCCCATCTGTCTGGAGGAGGTGTCCATGGCGAGGATTGCGCCCAAAGGCCGGAAGCATTTGTCGGCCGATGCCCTCGTGGCCGAGGTCCGACGCGGCTTTGCGACCATCCCCGATCATCGCCTGAGCCATCCGGAGATTCCGTTACCCGATGCGCTCATGGCGGCGTTCGCTTTGTATGCCCTCAAGGCGCCGTCCCTGCTGGCGTTCGACCACCAGCGCACGGAAGGCAATCTGCACACGATCTATGGGATCAAGCGGGTGCCCTGTGACACCGCGATGCGCGAGATTCTCGATCCCGTGGCGCCGGCCGCCCTGGGCCCGGTGTTCACTCGCCTCTTTCGCCACCTCCAGCGCGGCAAGGCACTGGAATCCTTGACGTTTATCGACGGGCACTATTTAGTGGCCCTGGATGGCACCGGGTATTTTTCCTCCAAGACGATGCACTGTGCCGCGTGTCTGCAAAAAGTCCATCGCAATGGGTCCATTACCTATTCCCACCAGATGGTGGGCGCCGCGCTGATCCATCCCGACTGTCGCACCGTCATTCCCCTCATGCCCGAACCCATTGTCAAGCAAGATGGCACGGCGAAAAATGACTGTGAACGCAACGCCACCAAACGGCTGATTGCGCAGTTGCGCCACGACCCCCCCCACCTGCCCATGATCGTGACCGAAGATAGCTTGAGTTCCAATGCCCCGCATATCGAGACCCTGCACGAGTATGGGTGTCACTATATCCTCGGCGTCAAGGAAGGCGATCATGCCTATCTGTTCCAGCAGGTCCAGGCGGCCCAAGACGCGGGGCGGGTCACCACCTATGAGCGCGCGGATCGCGCCGCCGGGGTGGTGCACCGCTTCCGCTTTCTCAATGACGTGCCGCTCAATGAGTCGCATGCCGAGGTCCGGGTCAACTTCCTTGAGTACTGGGAAATCGGCGCGCAGACCACCCAGCACTTCAGTTGGGTAACCGACCTACGGGTGAGCACCCGCAATGTGTATACCCTCATGCGGGGCGGACGCGCCCGGTGGAAGATCGAAAATGAAACGTTCAACACCCTCAAAAATCAGGGCTATCACTTCGCGCATAACTACGGGCATGGCACGCAAAATCTCTCGGTCCTCTTCGCGCTCCTGATGATGCTGGCGTTCTTGGTGGATCAGATTCAGCAGCTCTGCTGCGCGTTGTTCCAGGCGGTGCGGGCGCAGCTGGGGAGCCACCGCCTGCTGTGGGAACGCATGCGGGCGGTGTTCTACGACTACGCCTTGACCTCCATGCGCCACCTGTGGGAAACGCTCTTTTATGGCGTCAAGAAAAACTTCCCCACGCTGGCTCTGGATTCCTCGTGAGTGCCGGCTGGTGCCGGTGACTGCCGCTCCCCCCTCATTTCCGTGGTTCGCCCACTGCGGGAGAGGCTTGCCTGGAACCCGCGAGGGCGGGCTTTCCCTCTGCTCCCCTGGAAGCCGCCAGGGCCAAATCGTCGCCCAACTGCCCCGGCGGGGCTCTCCTCCCCTTCCCGCTGTCCGCCTCCGGGGCCATATAGGAGATTCACAACCTGTGAGCGGGAATTGCTGAAGATAGGTCGTGAGCAGTTCGTTGAGTCCGCGGTCATCATCAATGATGAGAATGGTGGTCATGTCGCCCCATTCTATCCTTGAAATGTTCCAGGTGCTCAACCGCCTTGGCTTTCTGTTCAGGCGTCAAGCTCGCATGCAGTTCAGCCACCGTGGCGATGACCTGGGGAGCCACCTGGCTCATCACCCTTTGACGTTGCTCAAGGAGTTGGAGCAGTTTGGCTTCGTCGAGTCGCTCGCTCTGAATCTGCGCGGCGATGTCCTCGAAGAGTTCCGCTCGCTCCTGATGGAACTGTTCCCGTGCTTGACGCATCGCCTCGTGTACCGCTTCGAGCTTGAGCTTCTGTTGCTCATCAAGATTGAGGCGTTTGGCGATCCAGGCCATCCTGCGCTCGGGTGACCGGTGGGCGTGGCCAACCCCCCAGAAGAGGAGACCGACCACCGCGACCACTCCGGCGACGATTGAAAAGACTTTACGCTTCATAACAGACCTCCTTGTGGTGAAAATGTTCTCTTCACCATAATCGGTCACACGTCGTGAGTCTTCTCGGTTTGGTAACGGATTGTAACAGTGTGTAACAGTGCCCGAGAGGCCCTGGAAGTTGTCCTCAGGAGGTTGAAGATTTGGACACCGACACAATCTTCACATATCCCCGGTAGACGTTTTCCTGGACTTGCGAGAAACTCGTGATGGTCCCTGTCATACAGAGCGGTTCTCCTGGTTGATACGAGCGTGCGACATCAGGGGAAGAGGATTTGCCTTCCAACGACCAGGGGAGTTTTTCGCCTCCAGATGTCTTATCCACCCTGACGACCAGAAGAGTATCCGTGTCCTCGGTCTTGACCTCCTCAAGTTGGCCACAATAGGTAATCGTCGTATCCTTCAACGAAGGCCAAACATCACGCCGAAAATTTAACGGCCCAACGTGGTTAACCTTGACCAAGACCTTGAGGAACTCCTCCTCGCTCAGGGCGGTTGGTGCTCGCGAACAGCTCTGCCCCACCACGCTCAGGAACACGAGCAATATGAGTCTTCCAATTGGCGGTTTATGGTCTCTTCGCCGAGAAACGTCCATGAGATTTGCTCTTTTCTTACGTCTTTCGTAAAGGAAGGTATGGGAGCCGCGACTTCCGCCTTTGTGACTGCTGCCATACCACCCTCCTTTTGCGAGTGAGGATAGGCTGGAATTTTCTCCCTTGTCAAGGGAAAATTCCTTCGTCCTTCAAGACAGCGGTGGGAAGATTACCGAATCTCCTGCTCAATATACTCGCGCGAGAAACGAACGTAATTCTCGGCGGTTTTATGGAGCCGTTCGATGTCGTCGGCGGTCAGTGCACGAACGACTTTCGCGGGATTTCCCAGAACAAGGGATCGTGGTGGGATTTTACTGCGTGGCGCGACCACGGCCCCGGCTCCAATCAAGCATTCTTCGCCAATTTCCGCGCCATCCAGGACAATCGCGCCCATGCCGACCAGGGTAAACGCATGGATCGTGCACGCATGCGCGACGACATTGTGGGCGATCGACACACCATCGCCAAGAATCGTGGGGATCCCGCCACTGAAGACGTGAATCGTCGCGTTATCTTGGATATTGACGCGGTTGCCGATGCGAATGTAACAAACATCGCCCCGAACAACCGCGTTGAACCATACACTCGATTCCTCGCCGATATGCACATCACCAATGATGTGGGCACTTTGCTGAACGTAGGCACTGGAGCTGATCTGGGGGGTGATGCCGTGATGTGTCAGAATCATGCGGTCCGCCTATTTTTTGTTCTTGAAAAAATGTTCGCGCACTTGCTCGCGATCAAGCGGGGTCGTGGCCATGTGATCGAAAATGCTGGCAATCGCTTGAATGCAACGGACAAAGTCCGGCCACGCGGTGGTCGGGCCGGTGAACGTCAGGTGAGCCGATTCGACGCCTTCATGCGTATGAGCGCTACCACCGGGTTTGGTGCTCTGCACGTCAAAACGCTGAATCGGAGTTTTGATCTGTAAATGGAATTGATCCGAGGATTCGGACCCGACGGGACGGCGTAGTTCCATCGCCATCGCCCCTTCCCCACCATCGACTTCGACGATGTACCACTCGCCTGGGTAGGCGCTGGAGACTTTAATCCGCGGAAGAATCTCTGTGGGATCGTTGGCCATGTCTGCCCTCCTTGTTGCAGGAGTTCAGATACGCGGAAGTGGGAAAAAAGAAAAGGCCCTTGTCTCAAGGGCCTTTTCTTTGAGTCCTCCGCCTAAGGACTAACTGCGGTTAACAGGCGTTATTTCTTTTTTGTGGCTTTTTTAGCCGGCTTCTTGGCCGCGGCTTTCTTTGCTGCCATAGTGACCTCCTGAAGTAATCAAGCACCTGGCCGGGACGAAGGGGGTACTGCCAGCCTTCGTGTCCTCCAGGGACTTGTCATGGTTTGGGAACCCCTACTACGGACAACGAGCCCTAGGCGGAACTCTTTTCAAACCGGTTTCTAGCAAAGAGAAAAAAGCGTGTCAAGCGAAAAATGTCATTTGAGAAAAGTTTTTTGAAAAAAAAGTCTAATGAAGGCGGAGAGTTCATCGACTTAAAATGCTGTTGTTGAAATGACCGCGTGTAAAGTAGCAGGCTGTTTTACTTTTTTGCAAACGCTGTCACCGGTTTTTTTGTGAAGAATCAATCAATTTGTGAGGAAAAGGTCTTGACCCTGAGAATGGAGTTCGCTAGGCTGCGGGCGCATGGAGACGTCCGGAGTTGTGGGAACCCCGCCGTCTTGAGCCCTGGCCCGAATGGCAGCATTCGGGCCTTTTTTTTGCCGTCCCCTCCGAACCGGGGAAAGGAGGCCGTGATGCGTACTATCGTTGTTCACCCGACGGACCCACAAGCCGAGGCTGCTTCACTGACCCAGGCACTGGCGCTGGCGACCGCGGGAGATACGGTGCTGGTTGGTCCAGGCGTCTATTCACCAACGCGCTCTGGCGAGCAATTACCCCTCAAAATTCCCGCGCAGGTCACCGTCCTTGGAGCAAGCAAGGATGCCTGCATCATTGACGGCGAAGGACAATTCGCCCCGTCGTTCAATCCCATCCGCACCGATATGGCCGTGATGGAGTTGGCGGATGGAGTGTGGGTGTCCGGCCTGACCATCACCAATGGTGGTGGACATGGGATTGGGGCTCCGGTGGGGACCACGGTCAGCGTCTCCAACTGTACCCTCTCTCGTCACGGAGATCACGGCTTGTATCTGTGCGGGGTGACCGAGGCCGTGGTGACACGTTGTGAATTTTTCGAGAACGGTCGCCAGCGCTTCGAGCCCACCCTCCCCCGCGGCGTGGGCGCGCGGCAAGGACATCACATCTTCGCCGAGGCGCGGCACGGACAGCGGAATCGCCTCCTCGTTAGCGACAACCGCATGCGCGCCTGTTTCGCCGATGGGATCGCATTCATCTGCTTCTTTCCCGAGCCGGACGCGGTGTCGTTTCGCGCGACCATTCAGCGCAATACGATTGAAGACAGTGAGCGTGGTGGGCTGCTGTTCTCTGGCTCTTTCGGTCCAAGACGAAACCGGTTGGACATCGTCGCGACCGAGAACATCCTCCGCGGCAATAAGCAGTTCGGGATCGGTATACTGACCGCGGTTCCTCTGGCTGAGCCGGTGCCACAAGAAGCGACGGTCACCGCCATGCTCAGCGATAATACGATTTCAGCCAGCCCGATTGGGGTGTTGATTCAAGGTGGTATTGGGGAAGCGCAACGGAACCACTGTCTCGTCACGCTCGACGGGAATCGTATCGCCAACTGGAGCAAGAATGCCATTCGCCTTATTGGGGCTGTTGGTGGCGACAATGTACAGACGGAAGGAAACCGCGTCACCGCGAGTGTCTCGCGCAATACCTTCAGTGGCGGCACACCGGCCGTGGTCCTCCAAGGCGCCGGGGGCACGGCCAAGAGTACCCCGCGACAGAATGCTGTCACCGCCCGTGTGGTTGGCAATGTTGTCGATGGTCCGTCCGAGCAGGCTTTTGTGGTAAGCAATGGGATGGCTGGCAACAGCGTGGACATTGTCGCGGGCAGCCAGGCGGTGATGAGAAAAGAGGGGAATCTGTTGACGTAGTGAGGGAAGGGAGCTTTCTGTATCCCCCTCACCCTAGCCCTCTCCGCCATCACCGAATTTGCTCGTCACCATTGATAAGCGCGACTTCTTTCTTCTCGCCGTTCTCCAGGCGACCCATGTCGGCCAGCGCGCGATAGATGAGCCGTTCACTAAACTCAAATGGCAGAGGAGGCGGCGCGGGAAAGTGCACCGGCGCAACCGGAAACGGTAACTGTTGCACGCGCGTATTGTAGACCAGCGCGAGCAGTGCCGGGAGGTGAATGACATCTTCCAGATTGTAACGAATCAAGGTGTCGAGTGCCTCGACTTCCCCAGCTTCATAATACTGCCACAAGAGCACCGCCCCCCACCCATCGAGCAGCGCCAGCGGCCCTTCGCGTTCCAGACCGACCGCGCGCTCGATTTTCTTGAGCCCGCCTTTGTACCCCAAGGTCGCGAGCGGAGACCGGAGGTCGATATGGGCATGCGCGAGAGGAAGATTAAACGCCCGGCGCAAAACAGGAAGATCGAACCCCTTGCCGTTGTAGGTCACTAAGAGTGTAAATTCAGCGATGGCGGCGACAAAGTCAGCGAGATTCTTCCCCTGAACATACACCCGCGGGTGCATGCCATCATAAATGCCAATCACGGTGAGCGCCGAGGCATCAACCGCGAGGCCCGTTGTTTCAATGTCCAGATAGCCGATCCGTTGGCCGAATTCTGGATACAGCCGCCATTGCGCCGCCGCGGCAAGACGGGCGGAAAAGTATTGCGCGTCACGGCACGCAAGCGCGGCGAGCGACTGTTCCAACTCACGGCAGGCCAGGTCACGCAGCCACGGGGGAAGCCCCGTCTGTTCGGGTGCGTGGAGAAACTCTTCCCACGTCGTAATCCCATTGGCCCACAGGCGCTTTTCGGTTTTCTCGCCAATTCCGTGCAGGTGTTGGAAGGTGTGTTTCAGCATAGCCTGGGAGCTGGGGGTTGGGGGACTGAGGGGCTCGGGGTTGGGGGCTCGGGGCTGGGTGAGGACCAAAAGCAGGTCTGAGGCTTGAGGTTAGGTGAGAAACAAAAACCGAAAGTGGGAAAAAGGAGATCCGGTGTTGTTCCCCTTGTCCCCTAGCCCCTAACCCCTAGCCCCCAGCTCTTCAGCCCCTCACCCCCAGTTTCTAGCCCCTAGTTCTCGTAGCTCCGCAGCACCCGGCCAGGATACGCGCCGGTTGGTTCGCCATCGCGGAGCAGTGGCTGCCCGTTGACTATCGTGTAGCGATACCCCTCGGACCGAGCGATGAGACGTGACGCTCCACCGGGTAAATCGTTCACGAACTCCTTTTCCTTGGCCTGCACCTTGTCGGGATCGAAGATGGTGATGTCCGCGGCCATCCCAGGTTTCAACAACCCGCGGTGAGGAATCCCCAACAGCGAGGCCGGGTCAAAGGTCAGCCTCCGCACGGCTTGTTCCAACGTGAGCGCCTTTTTCTCGCGCACCCAGTGGCTGAGCAGATAGCTGGAATAGGTGACCTGACAGAGAAACGCGACATGCGCGCCGCCATCCGAGCCGCCAGTCAACACGTACGGATCGGTCGCTAGGGCACGGACCGCATCCTCGTCACCGTTGGCGAACCCGTGGATGAGGAATTGCGTGTCAAGATTTTCGGCGATGGCGAGATCAAGCAGCGCTTCGAGTGGCGTCTTATTCCACATCCGGCCAAGCTCCACCATGTTCTTGCCGACTAACTCCTTGTGCTCATCTTGGCGCACGATGCTCACGAGGACATCTTGCATCCGTTTGGAGAACACCTTTGGCGCTGGATCATCGAGGTCTCGTTGCATGGCGGCGCGAATCTCTGGGTTGGAAAGATTCGCGATTTTCTGGGACCGTGAACCGGTGATGGCCGACTTCCACGCCGGCAGGTCCTCAAACACCGCGCCTCGCATCGTGAAGGTAATGTCAAAGCGTTCACACAACGAGAGCGGATGCACACGAGCGCCTTCACGAAAGGCCTCGGCGGTCCACTCCAACACCTTGCGCCAGTGATTGGGCGAATCCCACGTTTGTGTCAGCAGATTCCACACCACCGGACGTCCACTCTCCTGTGACAGCCGCTTCATGTACGTCATGTCTTCCATGCCGATCTTCGGGATGCCCGGAGGAATCACACAGATTGTGCCACGATGAAAATCTTTCAGGGTACGCGCGAGGGCGACGGTTTCATCCTGACTCGCCGAGCGACTGGGCACCGGCAGCCCTTCCCCATCGAAATGCACTGGACCATAGGAGGAAGAAAATCCGAAGGCTCCAGCTTTGATACACTCGACGACAACCGCTTGCATTGCCTGGATTTCAGCGGCAGTGGCCTCGCGTTTACGGGCTGCGTCGCCCATCACGTGGTAACGGATGGTGGAATGGGGTGCTAACGCCATCACATTGACACCCAGGCGCTGGTCGAGAGCATTGAGGTATTCACCATAGCTTTCCCAGTTCCACGACACCCCAGCCTTGAGACTTTCAAGCGGCATGCCTTCGACTTTGACCAACATGCGGGTGATGTAATCGCGATCTTGCGGCTTACAGGGGGCGAGGCCAAAGCCGCAGTTCGTCATAAAGACGCTGGTGAACCCATGCCAGCAACTCGGCGTGGCAAGCGGGTCCCAAAACAACTGCGCATCATAGTGGGTGTGCACATCCACGAACCCCGGCGTGACGACCAAGTGACGAGCGTCAATCACTTCCTTGGCCGCACCTTCGAGCTTCCCCATAGCAGCGATCTTGCCCTCACTAATCGCAAGGTCGCCGTAATACCCAGGCGTCCCGGAACCATCAACCAGAAACCCATTCTTAATCAGCAGATCATACGACATGCGAAGACCCTCCTTTGTCGGCGCGGTTCGCGCACTGTAGCGCACTTGTTTGACATTCGACAAGCGGACACTCGCTCGCCGCCCTCCCCTTTGACATTCCCTCACGCACCATTTTGGTGTAGCGGAACTTCGCTCCTCAGCAGATTGGACACGCGATCGGGTGTGATGCGTTGCTGTATGGCGAGGTGACGGACGCCGGTCGTTTGTATCTCGCGTTGTACTCTCAACTCACGGTCGCGGCGGAAATTCGTTTGGTTGATGTCGCCACCGGGCACCCTCTCGTGCAGGAGTCGTATGCCACGAAGTTTCGTGAGGCCGGCGTTCCGCTCTCGCCTCTCTCCATCGTGCCGGATGTCATAAAAACCTGGATGAACCTCTCGGAAACTCAGATGAAACGGGCGATCGACGATTTGGGCCGGAATCTCGCCTCACGGGTTCCCGACCTGCCAGTGCTACCGACCCCAGCGCCAGGACAGGGGACTCTCGCCTCGACCACCCCCACGCTTCCACCAATCGCTCCGACACCAGCGCACGCGGTCACGACGTCTCCCCTTGTCCTTACACCGCAACCCCAACCGCTGCCGATCGTCGATGTGGCAACCCTCAGTGTCCCCGCTCCTCTATTGGGTACGACGACAGAGAAGCCAGCGCTTCCGTCGTCACGTCCCGCGAGTCAGGACCAATACCGACTCCAAGTAGCGGCTTTCCGCGCCTACGATGATGCGCGGCGGGTGGTCCGCCTGCTCCGCCACAACGGCTATCCCGCGATGATCACGCAAATTGGCGAGTCCGCGACAATATGGAATCAAGTCGTCCTGGGCCCCTTCCCATCGCGAGCGACGGCGCTGAAAGTCGGAATCGCCATCAGAAAGATCGCACCGCTCTCACCTGAAGTGATTCCCCGCCTTGGTCGTTGAAGCAGATCCGCTCTCGCCGGCACTCGTGCCCCTTCCCCGCCACGCCCCGACCTTACGCCAACTCTTGTAAAGCGCGGGCAACGATGCTTTAACCCTTCGACAAACGAGACAGGACTAACAGGTTTCGGGTTTCAGGTTTTAACCGACCCCTGACTCTCTCAACAACGGAGTACGACATGACAAGAAGATTCGACGGAAAAGTCGCGGTCATCACTGCCGGTGGCTCTGGCATTGGTGCGGCCACCGCGCGGCGGTTCACGCAAGAAGGCGCATCGGTTGTCATTGCCGACCTCAGCGGCAAACGGGCCGAAGAAGTGACAAAAGGCATTGTCGCCAATGGTGGCAAAGCCGTGTGCCTCAAGATGGATGCCTCTGACCCGGAAGGCATCCAAGCAACGATCAAACTCGCGCTGGATACATACGGTCGGCTCGACGTGATGTTCAATAATGCCGGCGCCGCCGAAGTCGGGGCACTGGAAGACACCACATTGGAAAGCTGGAATCGAGTGATGGCCGTGACGCTCACCAGTACCTTCCTGGGCATGAAGTATTGCCTGCCCATCATGCGCAAACAGGGGAAAGGCACGATCGTCAACACCGCTTCGGTTTCTGGAACTGCCGGCGATTACGGCTTGTCGTCGTATAACGCGGCGAAAGCTGGCGTCATCAATCTGACTCGCTCGGCGGCGATCGAGAACGCCACGTACAACATTCGCGTGAACTGTGTCTGTCCCGGCGCGATTAACACCAGAGTCGCGCAGATTCTCGGCCCTGGCCGCGAGAACGAGTTTCGTCGCATCCAAGCCGCCGTGCACCCGCTCGGTCGCATGGGTGAACCGGAGGAAATCGCCAACACCGTCCTGTTCCTCGCCTCCGACGAAGCCTCTTTCATTACCGGCGGAGCGGTCGTGGTCGATGGCGGTGTGTCCGCCCACACCGGGTTTCCGAGTTTTCTCGATATGCAGAAAAAATAATAATCCGCGAAAAGGACCAAGGAGGGATACGATAATGAAGTTCGGCATGATGTACGAAATCCAGATTCGGTGACTCCCATTCTGAACAATTCTCCTATTTTATCAAGAGGCTACGTCTTCCTCGGAAACCCCATTTCGGGGAGCGGTTGCGGAGGCATTGCGAACGGTTGCCGGTTCGGGCCCGTCCAGGCGGTCTACCGCTGCTTTATTTCCCCCTGGGATCAGATGTCCGTAGGTGTCCACGGTCAATTGAATGCTGTAGTGACCTAGCTGCTCTTTCACGTACACCAGAGACTCA
>JANMSE010000476.1:0-2368 GCA_031389045.1 Deltaproteobacteria bacterium | reverse complement strand
CCCAAACCCCCCTCCCGGCCAACACCGGGAACACCACCGCCTCACCCGACCCGGACACGCTCTACCGCGACGCGGTCATTACCGCCTTGCAGGACGCGCTGACAGTGGTCCCGCGCGAGGGCACGAAGCTGATTGATATTACCCTCGTCGGCTATAATCGGCAGGCGCTATCCCAACATCTGAACACGCTCATTGATGTGTATGTGAAAAACAGTGCCGATACCAAACTGCACGAGACCCGAAAAATTCTGTCCTGGCTCCAAGCGGAGGCCAGTGCCCTGAAACAAAAAATGGTGGTATCGGCGTTGTCGCTGAAAGATGTGCGTGACACGAAGGGGCTGCTGGAACTCAACCAGGATACTCCCAAGTTGTCCATGCGGAGCTTTAGTGATCTCAACTCCGTGCACCTGGCTCTCAAACGTGAGCGGCTGTCGTTAGAGCAGTCGCTGAGTACCCTCACCAATGGATCAGCAAGTGACTTTCTCAATGCTCCCATTCTCTCGCACTACGACACCACCAAGAGTCTCAAGGAGACTTATACAGAACTCCATTCCCAGTTGGAGAATCTCGCGAGTATTTACAAGGCCGAACATCTCAAGATCGTGACTCTCCGTGCGCGATTGGCGGAGATAAAAAATTCCATCATCAAGAGTTTGCGCAATGAGCAGCAGGCACTGCTGGAAAAAGAAACCCGATTGGCAAAGGAATTAACTCTCCAAAAAGACGGCATTATGAAACAGGCCGGTGATGCGGAGGAGTACGGAGAGTTACGGAGTGAATTTGCGATCAATCAGACTATGCATCTTGACCTCCTGAAAAAGATCAAGGAATTCTCGCTGATCGAAGCTTCGGGAGCGAGCAATGTGCGGATACTCCGGCCCGCTGCGGTGCCGCTGTATCCGGTCCCGACCGGGAAACTCTTCAAGATTCTGACGAGCCTGATCATCGGCGGGGGCATCGGTGTCGGATTCGCGCTGCTGAAGGAATACCTTGATCCCAACTTCAAGAAGGGCGAGGAAGTTGAGAGGTATCTTCGCATCCCCTTCCTCGGGGTCATTCCGCGCCATGACGAGTCACGACACGAGGCGGATGAGGACGGGGCCGTATCCGAGGCCTATCAGACCCTGCGCACCCGGATACAACTCTCCCCCCCAACGCCGGTGAAAACCCTGCTGGTCACCAGCGCGGTCCCGGCGGAAGGCAAAACGACCACCGCTGTGAACCTCGGCAGGTCGTTTGCCCAATTAGGGCACCGGGTCTTGCTCGTGGATGTTGACCTGCGGCATCCCTCGCTTCACCGCTCTTTTCATCTCCCCCAGGAGGGGGGACTCACTGATATTCTCAGCGGCCGCACCGTCTGGGGACAGGTGGTCCACACGACCCCACTGCCGAATCTGCGAGTGCTCCGCGCTGGCACGACCGACGCCCAGGCCGCCCGGCTCCTGCACACCGAGCGGATGCACGACCTGATTGAGCAGCTACGAGCAGCGTTTGATCTGGTGATTTTTGACGCGCCGATCGTGCTGGGGATTCCGGATGTGGAGATCCTCGCGTCCCGCATGGACGGCGTGCTGCTCGTCCATGACCCCGCACGGGCGAACAAAGAAGTCACCCTGGAAGCTACCAAAATCCTCGGCCGCGCCAGGGCTCCTCTCCTCGGTATGATTTTCAACAACGTCAACGTACCAAGGCAAGGCTATTATCATTCCCACTCCCCAGTCCTTCAATTACCGGCGTAGTAGCCCTGGGGAACGTTGTTGGATGTGAGAGAAGGCTATTATGGAACATACTGTTGCAGTGGTTCGGTGGTTCATGGAGATCGTCCCGTTATCGTGGATCCTCGCTTCTTGGGGCTTAGGTTGCCTCGCGCTGCTGTGGTGGTACCGACAGCGGTCCACGGCGACCATCCTGCGCACCGCCGCCATAGTGTCGCACGCCACGGGGGTCCCACTCTTGCACCGCGCACGGCCGGAGTTGGCGCGGCAGTTGGCCCACGCCCGACGCTATGAGCGGCCGTTGACCGCAGTGGTCTGGAGCCTGGAGAAGGAGGCTCTCGCCGAGGGCCACACCCATTGGCCGCCGCCTCTGGGGGACAGCGGCAGTCTCGCCTCACAGCAGCACTGCATACCCGCCACTCTGTTTCAGTTCTTCCTCGTCGGTTCTCTTTTGCGCGCCGCCATGCGCGAGAGCGACCTCATCACCTACGACGTCATCCAGGATCACTACGTCGTGCTGTTCCCAGAGTTAACCAAGCCGCAGGCCCTGCGGGCAGTGCGGCGTCTCAGCGAGCTGTTATACCGACGGACCCACCTGCGGATGCGAGCCGGCCTCGCCGCGTTTCCAGTCGATGGGCTGACTCTGGAGGTCC
>JANMSE010000452.1:0-46659 GCA_031389045.1 Deltaproteobacteria bacterium | reverse complement strand
CCGGAGCGCATCGCTTCGACCGCGCTTTCGATCGTGCCGAAGGCCGTAATCATCACCACCGCGAGATGCGGATCGCGTTGCTTGGCGAGCCGCAACACCTCCATCCCCTTCATCCCCTCCATCACCAAGTCGGTAATGAGGAGGTCCGCGCTACTCTTTTCGAGCGAGGAGAGGATATCGCCTCCGCGTTGGAACGCCTCCGCGCTGTACCCCTCATCGGTCAACAAATCGACGAGAAATGCCCCCATTTCTCGTTCGTCATCCAACACGAGAATCCGGGCACGCCCTTTATGCGCCGCGGTGAACATGTCCCTCCTCCTTTGCGGTGATGAAGCTCACCGCAGGTGACGATAGGGCGAGCGCCTTGGTGCGAGGCAACGAGACGATAAAGCGTGCCCCACGGCCAGGTTCACTCTCCACTCGAATCTCGCCCTGATGATTCAGAATAATCTCCCGACTAATGGCCAGCCCCAATCCGCTCCCTCCTGGCCCTTTTGTCGTAAAGAAGGGCTCAAACAACCGGGGCAAATCCTCCGGGTGGACGCCGGGTCCCGTATCAGCGACAATCGCCTCAACCCACCCCGCTCCAGCAGTTGAACCGTCAGAGAGCACGCTCGTACTCAGGGTCACCGTCCCCACAGGCTCAACCGCTTGGATCGCATTGACACTGAGGTTCAAGAACACTTGCTCCAACTGCTCTGGGTCTCCGAGAATCACCGGCTCTTCGGTCGTAAGGGCAAGCACGATCTCCACCTTGGGGGAAGCAGCCCGATCGCCGATCACATCGCTCACCCGGCGGACGATATCATTGAGCGAGATACTGCGGAGTTGCGGCTCAGGTCGCCGCGCCAAGGTGAGCAAATGCCGAAGAAATCCGCTGATCCGTTCAATCTGGCCAATGATCACCTTAATAAAATTGCGCTCTTTCTCGGCCAGCCCCTCTTGTTGCAAAAGCTGTTCGGCCCGGCCTTGGATTACATTGAGTGGCGTCCCAATCTCATGCGCCAACCGAGAGGCGAGTTGCCCAAGAGCCGCCAGTTTTCCAGAGTGGCGCAAGGCCCGTTCGAGCCGTAACTTTTCTTCTCCTTCGATGATGAGGTTGTGTTGAGCGGCCTCCACCCGCGCGCTCATGCGGTCAAAGGCGTGGGCGAGGCGGCCAATTTCGTCCTGACGAGAAGACGCCAGCCGCAGATCAAATCGCCCTTGGCCAATCGCTTCAATGTGTTGCGCGAACTGGGTGAAGGGTTGGGTGATGTTACGCAGCACGGCGAAGGACACGATCACCACTAACGCGACCAGCAGGCCCAGCCTCGTCGCGAACATTTGCCACGCGCGATTGCGGAAGACATTCGTGAACAAGGGCAAGTCTTCGATAATCAAAAACGCCGCGACGCCTTCCCCATCTGGGTTCGCGATGGGACCTACTCGATAATATCGTTGGGTCTGCGTGTCCGAGAAGAGACCTTCGACAGGTGTGCGGGTTTCGATCACCTGCCGCACATCCAGTTGCGGGAGTTCACGCCCCTCTAGCGAAGCCGAGAGGGAAACCACCCGGCCGTCACGGTTGTAGAAGGCAACCCCATGGACGTTTTCAAACCCGCTAATGCCGACGGTCAGTCGGTCAAAGTACTGTTCCGGAGTCTCTCCGCCAACCGTATCGAGGGTCAGTTGCACCGTGCGACTGATAGCGGCGACCTCACTGCGGAAGTCGGTCAGGAGGTTGTCGCTCGCCCGTTCCAGGCTCAAGTACATGTCGATCCCCATGAGCGCGAGGGCGCCAACGAAGAGATAGCCAATCAGCTTGCCACCAAGGCTTGTTATTTTTGGGGCAAAACGCCACATATATAGCCTACAAGTCCCAAATTTCCCCAGCCCTTATGGTTTATCTTTGATTTTGTGGTTGTGAAAGGGACCAGTCGGGTTTCCCACCAAAAGCGGTGCCAATATCTACGCGGGACAGCCGGTACATCACTGAGAGGGTTTACGTCTTCTGTGGAACCCCCCGGGACCTCCGGAGTACATCAAGGAATCGCAACACGTCGCGGGGATGATTGAGGAGGTAATGGGCCGCCGTCAATCGCGGATGGTCAGCAACGAGAATCGTGAGACCATGCCTGTCGAGCAACTGAAAGGCATCCTCATCAGTCTGATCGTCACCAATGTAGATGGGAAGAGTCCTGGGTGGGAGGCCAACGAGTACGGTCCGCAGAGCGTTCCCTTTAGTGAGTCCGATCGGTCGCACTTCGGAAACTTTCTTGCCGTGGAGAACCTCCAGGGCCATCCCTTGTCTCCGACATTCCTGCACTGCCGTCACCAATTGCCCGATGGCCCATTCTTCCACTTCCGGGCGCGCGCCGCGATAATGCAGAGCAAGCGCGAAGCGTTTGTCCTCTAATATGAGACCAGGCACATGCGTAAGCAGAGGAGCGAGCTCGCGCCGTAATCGCGCCATCGTCATGGTCAGCATCCCAGTAGGGATGAGGGTTCGGACGGTCCCGTCGGCGGTACGCAGTTCCGCGCCATGCGTGCCGATATAGGCGAGCCCAGGAATGGGCAGCAACGAACAGAGGTCGCTTAGTTGGCGACCGCTCACAACGACCACGGTGAGCAATGGGTCCTCGGCCAAAAGGGCAAGGAGAGACAACAACTCCCCCGATGGCTGCGCTTCAGCGGGCGACGAGGCAAGCGGCACGAGCGTGCCATCATAATCGAGCGCCAAAAAGATATGCGAGGCGGTCCGATAGAGGTTCTCCGTATCGGCATCATACCGCAACGGCTGGGGATGCCGTAGCGGCTCACGGTTGAGCGGCCATGGCGTCAGCGGCCCCTGACCCACCAGAGACAAGACAGATTTTTCCATAAGGACAGTTTGCCTTAGCGCGAGAGAATAACCATACCGCCCTTCTCGTCGGCGATCTTCACATTCCGTGTTACGTGCCTCTCCGCGCCCTTTTCTCCACGCGCAAACGGCATGCCGCTCGCTCCCTCCCGCGATCTCTCCGACAAGCGCTAGGAAACGCGAGCAGCCGGATCAAGCATTTCGGGTGGGCAAATTTTTTCATGGGGCAAAAAGGGACTCTCCCCCTCCCAAGGTGGCATCCCTCCCCGCTTTTTTCGCTCTTTTTTCCGAAAAAATCACACCAAACCCTACCAATGCGTATGGCCCAATCCTTGCTCCTCTGCGCTGATATGATGTACGCAACCAACACAACGTCTTCGCCCAATTTCACCACGCCCGCACCGTTTCTCAATATCTCGCGCATCCAAGAGCAACAGATATCTCCATCATTCTGTCTCCCTGAGCAATTTTTCACCGACGCCACCCAATCCCAGGCGCATTGGAGCGGGACCCGACGGTTGCTCTTTGCCGTCTTACAAGATGCCGTGGCGTGTTGGTTTCGCTATCAGAGAGCGCGGAGTGCGCAGGGACAACAACTGTTCCGAGAAATTCGCGATTGGTTTTCAACCACGGACCGTGACTCTTTGTACTCCTTCGAGAACATCTGCATCCACCTGAATCTGAATGCTGACTATTTCCGTCGTGGCCTCATGGACTCACCCACGAACCCAATCGCTATAGAGCAACAGGAATGGACCTCGGCTCACCGTCCAGGGCACCTCACCCGCCGACGGAGTTAGTATTTTTCCAATAACTCATGAGAGCAGTTCTCCCCCACGGCAATCCCATTAAAGATTGTGCCGCGAAGTGCCGATCATGCCCTCAATGACGAGTAAACCTTCCCTTTCATCTCCTCTCGTGATTCGTCGGCTTTTTTTCCTGTGCATGCAGCTTGTCCACGGCTGCCTCGTACTCTGCTTGTGGGAAGGAATCGCGGGTGCGCATGGCGACCTGCATGAACGGATCGTCTCCCTCACACAGCAGATCAGGCGTCATCCACAGGATGCGCAACTGTATCTCAAACGCGGAGAATTGCACCGCCTCCACTCAGAATGGTCCGCCGCTGAGAAAGATTATGACCGCGCGGCGAAACTTGATCCAACTCTTGTTCACGTGGAGTTAGAGCGAGGAGCACTGTTCCTCGCTCGCCACCAGCCACAAAAGGCAAAGCTGGCATTGGACCGATTCCTTCTCCTCCAGCCGGATCACGTCCGGGCCTTGTTGCTCCGCGCGCGCACCTTCGTGCAACTCCAGCAATTCGTCGCGGCGGCGGCGGATTTTACCCGCATGATCGCACTCATGTCTGAACCGACACCCGATCCCTACCTGGAACGAGCGCAGGCATTGATCTCGGCGGGTCCTGACCATTTCGACGAGGCCCTTCGTGGCCTTGATGAAGGAATCACTCGGCTCGGCCCTCTCGTCACTCTCCAACTCCAAGCAATTGAGCTAGAATGCTCCTTGAAACGATACGACAGTGCGCTCCACCGCCTTGCGCAGGTGACGGCGCTCTCGCAACGGAAAGAAAACTGGCTGGTGCGCAAAGCGGAGATTCTAGAACAAGCCGGACGGATAGCGGACGCACGGACCGCGTTGACCGAAGCGTTAGCCACCATTGCCGCGCTGCCGCAGCGTCAACGTAATCAGGGAAAGACAATCGCGCTGGAAACTCAGGCTCGTGACCACTTGGCGCGGCTGATGGGCAGTACAACCGCGAATCCAGACTTAAATAAAGGCAAGTAGGAAGCGAGTCCGAGACTCACGTCCCCAAAAGGAGGGAACCACGAAGAGCACGCAACAGGAATAAGTCTAGACTCAAGCAACAATCAGGGAAGAACTCTGAAACTCACGTCCCTCAGGGAAGGAATCATAATCAACTTGCGACGAAAAATCATTACACTCACTTGCGCAATGGTCCTGGGTTTGGTCTCAGTTCTGCCGGCCGCCGCGCAAACCTTGACGCGGGTGCCCTATCTGCAAAGCGGGGCACCGACGAGCATCATCGTGCGCTGGCGCACGAGTACCGCCGTCATAGGCGTCGTCCGCTACGGCACGACCCAAGGCAGTCTCACGCTCCAAGCACAGGAAGCGAGCGCACGAACCGAACATGAAGTGAAACTCACCGGTCTGTCCGCCAACACCAAATACTTCTACTCCGTCGGGCATACGACAGTGACGCTCGCCGGCAACGACACCAATCACTTCTTCCTCACCTCTCCTGTGGTAGGCACGGACAAACCGACTCGCATCTGGGTGCTCGGCGACTCCGGGGTCCCAGGCGCCAACCAGAATGCGGTACGCAATGCGTACTTCACCTTTACCGGCACCCGCCACACCGACCTGTGGTTAATGCTGGGCGACAATGCCTATGAATCCGGCACGGACACTGAATATCAAACCGCCGTCTTCAATGTCTATCCAAACTTCCTGCGTCAGTCCGTTTTGTGGCCCACTTTAGGCAACCATGACGGCTACACGGCGGACTCCGCCACGCAGTCCGGCCCGTACTACAACATCTTCACCCTGCCCAAGAACCGGGAAGCGGGAGGAGTGGCGTCGGGCACTGAAGCCTATTATTCGTTTGATTACGGTAACATCCACTTCATCTGCTTAGACTCTTACGAAACCTCACGTGCCACGACAGGCGCGATGGCAACGTGGCTCAAGCAAGACTTGGCCGATACCGCGCAGGACTGGATTATCGCGTTCTTTCACCATCCGCCGTACACCAAGGGATCGCACGATTCGGACGCCGAAGCCGAATTGGGGGAAATGCGGCGCAATTTCGGACCAATTCTCGAAGCTGGCGGAGTGGACTTGGTGCTGACGGGGCATAGTCACTCGTATGAACGTTCCTTCTTACTGGATGGGCATTATGGTCTCTCCAACACGCTCACCCCGGCGATGAAGATTAACGGGGGCAGTGGACAAGGGGCGACCCCGTATAAGAAGGCGGCCTTCGGTGGCGAAGGCACGGTGTATGCGGTGGCGGGCAGCTCCGGCAAGATCAGCGGGGGAGCACTCAATCACCCCGCCATGTTCGTGTCCCTGAACAACCTGGGCTCGATGGTCCTGGACATCACCGGCAATCGCTTGGATGCGAAATTCTTACGCGAGAATGGGAGCACGCCGGATTCCTTCACAATGATCAAAGGCGCACCGGCGGTGAGCATCACCAGTCCCGCGAACGGAGCGACCTTCACGGCTCCAGCGTCGGTTACTATTCAAGCGACAGCGACCGATAGTGATGGCACCATCAGCAAAATAGAATTCTTCCAAGGGGCGACCAAGCTGGGCGAAGACCTGACGAGCCCGTATAGCTTCGCGTGGAGCGGCGTCCCTGCTGGCAGTTTCGCGCTGACCGCCGTCGCCACGGACAACGATGCCAACAAAACGACTTCGGCTCCAGTCAACATCACCGTGACTGGTCCCAATTCTCCACCAACCGTGAGTATCACCAGTCCGGCCAACGGGGCGAGCTTTATCTCTCCAGCCTCGATCACCATTCAAGCCACTGCGGCGGATGTGGGCGGTTCGGTGGCCAAGGTCGAGTTCTTCCGCGGCGCCACGAAGCTCGGCGAGGATCCGACGAGTCCGTACAGTTTGACGTTAAATAATCAGATCGCGGGCAGTTACACGCTCACCGCACGGGCGACGGATAACCTGGGAGCCATGAAGACTTCGGCTGTCGTCACCGTGACCGTCACTGGCAACGCTCCGCCTAGTGTGAGTATCACCAGCCCCGCCAACAATGCGACCTTCATTCCACCAGCGACAATCGCCATCCAAGCAACGGCTTCGGACCTTGATGGCACGGTAAGCAAGGTGGAGTTCTTCCGAGGGACGACTAAGCTAGGAGAAGACCTCACGAGCCCGTACGCTTTCACATGGAGTGGGGTGCCGCTGGGAACATACTCGCTCACGGCTCGCGCGACCGATAATCAGGGAGCGCTGAAGACCTCCAGCGCGGTCACCGTCGTGGTCACCAATGTGACGACCATCCTCAATCTCAAGGTCAATCGCGTGTACGACAACAAAAACGGGAAGTCCTACTACACCGGCGGGCCCGACGGAGCCGATGCGATGAATGACCTCAACACCACCGCGGAGGAATATAAGTTCGAGATCGAATCAGGTCCAAGCTTTTGGTGGGAAGCCTCATATCAAGATCCTCCCGCGACCTCCGGGAATCCGACCAAAGTAGTCGTGAGAATCGATTATCGCTCAGAGACCGAGTGGGCGGGAACCTTGAAGGCACAATACATAATCGGCACAACCGTCCTGAAATCGGTTACGCTCCCTGTCAACAGTCTGCTTGATCCAGCAACGGGCAAGGGCAAGAGAATGGTCTACCAGTGGGATGTGTCCTCCGTAGTTCCCACACGCGCAGCGCTGGCGAACGGGAAGATACGGATTCTCAACACCAGTACCAACGGCAAGAAAATATGGGGCATCTATTCCGTGGCTCCCGCAACCATGGTGGGAGGATCATAGAAGGCAAGTCTGGGGCAAGTCTCTGCAAGTCTAAGGCTAGTCAAGAACTGTCGGCGACTGGCCCTAGACTTGTTCGAGACTTGCCCGCGACTTGTTTGAGACTTGCCCCAGACTTGCCCTAGACTTGCCCGGTCCTCATAGGCTAGAACCTGGACACTGGATAAGGATTTCGAGGAGAGGTGAAGTGAGTGTTCACGCTAGCGCGTTCTTGTACACGGCTCGTCTATTTCACACTGAGTGAAATGGGCAGGATGGGCATCTTTCTTGCCACATCCCTACTACAAATCGTCGTTCCGCCATTGCAAGTCACCCAATTGCTGCGCCGCATTGATTTCATTGGTGCGCGCTCTCTGCTGCTCATCATTTTCACCGGGGCCTTTACCGGCATGGTAGTCGCGTTTCAGGGCTATACCGCGCTCCGTCGTTTCGGGGGCGAAGCGTTTCTTGGTCCAGGGGTCGGCCTCAGCCTCATTCGCGAGTTGGGGCCAGTGTTGTCCGCGTTGATGATCACCGGTCGGGCCGGGTCCGCCTTAACCGCCGAACTCGGCATCATGCGCATCACCGAACAGATTGACGCGCTGGAAGTGATGGCCTTGAACCCGATCCGCTACCTGGTCGTGCCGATTCTGATTGCCGCGCTCATCACCTTCCCACTGCTCAATGCCGTGTTTGTCGTGGTCGGCATCTACGGCGGCTACCTCGTTGGGGTGGAACTCCTCGGTGTCAGCGCCGGATCATACTTTTCCCAAATGAGTAGCGCGGTCACTTCCGATGATGTCTGGGGTGGGCTCTATAAATCACTGTCGTTTGGCCTTATTGTCGCGTGGGTGTGTTGTTTCAAGGGGTTCTACGCCGCACATGGAGCCGAAGGAGTCAGTCACGCCACGACACAAGCTGTCGTCATGTGTTCGGTGCTGATCTTAGTCTGGGACTATTTTTTGACGTCGATTCTGTAAGACAGGCATGATCCATTTTCACAACCTTCACAAATCGTTCGGAACGCAGCGTGTCCTGGCTGGGATGAATTTGGAAATTCCCGACCGTTCGATTTCCGTTGTCATCGGACGTAGCGGCGCGGGCAAGAGCTGTCTCTTGAAGCTACTGATTGGGTTGTTGCATCCTGAAGCGGGCGAAATCCGCGTGAAAGGCGTCGATGTCTGCTCGCTCCGTGGGCGTGCCCTGAATGATATGCGGTCTCGCTTTGGCATGCTGTTTCAAGGAGGAGCGCTGTTTGATTCGTTGTCGGTGTATGACAATGTCGCCTTTCCTCTCCGGGAAAAGACGCGGTTCACGGAAAGTCAGATTCGCCACAAAGCCCACGAACGCTTGGGGCAGGTCGGCCTCTCCGGCATCGACGAGAAATTCCCCTCGGAACTCTCGGGCGGTATGCGCAAACGGGTCGCGTTAGCGCGCGCACTCGTCTTGGAACCGGAGATTCTGTTATTTGATGAACCGACCACTGGTCTTGATCCGATTCGGGTCAATGCCATTCACCAACTCATTCAGGATTTACATCAAAAATTGCGCTTCACGGCGATTATCGTGAGCCATGAAATCCCAGAAATTTTCTCGATCGCGACCCATGTCGCCATGTTGCACGAAGGCACCGTTGTCGCGACTGGCACCCCAGACGAGATTCAAGCCTCTCCGAATCCCGTCATTCAACAATTCATTCATGGTTGGAGCAAAGGGCCGATTGAAGCCAACTAACCACACTTATGAAAACCTTTGATCGTGAAGTCGCCATTGGAATGGTGATCCTCATCGGAGCCGCCCTTCTGGTCTATATTTCCCTGAACTTGGGGAATCTGGGTTTTGGTCAGACACAGGGATACCCGGTGGAAGCGGAGTTTCCGAATGCGGGAGGACTGCAAGCTGGGGCTCCTGTCGAACTGGCGGGCGTGCAAATTGGCCGTGTCACCAGTGTCACCCTCACCGACACCTATCATGCGCGCACCACCCTCCGGATTCTCCCGACCATTGCCTTACAGGACGATGCCCGCGCCACCATTAAATCGAAAGGGTTAATTGGCGAGCGGTATGTGGACATCGTGCCAGGAAAAGCGACAACGATGCTGGCGGCTGGGGGCACGATTAGAGAAACCGAGGCTCCGGTCGATATTCAAGAAGTGATCACGAAATTTATTTTTGGGAACGTCGAAACAGATAAAGACACCTCCGACGAAATTCAGTAATCTAAGCGCGTTCAAGCAAGAATAAAGAGAGGAGTTTTTCCGTGGTTGTACAGCTTCTTTTCGCCCTGGGCCTCACCCTGCTGAGTAGCGGATTTGCCGTTTCAACCGCAACCGCCCAATCCGCGCCAGCCGATAGTGGACTAGAGCCAACACCAGACCCGCTTGAGGAGGTCAATCAGCCGGTGTTCCAGTTTAATCTCACAGTGGATCGGTATGTCTTGAGCCCCCTCGCCACGGGCTACAACGCCGTCATGCCTGATGCCGCGCAACGTGGGGTCCACCGCTTTTTCCGTAACCTCGGCGTAGTGGAACGCTTTGCCAACAACCTCTTCCAGGGGGAATTCATCGACGCCGGACAAGAAGTCGGTCGCTTCCTTGTCAACACCACCATTGGTGGAGTTGGCTTTGTCGATGTCGCCGACCCGCTCCTTGGCTGGAAAGAGAACCAGGAAGACTTTGGGCAGACCCTGGCTGTTTACGGCGTCGGTTCAGGTCCCTATCTGGTATTACCGCTTTACGGTCCGTCGACTGTCCGTGATGCGTTGGGAATGGTAGCCGACGGAGCCATGAATCCGATGAGCTATTTTCTCTCCAGCGTCCAACTCTTTGCCATTCGGAGTGGGATCACCACCACCTGGGCTATCAACTATCGTTCAATGAACCTCACCCTTTTTGAGGATGCTGATCGGTATGCCGTCGATCTGTACGGATCCGTACAGGATGTCTATTTACAACGAAGAGCGCAGCAAATTGAAGAATAGTGCGGCATTCATAGCCAAGCTCTACCATTCTTCGAGCAAGAAGGAGTTTTTTATGACAAGCCTACGTGCCGCATTCTGGAGTATTGTCGGTATGAGCATCGTAGCATTCTCCACGCCCGCCTGGGCAGCAAACGATGCCCCAACAGACTTACTGCGTGGTGCGATTAATCGCGCACGCGCGGTGCTCGAAAATCCTGCCTATCAGGGCAAAGAGCGCTATCAGCAACGGATCGAAAAGGTGAAAGAGACCCTGGTTTCTCTTTTTGATTCGCAGGAGATTGCCAAACGTACACTTGGAGTCTATTGGAAAGATCGCACGGAAGCGGAACGGAAGGAGTTCGTCGAAGTTTTTACCGTTTTGGTTGAAAAAACCTACGCCAATAATCTCGACCGCTATCGCAAAGACTTCCAGGTAATCTTTGACCAGGAACGCATTGAGGATGACTTTGCCGAGGTCAATAGTCGGATTGTCGACCCAGTCCTGCAAAGAACCTTTTCGCTCAATTACCATCTGCATAAGGTCAAAGGCAAATGGCTGGTCTATGACGTCGTCATTGAGAACATCAGCCTCGTGCGCAATTATCGCAACCAGTTTCACCGTATTCTTGGCAAGAAGTCCTACGCGGATTTAGTGGCAACCCTTCGCACCAAAATTCAGCAACTGGACACTGCCCCACAAACCGGCACGGGCCTGTAGGAATCTAGTAGTCCGTAGAGTAGTTGGGTCTTCTGCTCTGACTGGCTACTGACAACTGAGAACTGACGACTGACTTCCGTGCCATACTCACATTCTGACCTCTCCACCTCACATGATCCTCAGTCCTCTAGACTGGGCTTCTCGGAGGAGTCCCATGCTTCGTATCATTATTCTTCTTGGTGTTTCGTTCTTGCTGTGTCCCCAGCACGCCGCCGCTTCGTTCTGGGATTGGGTGGAACAACGCAATCATCTGTTCTATCTGCGTGGCCCGTGGAACTGGAGCATCACGCGCCAGCTCCCGGAACTGTATCGCGAGTTTAACGGCATCGATTTTGGCCATGCCCATCTCGCCGAAACCCTGCTCCAGACCAATGATGCCGCCGCTATTGAACACGCACGCCTGGAGATTCTCGCGTTTATCGAGAGCAAGCCCGCGTTCCCGCCAGATGAGGCGTTGATCGCCCCGACCTTCTATCGCCTGGCGTGGGCTCCGCAGAACATGTTTGACTGGTCCCACCAGTTACACCGCGACCTGTACGACCTGTTCGCCACGGACCAGGTCCAAGACAAGGAGGCGGCGTATCGCCAGATTCTGGCCAACTATCTCGCCCAGCCACACGCCCTCACTCCACAAGGCTTAGACCATGCGGGGGCGTTGTGGAGTTTTCCCGAGTCGCGGAACTTTGTCCGCCGCTTCCCCAAGTTCAACGCGCAAATCTGGTCGTATCACTGGTTACAAGCCAAAGTCGCGGAAACTCAACTGGGACGACCCGTGGCCGAGCAACGCATGGCTCTGCCCACCGTGCTCGCGGAATATCACGGCTATCTGACAACTCCGCCCTTGCAGTGGCAATTCATGCCGATGTTCCACGAAATCGCCCCGACCTTTTCCCAGCGCTTCCCTGAAGCCGCCAATATCTTCGACAACCTCCACATGCTGCACGACAACATTGACGATGTCCTCAGTTCACCGGACCTGTTCCCGACGTTGGACGCGAAACGACAACGTATCTACCAACTGGTCGAAATTTATCTCCACCGCAATCATCAAGCCAGCGATCAACGCTACGCGCGGTATCGCGCCGCCGCCGGGGCGGGCCATCAGCATCATAAGCCATAAGAGCCGAAGACATGCCACGTTATCGCCTGACCCTCTTCCTCTCATTATTCCTTGCCACCACCGCACCTACACCTACCTGGGCGGTGGATCACAACAACCTTGATGAAGGTCGCCCCTTACAGATCGAAGACGCTTACCCCATCGCATACGGAGAACTCTCCGCTGAAACCGGCGTGCGGGTTTCCCATAATCGCCACGGCGATGATCGCGTCGCCTTCCCCGTCGAATTGCTGTACGGCGCGTACTGGAATCTACACCTCGGTCTCGGTTCCACCCTCGCCACGTCCCCTCACACAATCGATGATCCAGAAAAATCCGGCGACCTGCGCCTCTTTGGCCTTTATAATTTCAACCAAGAGACGTTACGGATTCCCGCACTCGCGATGAAGCTGACGCTCGACTTCCCCAGCGGCATACAGTCACGCGGGGTCGATACCGAACTGAAAGGCATTCTCACCCGCACGGTTGGGCATGGCCGTGTCCACCTGAACGCTGGATACCAGTTCATCGGCCATGCGCGCGCTGGCGAGCGCGACGGACGCTACGAGGTCGTGCTCGGGGCACAGTACCCGTGGGGATACCCGCGTAGCTTCACCACGACCATACTGGCCGACCTCTTCACCCGCCAATCCACACACGGCAACGACACCAACAATGCGGGCGTGGAAATTGGCCTTCGCCGACAAGTCGCACCGTTGGTGATCATAGACGCCGGCATCGGCACTGAGTTTGTCGGCCCCTCCGATCGTGAGATATTTTTTGCTACAGTTGGCATCTCGTTCGGATTCTGACGCTAGGGAAGGATTTCACCATGACTGTGCGAGATGCCCAGTGGAAAGCGGAACCAAAAACCAAAATCGTCTGCACCATCGGTCCAGCCACCGCGGCTGAAGACCGATTGCGAGAACTCCTGCTCGCCGGTGTCGATGTCATTCGTCTCAACTTTTCACACGGCACTCAGGCTGACCATCAGCTCGTGATTAAGCGCGTGCGTCGCCTAGCCACTGAGCTTGCCCTCCCCGTCGCGATTCTTCAGGACCTGGCTGGCCCGAAAGTCCGCATCGGCACCTTCACCACGGATAGCATTACTTTGCTGGCCGGTGCACCGTTCACCCTCACTACTCGTGCCATCGTCGGCACAGTCGAGGCCGTGTCGGTCTCCTATCCTCAACTGCCACAAGAGGTGAAACCAGGAGATACGCTGCTGCTAGCCGATGGCGCGGTGACGCTCGTTGTTGAACGTGTCACCACTGAAGACATTACGTGTCGAGTCACGGACGGTGGCAACCTCAGCGCACGCAAGGGTGTGAACTGTCCGTCTGGCCTTCTTAGCCTGCCGATTCTCAGCGAGAAAGACCTCCGCGATGTGCAGTTTGGCATTGAACACGGCGTCGATTACATGGGGCTCTCGTTCGTGCGCACCGCGGACGATGTCCGCATCGCGAAAGCGGAAATTGCTCATCGTGGTAGCGCAATTCCCGTCATCGCCAAAATCGAAACGCAAGCCGCGTTAGCGCATATCGACGAAATTCTTGAGGTCACCGACGGCATCATGGTGGCGCGCGGGGATCTGGGTATTGAAACTCCGCTCCCCCGCATTCCCGTGGTCCAAAAGCAGTTGATCGCCAAAGCCAATCGACTAGCCAAGCCCGTCATCACCGCCACGCAGATGTTGTGGTCCATGGTCGATAATCCCCGACCAAGTCGAGCCGAAGCCACTGATGTCGCTAATGCGGTCATTGATGGAACCGATGCGCTGATGCTGTCGGAAGAGACCGCGGTTGGGCACTACCCGGTGGAAGCGGTCCGCATGATGGCCGCGATCGCCAGCGCAACCGAGCGTGCCGACTTGCGGGTGGATAGCCGCGATGGAGACCGGCACGCGCTGCCCCTGACGGAAGCCGAGGCGGTTGCCCACGCGGCGTGTCAGATCGCGACCACTATGGCGATGGAAGCCATTGTGACGATGACGCTCGAAGGGACCACGGCCCGCTTGGTCGCGAAATACCGTCCGGCGCAACCCATTTTGGCGGCGACCTCGCGACTCGACACCTATCGGCGTCTCGCGCTCGTGCGTGGAGTCACGCCCCTGCTCTTGCCCGCGGACATCACCACCAGAGAGGCAATGATCGAGAAAACCAAAGCGGTGATGCGCGACCACGGGCTGCAGGGCAAGAAGGTCATTATCATGTCGAGCATCTCAGCCGAGCAGAATTTGCTAGCGACGGAGGTGTTGTAAATGAGGTGTCTCGCTCGCACGGTTGTTTTTGCGCTTACCTGTACGAGACCAAAGCTCAATGCCAAGAAGAGATTGAAGTGATGCGGGCTAACGGACCATAGGGCGATGCGCGGAGGCTGGCACGGACGCTTCTGTCTTTGAGGCCGGCTGTACGCAACGAAATCTCAAGAGGTATTGGTCATCACTGGGCGGGCATTTCTCTTTCGACTGCCTTGTCACGAGTGAGTGCTCTCATTATCCTGTCCTCATGTCTATTGATTCACCAGCGCTTACCCCCGACGAGCTACGCCGTCGATTGCATCCGTTCTGCGAGAGACGCCACATTCGACGGTTGGAGGTTTTCGGTTCCGCGGCGCGCGGCCAGGCCACCCCCAATAGCGACGTGGATCTGCTGGTGACGTTCGAGGAGTCCGCGCAAGTTTCGACCGGTGATCTGTTGGACATGGCAGGGGAAGCGGAGGAGTTGATTGGTCGTCCTGTCGATTTTGTCTTGCGTCCCGCCATCGAGAAGTCCCCAAACCGCTTCGCCCGCGCGCATATCTTGGCCACCGCTGTCTGCTTGTATGGAAACTGATCAACTCGGCCGCCTGCGTGACATCCTGAACGCAGCTCGGCTCATTGCCTCCTACGTCAAAGACACGAGCGAGTCGGCTTTCCACACCAACGTGCAAAAGCAAGACGCGGTGATCCGGCGCATCGAAATCATCGGCGAGGCGGCAGCGCATCTGAGCAATGAGACGCGAACAACGATTCCACAACTCCCCTTCCGAAAAATGCGGGGCATGCGTAACATCGTCGCTCATGACTATGCCAACGTGGATATGCGGATTGTCTGGGAGGTCGCGACCGTATACGTGCCGGAAGTCTGTTCCCTGTTGGAGCAATTTTTCGCCAACCAAGACAAATGAGTCGAATGGGCTTTGGGCGGGAGCGGGGTCTTGGGCTCAAGCGGGCAAGCTGATGGCCAGTCCGCGCAGCAACGCGGCAGCAACCCTGATGACCGTCCTGGATTTCATAATCCTCCTCCTTGGGAAACGGCTGTTTTTGATACGGGTTTTACGCAACGAAATCCCAGATGGTTGGTGCTGCTGTTGATCTCGCCCTTGCCGCGGGTCCCCACCATGTACCGTGAACAGTACTGGTCGGTGCACAAGAACGAGCCGCCACGATGCACGCGCTTCGCTGGGCCTGGTTCGGCTGGGTCCCATGAACTGTCAGGCCCCGTCGGATTGCGCGCCACACTTCCGGCCTGCGCGAGCTGGGCATAATAATCGGGCCGATACCAGTCACTGACCCATTCCCACACATTGCCAGCGACATCGTGGAGCCCATAGCCGTTGGCGGGAAACTGCGCGACCGGGGCGGTGGCGATGTGGCCGTCATCGCTGCTATCGCGGTCCGGGAAACTGCCTTGAAAGGTATTCGTCATCCAGCGATCCTTGAGCCGGAACTCATCCCCCCACGGGTACACCTTGCCGGAGAGTCCGCCCCGCGCGGCGAATTCCCACTCGGCTTCGGTGGGGAGACGCTTAGTGGCC
This sequence comes from Deltaproteobacteria bacterium, assembly GCA_031389045.1. GTDB lineage: Bacteria > Desulfobacterota > Binatia > Bin18 > Bin18 > JABFSC01. The sequence goes on along the minus strand of JANMSE010000452.1, from coordinate 30,716 downwards.
CAGCGGCAATACGCCTCGGCATCCGCATACGCGACATGCACCACCGGGTGTTGCTCACGACCGGTGATTGCGCTGTGCGGTCCTTCGGGATGCCGCCAGTTCGCGCCTTTCACCCACGCCCACCACCGTAGGGGCTCATCAAGGCGTACCGGCGTGTCCGGCGCCACGAAGATGATTGAGCCGGGCACCCGCATGTCCGGGGGTGCGTCGGGAAACTCCGTGGCGTTCGGTGTGTGCTCAGCGATGGTGACGTACCTTGTGGCCGCCACGAAGCGCCTGAACTCGGCGTTGGTGACCTCAATGCGATCCATCCAGAAGCCATCGACATAGACACGATGCACGGGGCGTGAATCGTGCGTGGCCTGCATGCCGACATGGTTGTGGTCCGTGCCGGTGGGCTCGGCGGCGCCCATGGAAAATTCGCCACCTGGAATCCACACCATGCCCTTGGGGGCGGGGCCAGGTGGCACGGTTGTGTGCGCTACGGTCTCAGTCAAGGCGGGGGCTACGGGTGGGGGCATGTCCGCAGGTGCTTCGAGGAAGGCCACGAGCACGGCGAGACCACAGGCGAATCGGAATCCATGGTTCGGTGTCGGTTTCATGCGGTCGCTAGCGCTCAACCTTGTAATGAGAAAGAGCCAAGAGGCGCGCGCCATCGTCGAGTCCTCCATTACCGTCTAACCGTAAATTCTCCTTCACAGCCGTTATCGACCCACACCCCGTGGCGATCCTCGCCCCAGCTACTGCCACGCACGCAACTCGCCTCGCTGAGCTGGCGCTCAAGTTTGATCCTGCGCGCCCTTCCACCTGGCACCGGACAGTGGTTGTACCCGTGCTGCTGCGATTTACAGGTGAAGGTTCTTTCACCGCCATCCCAATCTCCGTCACCACCGCCGCCATGGCGGCCGCCGCCACCACTACCGCCACCGCCACCCCAACCCCAATGCCGTTCCTTCACGGCAAATACCGCGCGGCAGCCATTTCGCACCCAGACGCCACTGCCATCCCTATCGCTTCCCCAGTCTTCGTACTCCCGGCAGCTCGATTTGCTTAACTTTCGGCGCAGCTCCACCTCTCCCGTGGTGTACGTACGGCAATAGGAATAGCCGTTGCTTTCCGATTCACACTTGACCGTCCTGCGCCCACCTTCGCCCCATTGCGCGAACGCGAGCGTAGGGGCGAGCATCATCATCGCTAGCGTCGTGGTAAAAACGAACTTTCTCATAAGAACCTCCTTGTGAAAAAATTATGACAATCAATCGCTCTGCTCTTGAGAAGAGCACCTCGGAAACGCATAGACTATCGGGATGTCATTTTCAAGGGACAATATCTTTTCTTTTGGTTCAGGGGATCGTTCAGATTGAAAGCCACGGGCTATGGCCAGAAACGTCTTGTGATGCCTCTTGAGCTTTCCACACTCTCCTCAATAGCGCATTTCCCACGTGATCCCGGCGGCATTGTCACCCCCGGTACTGCTCGACGTCTGCAATGTCCACTTTGGACTGAGATAATAGTCCACCGTCACTTGGTGGCCGGTTTTTCCAGCGAAGTCTTGCGACGCGGCGATATACGTGTTGGGTCCAAGATACCGACCAAATCCGATCCGTCCACCTGTGAGATCGACTTGGCTCAGATCGAAACCGAGCTGCTCCAATCCCAGCGCGTGGGATACCGATTCCGCGATCCGCGCCGCGACATATCCCCCGGTGAGTTGTAGCGCCTGTCGCTGAAAATCAGTTTTCTCTCCTTGCGCGAGCTGATTGACCGGCTTGCCAAACAAGAGCAGCGCGAGAATATCGGCTTGCTCCAAGGGGGGTTCGCTGCGTAACGTCAGCGCCGGTTTCTCGACCGTGCCGCCCACGACCGCTTCGACGACGTACCCCGCTAACTGATGCCGCGCGATGATATCGAGCGTGGGATTCATATCCTCTCCACCAGTGAAGACCACCTGCCCCTTCGTGAGCGTGAAGCGGCGCCCCCGGAGGTTCAGCCAACCGCGCACGATGTTGATTGTGCCGACGAGCTTTGCCTTGCCGTTCGCGGACTTGGTGACGTTGACCTCCCCCGCGAGTTCCACGTCCGCATCCTGATGTTTAATCCACGTATTCCTTGGCAGGAGGACAACAACGTCGAGGGTGAGATTCTCACTCACTGGCGACTCCGGAAGACCGGACGCGATATCGTTTGTTGGGGTGCTGTCGGAGGAGGCCTCAGTGAGATCACGGTCGGCGGAAAGGACAATAATCGTGGGATCGCGCTGCACCGGGCGTGCGGAGAGCACCGCGAGGTCTGGTCGCAAGGTTGCCGCTGGGATGCGCAACTTCCCCGTCACTCGTGGATGTGAGAGTGACCCTTCTCCATCCAACTGACCGTCCAGTGTCACCTGGTAACGGGGGGTGCGGATCGCGGGCCAGCGGTCCGCGACAATCGAGAGGGTGAACCGCTGTGGGAGCGCGTCACGTAGGGTCAGCGCGCCACTGCCCGTGAGCCGTCCGTCACCAGACCGGGCTGACAGTTCCACGATGCGTACCGCGTCCGGGGCCACCTCACCCAGCACCTTCACCTGGTCGATCCGCACCCCAAGGGAGGGCAGGGCCGCCTGCCCCTGGTTGAGAACAAAATTTCCCCGAAGCTGGGGGTGAGAGACCGGGCCGGTGACGCGGAGGTCAAGACCCAGCTCACCCGCGACTCCGCTGACGGTCTGGTGAGCGAACGCATTGAGGAATGCCAGATTGAGTCCTGACGAATGGACCTGAAGTATCATGTCCCCTCGCGTCTCCGCATACCATCCGTCCGCCCAACTGACCAGGGCTGGTATGGTCCCGGTGGCGGTCAAGTGATGCGTGGCATCCTGATGGAAGGTCATGTCGAGCGTGGCCTGGTGGCTGTCGTACCCAAGAGTAGCGGCCCCCCCGGCGTAGTCCTGTCCCGCGATGCGAAGACCGGTCACATCAAGGGTGCTAGTAAGCCGTGGGGCTGCCGCTGTCCCCTTGATATGAGCGTCCACGGTGAAGAACCCACTGACTTCGGCCTGTTGTGGCCACAAGGTCCGCAACGAGGCGAACGCAATACGATCAAGACGCAGGTGCAAATCCTGTGGTCCGGACAACGCCGCCCGACCCGCGAGCTGAATCTGTTCCGTCCCCTTGGCCATGAGCAGGGGCGCGATCGTGACTCCGGCATGCTCCTGTACAAGCTGTGTCGGGTGCGCCAGTCTCCAGCGGCCATCCGCTGTCTCAATGTCCAGTGCGCTGACGCGCGCGGTCGTCCGCCCCGCTTGGTAGGAGGCTTCTCCTTGTAGGTGGTGGGTACGTCGCGCGGTATCCTGTACCGACATGTCCACCCGCGCGACGGTCAGCGCGGAGGACGGCGGACTCTTCAGGAGCGTGACCGTCGCATCGGCTTTCTCGAACGCCATGCCCACGTCGAGGTGCTGCAATTTGGCGGTGATTGTCCCCGTCGGTTTTGGCTGGCCGAGGGACGCGTCGATATCCGATAATTGATAGCTGAGGCTGCCCTCTTGCACGGTGGTGGTCGCCACCCGCAGGTGCCGCGCATGCAATGTCCCGTGGAGTTGAAGCGCGTGCAGATTCCCCGATGCCGTGCCGTTGACGGAGAGTGCGCCAGCACCGCTCTGTTCCACCAGCGACAACCACGGCGACACATTCCCGACATGAAAAGCATAGGTCAGTTGTCCCGGCTGTGTCCCGCTGGTGCCGATCTCCCCATGCACGGCGACGATTGTTTCTTTCGCGGCGAGAGTCAATTCCGCGATGTGGATCCGCCCTTTCATAAGTCGAGCAGCGAGCTTCCCGCGGTCGATGGCGACTGGTCCCACCGTGGACGGACGCAGACTCACGTCCACCCCGGCTTCCAGCTCGGCGAAGCGCGCCCCCTTGCCGGTAATCGTTCCCGTCAGGTTGAGATCGCCGGTGAGCGGTTTCGTTGTCGCGGTCACTTGCTTGATGTCCAGATGTTCCACCGCCAAGTGCATCTCATAGCGTGGGAGGGTTTCGCTGATGTCCACCGTCCCTTGCCAAGTCGCGCGACCAAGCGTGCTGGCTAACGTCCCCTTGATCGTTCCGCGTTGCTGGGCCAGGCTCCCGCTCACCGCGACATCGCCCAGTTGCCAGTGGGACACTGCCACAGCGCGAATGGTCAGGTCCGCTTGCCCCTCCAGCGCGGCCACTGTCGTGCCGCGTCCACGCACTTCCACGGTGCCGTCGATCACCCCACCCACATCTTGACGTCCGAGCATCTTCCGAGTGTCGAACTGGGTGAGACTGAGAGTCCCCGCATACGAAGGCGGTTCGTGATTCAAGTTACTGCGGATGTCACCCGTGATACGAGCATCGGATGCAGCCAAGTCGAGCTGGGCATGCACCGCGCTTAGCGGACCACGGTAGTGCACCGTGCCGGAAATATCCTGGGTCAGCGGCCAGGTAGGCACCAGTTGTTTGATCTCCGCGGTTGCCAGTTTCTCAATGACGAAATCGGCTGTGGTGTTCAACGTCTGGAGATCGTTGATCTCACCAGTGGCACGCAGACGGGACTCCGACGTGTCCAGCGTCAGGTTCGCGATGTGGATCGTGGCGGGTGTGGTCACGTCCTGATAGGTGAGGGTTGCATCAACCTGGACCGTCGGCAGTGGAGCGGCTCGGAGTTGCGTCGTGAGTCGCCGCACCTGAACTGTCGTGCCGCGCCCTACCCGCTCCACACGCGCCGCCAAGGAGGTTTCAGCCAAGTGGTACGGGGTCGCCTCTTGACCCGCGAGCGTCACCTCAAGGTGCGCATTCGCCAACGTGATGGATTCGAGCAATATATCGAGACCATCGGTCTCGGTTGCTGGCGACTCTTCTGGCGTTTCCGACGATAAGGCTTCCACCAAATTCCAGCTTCCCCCCGGCTCCTGGATGAGACGCAAGGTCGGCGCGGTCCCTTCCGTAGCGGTGATGAGGAGACGGCCTTGGAGTAGGGAGAAGAGATCATAGCTCAACGTCATGCGTGGGGCGCGCAGAACCTCGGTGCCGTGATAGGTGACCACCAGATCATGAAGAATGAGCGTGTTCCACACCGTGCCTTCGACCTGTCCAAGATCGATGTGCCCGCGTAGCGCGGCATTGAGTGTGGTGACGAGTTGGGCGCGCAGCAACACGCGAAACCGCTCAGTTCGCGCAAACAGGGTGAGCCCGACTCCCGCGATGAGCGCAAGAACAATCGACAGCACTGTGATCCGCCACAGCATGCGCCAGAGTTTTTTCATACCTTAAAAGAATTGTCCGATACTAAAGTGGAGTTGCCACGCCTGGTCACCACGCGGTGCATGAAAAGGAAAACCAATATCCAGGCGCAACGGACCCACCGCCGTGGGGTACCATACCCCCACACCCGCGGCAAATTGTAAATCGTCCATGACAAAGTCGTAGGTCTTGAGTGACACCTGACCAAAGTCGAGAAACAGCGCGCCGCCAAGCTGCCGCCAGAGCGGACGCCGCAATTCAATCGACCCTTCGAGAAGGCTGAGCCCGCCGAGCGGGTCATCGGCATCACTGAGCGGTCCGAGCCGGCGACGCCCGTAGCCGCGCACACTGCGTTCACCACCCGCGTAGAGTCGTTCGAACAGCGGGATATTGGTCTGGTTTCCCAACGCCTCAACGAGGCCGATTTTCAATCGTGCGGCGAAGATCGTTCGCCAACCGATGCTCCGGTATTTTTTCGCTTCGGCGGTGATTTTATAGAAGTGAAAATCTCCTCCCCAGATGGCACCGGCTTGATCCGCAAGGGCCGAGAGGACTGTTCCGTCTTGGGGATTGAACGGGTCTTCCGTCGTGTTCCACGTGACTCCTAGTGACGGGCCAGAGACGACGCCTTCTCGCGTGATCTCCCCCAAGGCGCGCATGGTCGCTGACGCGATATGGTTCAGCTTGGCGAACTCCGCGCGATAACCAAGAAACCCGGAGAGGGTGGACGAAAAGCGGTGTTCCAGACGGGACTGAAACCGGGTGGCGTTCAGGAGAAAAGTCTCTTCATCGCTTTGTTCTTGCCGTAGATTCAGCAGCGCACGCGTATGCGGGGACAAAAAATGCGGTTGGAGGAACGATACTCCAAGCCGCCGATTCACCGAGGCGAGTTGCAGCAGGAGCGAGAGTTGGCGCCCATCTCCGAACCAATTCCAGTTGTGCCACTCGACCTGCGCACCGAATTCATCGCGCGTGCTGTACTTCAGTCCCAGCTTGACCGCGCGATGCGGCGTTTCTTCAACGCGCACCACCATAGGGACAACCACGGGTTTGTCGTCGCCGGGCTCGGGGGCAATGTGCACGACGCGGAAGAGTGCGAGGTTGCGCAGCTTTTGCTCTGAGTCGGCGATCTTTTGCAACGAGAACCGTTCCCCTGCTTCATACGACAGCTCGCGGAGAACCAGTTGTGGATCGACCGCCGTGGTTCCTTCGACCCGCGTCGGGCCGAACACCGTCGGTGGTCCGGACTCGACGGTATACTCGACCTTCGCGTGGTCATCGGCCAAGTCAACGACGGCCTTGCGCCGAGTCGCGACGTGAGCGTGTCCATTTTTCAACCACACGTCACGTAAGACTTGCTCTCCTTCTTGATACGCCGTCTCGGTAAGAATATCGCCCACTCGTAACGGCAACTGGAGAGGCAACTCCGAAGGCGGGCCGCTGGGCGCGGCACCTGAAGTGGTAACGGTGACGTCCGTTACCGTCACGGGTAGGTGTTCCTTGATGACGATGTTGATAGCGACCAACGCGTTGGGCTCATCGACATTAAGGGTATAGTTCACCGTTCGTTTATAGTATCCGCGCGTTTCATAGAAATGCGCCAGCCGTTGGAGATCGGTCGCGAAGGTCACGGGGTCAAAGAGAGGAAGCTCTTTCCAGACGAGGTACGAGGGTCGTGCCTTGGTGAGCAGCACGCCGAGCAGTTCACCTTGCGAGAACACCGCGTTGCCCTCAAGGTGAAGCTCTTTGAGTCGCCATTTACGTCCTGGGTCCAGCTCTTCGAGGGACAGCGCGAGGACGCTGAGAGGACTCCAGACGCAGAGGATGAGCGCGCTGAGGAGTCTCTGGGTCAGTTGCCTCCACGTCATCCTCACCCTTCTCGGTTTCCTCTCTCTCCCGTCACGCCCGCGACGGCAACCGCACGACGCCAGTGCCACGCACCGACAACTCCCCGTCTTGATTCACCGCCGTTTGCTGAATTTCCGCATAGTGCGCCCCGCCTTCGTGGAAGACGCGCGCGACCTCGCCGGTAATATAGAGCGTATCGCCCACCGGATTGTGGCGGCGAATCTGCACGGACAGTGAACGGAGGAAGCCATCGTCACCCATCCAGTTTGTCAGATAGTGCGACATCCACGAACAGCGCTCCGGCCCGTAATCATACGCGGCGGGCGTCCCGACCATCGTCGCCATCTCATCTTCCCAATGGACGCGCTCTGGCACATCAGGAATGCCGAACTTATTGGCGATCCCGAGTCCAGGATGCTTCTTGAGCTGTTTCCACGCGAGTTTGTTCGCGCGGATATAGAGCCCGCCCCAGCCTTGCGCGTAGGCGATGAAGCCCGTCACCGTCATCGGACCTTTCACCATCGTCGGCAGCTTGTCGCCAACCTTCACATCCTCAATATAGCGCGGCGTCGCGCCGCGCACTTCTTCCGCTTCATAGAGCGCGAAAATCTTGCCGATGTCCTCACGCGAATACGACACCGGCTGCTTCTCCTTGGTCTCGGTATACTTAGTGCCACGTTCACGAGCGGTGTCGCGTTCGGTGCGGAAACACCAACTGTCGCCGTCCGCCACCAGTTCATTCTTCTGGTTATAAAACTCCGCGTGATAAATCTGTTGAATCGCGCGACCGGCGAAGCGGGTGTTGTGTTCGATCAAATCCTTGAGCCACGCCTTGGTCGTGAATTGGTCACCACACAGGATCGGCTGATGCCAGGTCAGATCAGCGCCCGCCCACATGGCATGCACGCCGGGCAGTCCACCGACATAGCCGCTCAGGATACGGTTGAGTGGGAAGATAAAGGAAGGCAGCGCGATGATCTGGCCATAGTTCGTCTTCGCCGCGTAGGCGGGATCGCACCACAGTGGGTTGTCATCGCCAATGCCATGCGCGTAGTGACGAATGTTGTCGCGGGTGGCTTCGTAGCACCACGGTTCCAGGGAATCCTCAATCGGCACCCCGATCAACCGGCGTAACGAATCGAGGGCTTCCTCGGTAATCAAAGAAAATCGTTGTTGAGTGTCCGCCATATCGTGTCTCTCTTTGCCTTTCCTCATGCTGACTACTGGCTACTGGCTACTGGCTACTTTCCTCACGCTGACTACTGGCTACTGTCTACTGACTACTTTCCCGCCTGTAAACGGCCTTCCTCGGTCGCCTGCGTTTCGGTAGACTCGCGGCATGACACTCAAGGAATACGCCACATACGACGGACTCGGGCTCGCTGAACTCGTCGCCCGTCAACAAGTCTCCCCACAAGAATTGGTGACCACCGCCCTGCAAGCGGTGGAGAAACTCAACCCGAAGTTGAACGCGGTCCTGCAAACGCTGCCGAGGCAAGCGGAAGCGGAGATCGCCGCTGGCCTGCCGAGCGGGCCGTTTACTGGCGTCCCGTTCCTCATCAAGGAACTGGTGCTCCATGCCAAGGGGGTTCGCTGCGAGATGGGCACGAAACTCGCACAGGGGTTTGTCGCCTCAGCGGACACCGAATTGATGGCGCGCTTCCGCCGCGCTGGGCTGGTCCTCGTCGGCACCACGCAGACTCCTGAGCTTGGCTATAACCCGACCACGGAAACCGTTTTGTTTGGCCCGGTCCATAATCCGTGGAACCTCGGTCGCAGCGCGGGCGGGTCGAGTGGTGGGTCCGGGGCCGCGGTCGCGGCGGGTATCGTGCCGCTGGCGCATGCCAACGATGGCGGTGGTTCTATTCGTATTCCCGCTTCGTGTAATGGATTGGTCGGACTGAAACCCTCACGCGACCGTATTCCGACCGGACCTGACTACAGCGATCCGCTATGTGGGTTGGCCTGTGAATTTGTCGTCACTCGCAGTGTGCGAGACGCGGCGGCGCTGCTTGATCTCGTCGCTGGTCCCGACGTTGGGGCTCCAGGGCATCCGGTTCCACCAGAGCGTCCGTATCGCGAACAGCTCACGCTGCCGCCAGGTCGCCTGCGTATTGCCTGGACCACCACGCCAGCGTCGGGCGAGAAGATCGACCCAGAGTGCGAGCAAGCCGTGCACGACACCGTGCAACTGCTTCAGGATTTAGGACACACGGTTCAGGAAGATCGCCCACGCTATGATTGGGAAACGTTCCTTCAGCAAGTGCATGTGATCTGGACCGCCTACACCACATATTCCGTTGACGCGCTGGCGCAAGCGATGGGCCGCAAACCTGGGCTCGACACGCTCGAAGCGGTGACGCTGGCCTGTTACGAGGACGGCAAGCGCTACACGGCGGGTGATCTCCTAAAGGCAATGGACTATGGGAATCTGCTCTCTCGGCAAGTGGGCGCATTTTTTCAGCATGCCGATGTCTTGGTGACACCGACCATCGCTCGCCCTCCCGCTCCGCTGGGCGAATTGAATCAAAACCGCCAAGGGATGACCGCGATGGAATGGACGCGGCAGGTCTTTTCTTACGTGCCGTTCACGCCGCTGTTTAATTCCACTGGTCAGCCGGCGATCTCTTTACCGTTACATTGGACCGCTGACGGGTTGCCCATCGGTGTGCAGTGCGTTGGGCGGTTTGGCGATGAAGCCACGCTCCTGCGGCTCGCGGCCCAGCTTGAACATGCGCGACCCTGGGCTGGAAAACGACCGCCGGTGCATGTTGGGGTGTGAAGAGAAGGGGCGAAGAGCAGTTTCCTATCCCCCGATGAACACAAACGACCGCTTCCCCCTCAATGTCCCCGGTCCATTTTACGTCGCGAACGCACAATGTCTGATTTGTGGAGCGCCGGAACATGAGGCTCCAGACTTGATGGCCGCTGATGCGGAGACCGGGCATTGCTATTTCAAGAAACAACCATCCTCTTTTGAAGAACTCGAACGCGCGGTTCAAGCTGTGTGGGTTTCTTGTTGTGGTGCGGTGCAATACGCGGGGAATGATCCAGCGATACTTCGTCGCTTGATGGTACTGAAAAAAACAAAACGTCGTCAGGCGAGAACGATACGATGGGAGTGGTGGAAAAAGTGGTTGTCCGGGTCACCACAATGAGCTACCTTTTGCCGCAACCATCGAATTTTTCCAATGAACATCGTAGGCATTTCGTGTTTCTATCACGACAGCGCGGCCTGTCTGGTCCAAGACGGTCGGATTCTCGCCGCCGCGCAAGAAGAGCGCTTCACGCGCAAGAAGCATGATGCGCGCTTTCCACGGCAGGCGATTCGCTATTGTCTGCAAGCCGGCCAGATAACGCTGAGCGACCTCGCTTTTGTCGTCTTCTACGAAAAACCCTTGCTGAAGTTTGAGCGGCTGCTAGAGACCTACCTCGCGTTCGCGCCCAAAGGGATTCGCTCTTTCCTCGCGGCCATGCCCGTCTGGCTCAAGGAAAAGCTCTTTCTGAAGAAGCTCCTCCAAAATGAACTGGCCGCACTCTTGGACACCCCGCCGGGAACGCCGGGACCAACACTCCTCTTCACCGAACATCATCAGGCTCATGCCGCGTCGGCCTTCTTTCCTTCTCCCTTCGCCAGCGCGGCGGTGCTGTGCCTGGATGGCGTCGGGGAATGGGCGACTACCTCCGTGTGGCAGGGACAAGCGAACAGTCTCACGCCGTTGTGGGAGATGCCCTTTCCCCATTCGCTCGGCTTACTCTACTCGGCGTTCACCTATTACACCGGGTTCAAGGTGAATTCCGGCGAGTACAAAGTCATGGGGCTCGCCCCTTACGGCAAACCGCGGTACGTGCAACGCATTTATGACCATTTGTTGGATCTGAAACCGGACGGGACGTTTCGCCTCAATATGGACTACTTCAACTATTGCACGGGGCTCACCATGACCAACCATCGGTTTGACACCTTGTTCGATGGTCCGCCCCGACAGCCGGAGTCGCCACTCACGCAGCGCGAGATGGACCTGGCTCGCTCTATCCAAGAAGTGACGGAAGAGGTGATGCTACGCTTGGCGAAGACGGTCCACCGAGAAACCGGAGCGGAGAATCTCTGTCTCGCGGGTGGGGTCGCCCTCAATTGCGTGGGCAACGGGAGAGTGTTGCGCGAAGGGCCGTTCCGCCGGATGTGGATTCAACCCGCGGCGGGAGATGCTGGAGGAGCAGTGGGCGCGGCGCTCGCGGGCTGGTATCAGTTCGCGGGACACGCACGTCTCAGCGATGACACCCACGATGCCATGCGCGGCGGTTTTTTAGGCCCCGCTTTTTCTAACGAAGCCATCGCACAGGCGCTACAACAACGCGACGCGGTCCATGAACGCCTTGAGGATCAGGCCTTGTTTGAGCGGGTCGCGACGGCACTGGCGGACGGACATGTCGTCGGATGGTTTCAGGGACACATGGAGTTCGGCCCACGCGCCCTTGGGGCTCGCAGCATCCTTGGCGATGCGCGCAATCCCAAGATGCAGTCAGTCATGAATCTCAAGATCAAGCATCGAGAATCCTTCCGTCCGTTCGCCCCAGCGGTTTTACAGGAACGGGTGGCGGAGTATTTCGCGTTGGACGTCGAGAGTCCTTATATGTTATTGGTCGCGCCGGTCGTTCCCCAACGGCGAACGACACCCTCTCCAGAACACCATGCGCTGTGGGGCCTTGATCTCTTGCACATCCCACGCTCGGATATTCCAGCGGTGACACACCTTGATTACTCGGCCCGGATTCAGACTGTCCACGAAGAGACCAACCCGCGCTTCCATCGTCTGCTCAAAGCCTTTGAAGCAAAGACGGGCTATGGCGTCCTGGTGAATACCTCGTTCAATGTCCGTGGCGAACCTATCGTCTGCACACCGGACGATGCCTACCGCTGCTTCATGCGAACGGAAATGGACGTGTTGGTGTTGGAAAATTTCCTCCTCCTCAAAACCCAGCAACCCCCGTGGCCGGAAGACGCGGACTGGAAAACCGAATTCGCGCTGGACTAAGAGGATACGCCCGCATGGCCCCGGAACACAGCCCACAACACCTCCGCACCTTTGGCCTGCTCGTCGGTACGGGCTTTGCCGTCATTGGGCTGTGGCCGACGATATGGAGAGGAGAAATGTGTCGCGTCTGGGCCTTGGTGGTGGCGGCGGGACTCTCCGGCTTTGCGCTACGTCGGCCAACCGCGCTTCGCCCTCTTTACCGTGGCTGGATGTGGGTGGGCCATGTGTTGGGGTGGATCAATACGCGCATTCTGCTCGGACTCGTTTTCTACGCGCTGTTCGTTCCCATTGGTTTTCTCTTGCGCATGGGCAAACGGGATACGCTCCCGCGTGTGTTCGACCGGCAGGCCCAATCATATCGCGTGCCACGACAACCTCGGAACAACGAACAGATGAAACGGCAGTTTTAATCACACGAGGTGGACTGTGGGTGAGTTTCTCGCGGAGTTATGGGCATTCATGAAGGAGCGCAGAAAATTTTGGCTCCTGCCCATTATCATCGTTCTCATGTTGTTGGGGAGCTTGATTGTGTTGACCCAGGGGTCAGTGATCGCGCCATTTATTTATACACTCTTCTGATGGAAAACATGGAAACTCCTCTCCTGTCCATCAATGGAAACACACCAACATGCAGCCACCAAAACACCCGCCACTCACGAGAAAGAAGAAGCTCCTCTTTTTCGCTCTTTCCATACTCCTCGTGTATGGCGTGCTCGAAGTGGTTTCTCTCGTCCTCTTACGGACAGGCTTCGGCGCACTTCTCTCCGAAGGGGCACACCCCAACGAAACTACAAACACCCTCCCCTCTCGAACAGTTACGAGTACAGTTCCCCCCCATCTCGCAGTGCTGAGTCTGCATCCGTATCTCGGGTACGTCTACGATCGCGAGCGCGCCGCGGGGTTCGGCTCGCACGGCTTCACCTCCGAAACCATCTACCCACAGTCCGACGAGCAGTTTGTGGTCGGCATCTTTGGCGGCTCCATCGCCGATCAGCTCTTTGTGAGAAGACATGTGTTGGAAGACGCGCTCAAGCAAATCCCAGCCCTGACGCGGAAACAAATAGTCTTTGCTAATCTCACCATCGGTGGGTTCAAACAACCGCAGCAATTGATGGCGCTGACCTATATGCTCGCGCTCGGTGGGCACTTTGATCTCGTGATCAACGTTGATGGCTTCAACGAAGTGACCCTGCCACTGAGCGAGAACATTCCCAATCAGGTCTTCCCCTTTTTTCCGCGCCAATGGCACTTACTCACGATGCCCACCGTCACCCCGCGACAGGCGGAAGTCATTGGCAAGATCGCCATCTTTCAAGGGCTAAACACGCAAGTGCTCAAGCTCCGCTCATCCTTTCCCCTGCGCTCCAGTTATACGGCAACCCTGGTCAGTGGGCTTGTCCAGCAAGTGATCGAGACGCGCCTGTCACAATGGCGGTTGGCACTCCAGCAGCAACGAACCGCTCCCTCGACCTTGCCTTTTGGCAGTCGTGGCCCGGACTATCCGGCCCATTCTCCAGAGCAAACTTTTCACGATCTCGCCGAGGTCTGGGCGCACAGCTCCCTGCAAATGGCTCGGCTCTGTGCCGCCAATCACATACGCTATCTCCACTTTCTCCAACCGAACCAGTATCTGCCACATACCAAGTCCATGAGCGCGGCCGAGCGCCAAGTGGCCTATCGCGAAGACCAGCCCTATCGCGCGAGCGTCGTCAGTGGGTATCCATACTTGATTGAGCGGGGAAAAGGGCTCGCGACCCAGGGCGTGCGATTTTTTGATCTCACCCACATCTTCGTCTCGCACCCCGAAGCGGTGTACGGCGATAGTTGTTGCCACTTCAACGATCACGGATTGGACATCCTTAATATGTTCATTGGGCAAACGGTAGCCAGCGTGTTGCAGCAGCGTGAACCCGCCCCCTAAGCCGGGTCGCTCCCCTTCCTGGCCATCACGCCATTCGCTACAAGAGGGCATGTCAAACCTCCTCGAAATCAAAAACGCGACCGTCTATCGCGGCATTCACGAAGTGTTCAGCAATCTCTCCCTCGCCCTGCCACAGGGCTGCAACACCGCTATTCTCGGTCCCAATGGCGCGGGGAAATCTACCCTGCTCAAGTTGTTAGCGCGTGACCTGTATCCGGTCCAACGGGAAGACAGCTATGTGCGACTGTTCGGCCAAGAGCGCTGGGATGTGTGGGAACTGCGGGCCCACTTCGGCATCGTGTCGCATGAACTGCAGCAGCAGTATCTAAGCACCACGCGCGGAGTGAACGTCATTCTGTCGGGCTATTACTCCAGCGTCGATCTGCCGTGGCATCAGCATCCGAGCGAGGAAGATCGCGACCGCGCCCAGCAGGTCATGCGGACTCTGGGCATCACGGGACTGAGCAACCGTATCTTTGGCGAGATGTCCACTGGCGAACAACGGCGCTTTCTGCTGGGGCGCGCGCTCGTCAATAATCCCGATACGCTGGTGCTCGACGAGCCCACGAGCGGGCTCGACATTAACGCCTGTTTTCAATACCTCGACACGATTCGTGGGCTCATGCACAAGGGAAAAACCGTGATCCTGGTCACGCACCACATTCACGAGATTCCCCCGGAAATCGAACAGATTGTGCTCATCAAGCATGGGCGGATACTCGCGCACGACCAGAAGGAGCGGCTCCTGACGGACGAGCGCCTCAGTCAGCTCTTTGATACGCCCGTCAAGCTCTTGCAACACAACGGGTTCTATCAAGCGCTGCCGGGGACGGTCTAATGTCGAGGGCTGAAGAGCGGAACGCCTTCGTGCTGGTGGAGGTCCGCGCGCGGACGCCACTCCAGATGCTGCAACGCCGGTGGTCCGACCCAACCCCGACCGCGACTCCGCATGCCGATGACATCACCGGGAATCGGCGATCGCGCATTCGCTGTCCCCGTTGCGCGTGGCAACCGCGCCAGCACGATCGCTGGTCGTGTCTCTGTGACCACGTGTGGAATACGTTTGATACCGGCGGTGTGTGCCCAGCCTGCCGCAAGGTCTGGGAGCAGACCCAGTGCCTGCGGTGTCACGAGTTTTCCCCGCATGAGGCTTGGTATGTATGGGATGCTGAAGATCATGGAAAAACGCGAAGGGAGAATCCCCAGTGACAGCAAGCCGGTGTCGTCACCGAGACCGGCTTGCCGCTCTTCGCGATTACGCGGATGGGGCAAAGTATTTGCCCATACGAATCAACAAGCGCAGGTCCCCTTCGACTTTGAGACGCCCATTGATGAAGGCTAAGCCAAAAGGATAGGCTCCCGCGACGATGTTCATATAATCGGTCGCCGCGGCGGAGATCGTCACGTCTGGGGTCGCCGCGGTCCCCTCTGCTACCGTACAGTCCCCGTGCTTGATCGTCACGGCGAACTGTCCACCTCCGTCACCGCTCAAGTTAAACTGGTAGACCGTGTTGGCCTCCTTGGCCGCGTCTTTATTGAGGCTCAATGGCATCGCCTCGAATATCGGTTTCACACTCATGGTGTCGGCCACAAGACTCTCCTTCGCTATGGCTTCGGCCCATACTTCTTGTCGATAAACTGACTGATTTCCGGGGGTGGGGTCCCGGTCATGAATAATGCGTGCGCATCCAGCGCCTCGTTGACGCAGTGGTCTCAAGTAGCGCCGTGGTCATCGACAAAACAATCCAACAAATTGCGATGTCCCTGCGACTTGTCGCAGCCGCAATAACATTTCACTCCAGCCAGCACGTCGGGAATCTCAGCCGCGGCTTTGTAGGCTTCACGCACGCGGCCTTGAAAGCGATCCGCCGGGAGTGGCGTGGGTAGCGTGGTGGTTGTGGTTTTCGTCTCCGCTGGAGTCGTGGCCG
This sequence comes from Deltaproteobacteria bacterium, assembly GCA_031389045.1. Taxonomy (GTDB): domain Bacteria; phylum Desulfobacterota; class Binatia; order Bin18; family Bin18; genus JABFSC01. The sequence continues at coordinate 14,743 of JANMSE010000452.1, read as the reverse complement.
GGACTGGAGTGAGAGGTGCTGGGGAGGTTGGGTTTTTACCTGGGTCCGCCTGAAGCAGGGCGGAGACCCCCAGGATCAGGGGAAGGGTTGCGAGCCAGAGTTTTTTCATGCTGCCGGTTCCTTTCTTGGCGCTACCGTAGCATAGGACTTTGACCTCTCCCACCCTGTTGAGGTTCGGTCCCGCTCGTGCCGGAAAACACCTCCACTTCACTCAGCACGCCGAAGTGATCCGAAGGCCATAGCGTCCGCCCATCTGGCAAGCGGGAAGGCGTATTCAGAATGACTCGGCTAGAGAGCACTCTTGCGGAAAAATCCTTGTCTGGGAGCAGAAAAACATAATCCACACGACGAAACACCGTGGGTGCGGACGCATGAACTCGTTGCCAAACGGTCGAACCTGAAGTCGCGGGGTTCATCACGCGAAAGGTATCAATTAGTCCCAGCTTGTGGGTGAGGTACGTGATCGCAGGCGTATGCTCGTGCGCATTGAAGTCCCCCATCAACACCAAGGGAAGAGCGTTTCGGTGTTTTTGGATCACACTGGCCACGGCTTCGGCTTGGCACGCGTTGCCAGAAATATGGGTGGAACCAACCTGCATTGTCCCCCACGGGGTTTGGACTTCAGCGGTGAGAAGGACACGAGGATCGGTCCAGCGACCACAGCGCGGCAGGTCATGCGCGGTCGATGAAACAATCGGAAATCGACTGAGAATCGCTGGCCCTTCGGTCAGGTTCATCACCCAGGCGGCAACGGCATTGGCGCGTTCACTGGTAAAGATGCGAAAACTGGCGGGGGCATAGACGTGATGAAATCCGAGTTGCGCGGCCAACCGTTGCGCCACATTCCCCCGTGAGCGTCCCGTCGAGGCTTCTTGGAGACCAATAATATCGGGTTGCAGAATGCGGAGTTCCTCAACCACCATGGTCAAGCGTCGGTCGAGGTCCTGAGTCTCGCCGGTAATCCCGGAGAAGACGCCGCCATGCAGCAGATTGAAAGAGACACACTTGAGCGAAGGAATGGAACTGGCGTGCACGATAGAACCGCTTATGAGTAGGAAAAAGGGCAGCACCAGTACAAGAGTCCGCATGCGCATTGTTCGTTATTGTTCACATCGCGTTAGAGAACTTCGACGTTCATGGGACGTCGCCGTGTAAAAGCAAAGAGCGCCGCTGGGCGATGCGCCCCACGGCGGATTTTTCGTAGTGGTTTGAGCAACCCCAGCGCGAGCATCTTGCGACGGAAATTCCGACGATCAAACCGCTTATCCAGTATCACTTCGTAGATCGTCTGAAGCTCACCCAACGTGAATTCGGGTGGCAACAAACTATAGACGATATTGGTATAACTCAGCTTCGCTTGCAGTCGTTGGTGGGCCGTAGTCGCCATCGCGTTATGGTCGTATGCGAGTTCCGGTAACTCGCTCACCGGAAACCAGGCGATCTCGGCGTATTTGTCGCCTTGTGTCAGTGCGCGCGCGCCTGGTGGCACTAGGGCGAAATAGGCCACTGCCACAGTATACGCCACCGGGTCACGATCGACCTCACCAAATGTGTACAACTGTTCGAGATAGAGGTCCTGGACCCCGGTTTTTTCATGCAGCTCGCGGCGGGCGGCAGTGTCCAGCGACTCCCCAACCTCCACTAATCCTCCCGGAAACGCCCAGAGCCCCAGAAACGGCCCCTGCTTGATCTTGACGAGTAGCGTCTTGAGCGTCCCCGCCTCAATGGTGAAGAGCACCGCATCGACCGCGACGCGGGGAGGATGTTGTGCCTCGGCCTCACGTCGCCGCGTCGCCAACGCTGTTCTGGAGGTCATCGCCACGGTTACGCACTCAATTCCAGCATCCGGTTGAGCGAGCGCTCCGCCCCGGCCCGCACATCTTCGGGAAGCGTAATCTCGTAGCGTCGGTTGCGCAGGGCATCCAGCACGCTATCGAGCGTAATCATCTTCATAAAGACGCACAGTTTACAGCTCTTGTAGAATTTCTTCTCCGGCACTTCGAGCAACAAGCGATCGGAGAGTCCACATTCCGTCACAATCAAAAACTCCTGCGCCGGACTTTCCTTGGCGTATTTCATCATGGCGCTGGTCGAGAGCGCGGCATCCGCCAAGCTGATGACATCGGCGCGACACTCTGGGTGCACAAGAATCTTCACGTGCGGCAAATTTTTACGGACCGCGAGAATTTGCTCCGGCGTGATCTGGTGATGGACGTAACAGTTCCCTTCCCACGCCAGGATGGTCTTGGTCGTCTGGGTTTGCGCGTAGCGCGCGAGATTCTCGTCGGGCACGCAGAGAATATGCTGGCTGTCCAGCTTCTCGATAATCTGTACGACATTCGACGACGTGCAGCACACATCAGACTCGGCTTTCACGTCCGCCGTCGTATTGACGTAACAGACCACTTGTAAGTCGGGATACACCTTGCGGAGAGCGGCTTTGCGGTCGGCCAACGCTTCAGCGGTAATGCTATCGGAAAGCGAACAACCCGCGCGCAGGTCCGGCAACAACACCGTCCGTTCGGGATTCAGCACTTTGGCGGTTTCCGCCATGAAGTGCACCCCACAGAAGACAATGATCTCGGACTCGATCTTTTTTGCTTGACGCGCCAGCTCAAGAGAGTCGCCGATAAAATCGGCGACATGGAAAATTTCTGGTCGTTGATAATTATGGGCGAGCACGACCGCGTTGCGTTGGCGCTTGAGCGCAAGAATCTCCGCGATTTTTTCAGCATATCCCGTGCAAACGTCCAATGTGTAACTGCTATCGAGGGGAGCTAACTGGTGATGCAGCTCGTGTGGGGTTTTTGTCGCCGCGTATGTATCAAGCATGGTTTCTCTCCCGACCTCTTTGTGTATCTTTTACGCATACTAATCACCCCGGCGATTCACTGTCAAGGGAAACAGGATTGCCATCCGCAGGATTGCCATCCGCTAGAAGGCTACCATCATGTACACTCGTTACTTTGGGCTACGTGAATACCCGTTCGGCCTGACCAGCGATCTCCGCTTCTTGTTCAAGGCTCCCCTCCATGAAGAGGTGCATTCGAATATCGCCACCGCCATACGTGAACGGAAAGGGCTTGTGCTCCTCACTGGCGAACCCGGAACAGGGAAAACCACGCTGCTCCACCGACTCGCGCGGACGCTGAGCGACACGGCCCAGATTCTTTGGCTGCCACTCGCCGCGCCAACGTTCGCTGAAATTCTTACCCATCTTTGTGAGCAGTGCGCGCTCCCCTGTTCTCCTCACGATAGCGCCGACAGTATCCTCGCCTGTCTCAAAGAGCACCTTCTGAAAGAGACCACACGTGCACAGACAGTCGTCCTCTTCATTGATGAAGCCCAGCATCTCGATCCCGATATACTGCGCCACCTCAGTCAATTGTTACGACTCGAAGGACCACAGGGAAAACTCCTGCAAATCGTTCTGGCTGGCCATCCCGAACTGGAAGAGCATCTCGCGCACCCTAAAGCCCAACTCTTGCACCAAGACCTAGCGTCATGGCAGCGGCTCTCTCCCTTTCCCAACGAGTGTATTGAGACCTACATCCGCCATCGCCTAACGGTCGCGGGCTGTGACCGGCCTGAGTTGTTCACCCCGGAAGCCATCCGCACCGTTGGCTTCTACTCCCACGCGATCCCTCGTCTCATCAATGTCATATGCGATAATGCGTTGCTCACCGCGTATCGCTTGGATTTGCCTATCATTCCACTTGAAGTCATTGTCCAAGTCGTCGACGAGCTTCAATTGCCCACCCCATCATTGGCTGCCAACGATCCGCCAACAGTGCCCTCCACACGGGCACCTCGCCTGACCCCACAACAAATGCTGCTCGCTCTCCGCGCCCCGCTACAACCGCTTGCCTGGATCAGTGTCGGCATTGTGATCGGCTGGCTCACCGCATCGCAACAACCGCTCACCATACAAACCGCGCATCTGCCTCAAGAGAGCATAGGGACATCGAGTCCACTCCAGGAGACAGCACCGGCACCAAGTATCCGTTCTGATACTCGCTCGCCTCATCAAGGAGCGCGATCGCTATTACAGGCATTCGGCGCCCCGGCCTCCGCGTTGCTACCGTCAGCAGCACTAGTAGAAGCCAACATCCTAGATCTGCGCGAATCACGGCCAACCACAGCCCAGTTTGGTGGCACCTCGTCGCCGGTCTCCACTCCCTTGATACCCGCCCCTTCATCATCATCATCACCGCCGCCGCCTCCTCTTCTCTCCACCACACGAGCAGCGCCACAACCACCCCCGGCTCCTCCGGTTACCCCCGTGCGTAGCGAAGTCGCCAGGATTATCGCCATTCTCAGACATCCTGTCGCGCCTTCCCCATCACCCGCAGTCGCGAAAGCCTCACGATCAACATCCCTCGCGAGAAAAGCCCGCGTTCCGAAAAATTGACTCAGGAGTGCCGTCCTCAACTCGAAGCGCGGGTTTCAGCGCAATGCGGACTTTCGTCTCAGCCCGCATGACGAGCATACTGCTGCTGTCCGAAGCACACTCGTTCACGGACAGAAAGCGCATCCGGCAACTGTTGTTCCACCGCCGCGATGAGCGGGCGCAACCCCCGTCTATTCACCAGTTGAATCAACAACCCAGGGCGCGCGTTGAGTTCCAATACGCACGGTCCACTCTGGGCATCCAGCGTGAGATCAACCCCGATGTACCCGAGCGTGACCGCTTCCGCGCAACGCGCGGCGATCATCAGCAGTTCGTGCCAGTCGGGAATGGTATGACCACGAAGCCCCTCCCGCGTATCAGGATGGTGCGTGATCCACCGTCGCCCAGCCAACGCGGAGGTCGTCACCCCGGTCGTGAGGTCAATCCCAACACCAAGACCACCCTGATGGAGATTGGCCCGTCCACGTGACACGCGGGTCGCGCTCCGCAGCATCGCCATGATCGGGACCCCGCGAAAGACGAGGATACGAATATCCGGCAGCCCCCGAAAGCTGAGTGGCGCGAGCGCCGGATGGACTCGCACGCGACGCTCAATCAGGGCCTCGTCATAGCGATGATTGAGCGAGAACACGCCGCCAAGAATATCCGACAGATGACTCTCAAGCTCACGCACGGACATCCGCTGCTCGTTCGACAAGACAAAGCCGCCCGCGCTTTTGCCCGTCACAATGAGCACGCCTTCTCCACCCGCGCCCTGAGCAGGTTTAATGACAAACTCGTCCCAGGCTTGCGACTGCTCGGCGACACGCGCGATGTCACGCTGGGTGCGGCACACCATGAGGGTATCCACGACGGGAATCTGGATCGCGCTCAGCGCGGCTTTGGTCTTCAGTTTATGATCGACCACTTGGAACTGGTGGCGGGGGTTATAACGAGCGATCACATCATGGTTGGACCGGTTGAGTCCCAGCATCTGGCGTGCGAGAGCACGCATCTGGCCAATCATCAGGTTGAGACCTTTCGGGTCGCGGGCACGGGATCAGGGTGAGGGGCAGACAAGACTCGGTAAAAGCGAATGTACTCGACTACCCGCAGCCCACGCCACCGACCGAGCAACAACTCTATGGCGATCACCCCCAACAGCAGTTCGGGAAAGGTCAGCACCAACGGCTTCAAGCCCGTATACTCAATCCCAATGTACGAGCTGGTCGCGACCAGCAGGGTGTTCAGTGTTAATCGCAGCGCTTCGCCGGTGCCGCGTTCGAGCTGAGTATTCGTGAAGTTCTCGATGAGGTTCGCCATAATCACCATCGGGAAAATGTTCACATGCAAGAGCGCGCCAATCCCCCAGGTGGCACCCAGGACCGTCAGCCCCACCATGCTGACCGCCATCACCGAAATGAGAATCGCCACCCGCGCCACGAGATGCAGGCGGAGTCGCTGCAAGGCCAACCGTAACCCCGCGCCAATCCCCACCAAGAGCAAGAACACCACGAACCCCCAGGCCAGCCCGGTCGTCAAGAACGCCAGGGACAACAGCATCGGCGCGAAGGTGCCAAACGTCTCCAGACCAATCACATTGCGGAGGATCACCAGAAAGAACGCCACCAACGGTAGCACCAGAATCAGGTTGAGGGCGGGCAACGACACATGGGACCGCACGGCCAATGTCCACAAACTGACCACCGCCCGCCGCCACCAGTATTGGTGCGCAAAGGTGTCGGCGCTCACAATCGTGGTGTCCACGCCGGCGCGGGCCAGGATGTGACGGAGCGGAAGTTTCTCGCGCACACTCGCCCGTCCGCTCTCCCACAGGGCCAGCAGGTCCATTTTCGGACTGACCAACACAATCTCGCGCGGAGTGAGGAGTCGGGCCAGCACCGAAGCGAACACGGTGTTCACCGGCGGGATACTGCCACCGGCTATGACGATCCGCAGCTCATCCAGCCGGAGGCCAAACTCACCTTGTGTCATCAGGGCATGAAACCCGGCGGTGTCCACCGTGTGCACGAGCAAGAGATCGGCTTCCCGAATCAGGGTCAGATTGTTACTCACGAGGGCTTGGAGGTACTGTTCACGGGAGTGGCTTGCCTCAAAGTCCGCACTCAGTACCGCGACGTTGACTTGTGTATCCTGGGCCTCGGTGACAATTTGCTCAATGGTCTCCGGCGGAATAGCGCCATCGTTGAGGAGCACAATGGAGGCCAGGGGGCGATCCACGTAGGTGGCAATCGTGTGGATATGGTCGCTGGCGAAGTGGAGTCCCTGACGTTTCGGGCTCGCCTCGCGTTTGTCCGTGGGCATGAGTAACGTGGCACCGCGCGGCACCTGGCGGATGAAAAACGTGTACGCCACCGGCACGGTCCGGGTATGCCTCAGCAGTGGCACGTCATCGCGGTAGAGGGCCAGATAGGTGTTCGGCAGCCAGGCGAAATACCCCCCGGCGGGGTCCATCGGTATCCAGCTCTCCCCCACCCAGGCTTCGACCCAGGAGATGGTCGTGCGGGTGTGCGCGGTGTCCCCAAGCCGTACCCCCCCGACAATCCGCGCCGGAATGCCAACCGCGCGCAGCAGCGCCACCAACGCCCGCGTTTTCCCCATCCGACTCCCACGCGCAGTGGTGAGTACACTGAGGGCATCATTTTTCTCACTCGCCTCCTGGGGGGCGGGCAGCGTCGCCACATAGTGATACAGAGCGGAGATGGCACGGTCCATCCGATTCATGCCACTCGTCACATGTTGGGCTTGTTCTCGTACGACGGGCAGGTCGCTCTGAATGAATGGCGAGGGCGTGAGAAACACCTGTCGAGACGAAGGTGCTGGTGCCGGGGGAAAAGGCACCGGTGGCACGTCCTTCGCGGTATCCGCGATTTGCACGGTGTACTCATGCACGATCTGTCGTTGGGTGCCCTCCGCGCCAGTCACGGTCCAATGGCCCCACAGGTTGAGACCGTCCGCCTCTTCGCGATAGTTCACCCCATCCGCCGTGGTCTGGCGCGCGAGCACGCTTTGGCGTTCGTCCGATAACGGCATGAGCATTTGCACGTGCGTCCCAGCGGGGGCCGCCGCCAAGTCCATCGTGGCCGTGACTTTCCAATAGGCCGTGGCCAAATGCGCGGGGGTGGCGCGACTGGCGGTCTCTGACCCCTCATCACCACTAAACACCTGCGCTTCATCCACTTCACCCTGGGCAAGAAGCGGAAAGCCCAGACACAACCAGAGCGTGGACGAAAGCAAAAGAACAGCGGCAAAGCGAGACGACAACGGCAAGCGAGATCGCATAGAATGTTTATACTTGCTCGTAATGCTCTGACAAATTCCCATGCTCGGATGGGAGCAGGCGCGCGGGCGTGGGAGCAAGGGATACCCCCGCGTCGCCGTCCGCCATGCGGGATTCAACAAAGCGTCCGACCAGATCATGGAACTGCGCGACACTGGAGAGCCCCTTGATGCCGTAGCGCAACGCCTTGCAGGGGCCAAACGTCCGCGCGTACCAGTCGATCATTTTGCGGAACTGTAAACAGGCGAGATGTTCACCGCGCAGGGTCACCGTGCGCAGAAAATGGCGCGTCATAAACGCCACGCGCTCCAGTAACGTCGGAGGCGGCGGGGGTGGAGTGCCAGTCAGGGCTGCATGAATCTCATGGAACACCCAGGCATTCATCAGCGCCCCACGGCCAATCATCAGACCCGCGCACCCGGTTTCCTCTAGCATCCGTTTCGCGGAAGCGGCATCCCGCACGTCACCATTGCCAATCACGGGCAGTGAGCGAACCGACTGGACGACCGCGCGAATCCCGGCGAGATTGACAGCGCCGCCGAACGCGCCTTCACGGGTGCGGCCATGAATGGTCAGGGCGGCGACCCCGGCGTCTTCGAGGATGGGCGCGAGATGGACGGCTTCAAAGGTTTCGCCTTTCCAACCCAGGCGAGTTTTCACGGTCACGGGAATCGTGACGGCGCGCGTGATGGTACTGACATATTTGCCAGTGGCGACGGGGTCACGCAGCAGCGCCGCACCAGCGCCACGCGTGACAACTTTTTCGACCGGGCAGCCCATGTTGATGTCGATCACGGCTACCCCTTCAGCTTCCAGCATTTGCGCCGCATCCCGCAGTTCTTCCGCCACGGCGCCAAAGAGTTGGACAGCGAGCGGACTATCCTCCGGACACGTTTGCGCCAACTCCAACGCTTTCTGTTTTCGCTCCAGCAGTGAGCGCGCATGGATCAGTTCGGTCGCCGCCAAGCCAAAGCCGCCAATCTCACGCATGCACAAGCGAAACGGCAGCGTGGTGTACGCGGCGAGGGGCGCGAGCAGAAGGTTCGAGGGGAGAGAGAAAGACTTGTTTCGGAAATACATCGTCATTGCGGATCAGGAATCTTCAGTTTCGGAAGCTGCGCAAGATCGACCGGCTCCTGCATCAAGTGAACAGCGTCAATAAGGTTTTCCCGTGCTTCCTCCAATGTCGCTCCCTGCGTGAGCGCTCCTGGGACATCCGCGGTCCACGCCATCCACCATTTTCCGTCTTTCACGAAATTCGCTCGGATTTTCATGGTTTTCAACTCCTCTGCTTTCTGCTTGTGGAATACGGACGTACGCAAATCGGCGGTCTCCTCTTTTACCCCTTTTTTGCTAAACCGTTCCGGAGGCCACAAGCAGCTTGCAGCCCGTGTCCAGGGCAGAGGCGGACCAGCCGCCAGTGGCATCCAGTAACAACCCCTGGCCTACCGGAGTTCCATGTTTTTCAGCACCGTAAGGCCAGCTCGCGCCTCGAAGCCCCCGCGGACGGCCGCAGCGCTCGGACTGAGAACGAACTTGCACGCGTGAGCAGCGTTATTAGCAATGTTGTTGACGGCGATGCCACAGCTGCTGTTTGGCGCTAGCGTCGCGCCACACGAGTCAAAATTCAAGAGAAGATTGACCGCAGGCTGGCCTTCCCTAAAGATCTGGTTAGACACAATGCCAACCGGTCCTGTGCCACCGTTAAAGAGATAGCAAACAGCCGTGTTTTGGGTGGGCCCCCCGTACATTGAACCCGCGGCCAATATGTCGGCATGTGCGGTCACGCTCAGTCCAAGGAGTATGGCGGTGGTGGCGAAAATTCGACGCATTATCATAAGTGGTCCTCCTTACAAGGTGAAAGGTGTATGAATGGTACAAGGTATGATGTATAGCCCAACTCCTCTTTGCTCCCCAGGCGGAGACCGCGCGTTGTCTCGCATGAGTGTCCCTCCTTTTTTCTGTCCTACGCCGCATGCCGAGTATCACACCTGCGAACCAAACAGAAGAATGCCTTTCGGCGTTTGCTGCTCACCGCCGATCAAATTGCCCCGCGAGTTGTGACACCGGCAGTCGCACCATCGTCGGGCGCCCATGTGGACACACGAACGGTGATTGGGAAGCTAACAAACTCGCCACTAACGCTTTCATCGCTTCCGTGCTCAGCGTTTGTCCGGCTTTCACCGATTTCACTTTGCACGCGATGCGTGCCGCCAAATCCTCGCGTTTCGCCTCGACCGCGTTGTCCGAGCGCCCTTCCGCGCGAGTCTGGAGCAATTCGAGAATCAAGTCCGGCACGTCGGACGCGCGGAAATAGGGCGGCGTCGCTTGCAGTTGATAACTGTTTCCCCCAAACGGATGAATCGCGAATCCCAGCGCGGTCAGGTCACCCGCTATCTCCTCGAACACCGCGCGGGCCGCTGGCGACAAGTCAAACACCAACGGCAGGAGCAGCGCCTGTGACTCGCCTTGCCGCTGTCGCAACGACCGCAGCACCTGCTCATACATCACCCGCTCGTGGGCGGCATGTTGATCGACCACCCACAACTCGCCTTCCACTTCGACCAGGACAAACAATTCGTGACTCTGCCCGACGATGCGAAACTCCTCGCCATCCGGGCGACGCCACAACACGGGTTGCGCGGTCGGCGCGATCGGCATCACCGGGGCTTGCGGCGGAGGTTTTGGCACCATGCGTAAAGGCGGATCAACCAGTGGCGGCGAAGAGGAGGGTCTCTGGCGCATCGGATAATCGCGCGGGTCGGGCACTGGGATGTCGGCACTCAGTGCCTGCGATGCGGAAAGCGGTGGGAGTGGCGGCAGCGACATGGACTTGAACAAGTTCGACTGGTCGAGCGCTTTGCGCACCTGCAAGACGAGTTCATGGAGAATGGGCCGCTCGTCTTGAAACTTCACTTCGCGTTTGGTCGGGTGCACATTCACATCCACCGTGTGCAGCGGAACCGTGAGAAAAATCACGCCCAGAGGAAAGCGACCAGACGGGAGCAATTCGCCATACCCACGGCTCAACGCGTAGGATAACGGCTGACTCTTCACCGACCGCCCATTCACAAAAAAGTATTGGCCGGTGCGCGTATTGCGATTACGGTCCGGGGGCGCGATCACCCCGCTCACTTCGATCCCCATGCCCGGTTCTTCCGGCGGCGGAAGCACAATCAGATTCTGCGCCCAGTCTTTGCCCAGCACCGCTTGGGCTCTGGCGACCGCAGTCGCCTGCGGCGCGGCATCAAACACGACGCGCTGCTCCCAGGTAAAAACGATGCGCACCTCTGGCCGTGACAACGCGAGACTCACCAACATCTCTTCAATGTGACTCCCTTCGCTGGTCGGCGACTTGAGAAAGGCGCGGCGCGGGGGGGTGTTGAAGAAGAGTTGCCGGACGGTCACCGTCGTTCCCACCGGCGATGCGGCTGGTGCGGTGTCCGCTGGGACGCTACCACTGACTTTGACCCGTATCCCTTCCGAGGCATCAGGCACCCGCGTGAGAATCTCCAAGTGAGAGACCGCCGCGATACTGGCGAGCGCCTCCCCGCGAAATCCCAAGGTCGATAACGCGAAGATATCCTCACTTTTGTTTAATTTGCTGGTGGCGTGTCGTTGCACGGCGAGTTGGGCATCGTCCGGGGTCATGCCATCGCCATCATCTTGGACGACGATCTCGCTAATGCCGCCGCCGGTGATGCTCACGCGGATCGTATGCGCGCCAGCGTCGATGGCGTTCTCGACAAGTTCCTTGACGACCGACGACGGACGTTCGATCACTTCGCCGGCGCGAATTTGCTCGATGGTAAGCGAGTCAAGTAAGTGGATGCGGCTCATAGGAAGTAGTCAGTAGCCAGTAGCCAGTAGCCAGTAGCCAGTAGTCAGTAGTTCGGAGTCTGGGAGTCTAAGAGTCTGGGAGTCTGAAGACAAAGTAAAATGTCTTTTCTTCATGCTGACTACTGACTACTGACTACTTTTTCCCCGCTTTACTCACTCCGACTAAACAACCCCAGTTGCGCGGGATTATCAACCGTGGCTCCTCTTCGGCCACGTTTTGGTGGCCGAATCAGGTCCGCGCCTTTCTCTTCTAGTCCTTTGAGAATTTCCTCGGCCCGCTCAGTCACCGAACGGGGCAGGCCCGCGAGTTTCGCTACGTGAATTCCATACGATTGATCGGCGGCGCCCGCAATCACTTGGTAGAGAAAGACCACCTCATGCTTCCATTCCCGCACGGCGAAGGTGAAATTCGCCACCCCGGACAACAGGCTCTGCGGTTCCGTCAGTTCGTGAAAATGAGTCGCGAAGAGCGTCCGTGGTCGTGGCCCACGCGGATCAACCAAGAACTCGATGATCGCCCGCGCGATCGATAACCCGTCCGACGTTGACGTGCCACGACCAATCTCGTCCAACAGCAACAGGCTGCGTGGCGTCGCGTAGTTCAGAATCTGCGCGGTCTCGATCATCTCCACGGCGAATGTGCTCTCGCCCAAGGCCAGATTATCCGAAGCGCCAATGCGCGTGAAAATCCGGTCCACCACGCCAATGTGCGCGGCGCGTGCGGGCACGAATGAGCCGACCTGCGCGAGCAAGACAATCAGCGCCGTCTGCCGCAGATACACCGACTTGCCGCTCATGTTCGGCGCGGTCAGTAGTAACAATTGCTGCGTGCCACGATCCAGCATCACATCGTTGGCGATAAACTTATTGCCGCGCAGCAGCGTCTCGACCACCGGGTGACGACCCGCGGTAATGTGAATCACCGCGTCCTCGCTCACCGTCGGTCGCACATACTGCTGCCGCACCGCGACCTGCGCGAAACACGCCAGCACATCAATGGCGGCGAGGGCGCTCGCCACCGTTTGAATGGCGCGCACATGCTGCACCACCTGGTCACACAGGTGCGCGAACAACTCCTGTTCGAGTGACTGCGAGCGCTCTTCGGCATGCAGAATCTGGTCTTCGTACTCCTTGAGTTCCGGCGTGATGAACCGTTCGGCATTGGCCAGCGTTTGCTTGCGCGTGTAGTCGGTGGGGACTTTGGCGCGGTGGGTGTTGGAGATTTCGATGTAATACCCAAACACCCGGTTATACGCCACCTTGAGCGAGGGAATGCCGGTGCGCGCGCTCTCCCGCGCTTGCAGGTCGGCCATCCATTGCTTGGCATCGGACGCGAGCGCGCGCAGCCGATCCAGTTCGGCCTCATAGCCAGCGGCAATCACCCCGCCATCACGCAAATGCACCGGAGGCACCTCCACCAGCGCGCGACTCAAGGTATCCCGTAGGAGCGAGAGATCGACCGCCAGTTGTTGCCGGTGCCTGACCAGCAGGGGCGCGGCCACGGACGCCAGTGCCTGGTCCACCGCTGGTACCCGTGCCAATGAATCCCGTAGCGCGGCGGCATCTTTCGGGGTTGCCACGCGAGCGCTAAAGCGTGCCACCAAGCGCTCCAGATCACGAAACGATGCCAACGCCGCGCGGATGCCATCAAGCAACAGCGGCTGTTGGACAATCTCTTCAACCGCGCTCTGACGATGATGAATCTCCGCCACCGACAGCAACGGGTTACGCAGCCACACGCGCAGCAAACGCCCTCCCATCGGCGTCAAGGTCTCATCCAGCACGTCACACACCGTCTTGCCGCGATAATCAGGATTGGCGGGACGAAAGAGTTCCAGACTCCGTTCAACCACCGGTCCGAGCATCATCGTCGTGCCACGCTGGAGCCGCTTGGGCAGAGCGATATGCGGCAACGTGGTCTGCATGTGCCCTTGCAAGAATTTCAGGATAAAGGCCACGGCGGCGGTGGACACATCCTCCAACTCAAGCGCGCGTAGCGAGTCGAGACCAAAGAACGCACGGATCGTTTCGACACTCTCGGTATATTCGCCACTCCAATCCTCCAGCCGCGTCATCACCGTGGTCGGCGACATGGTGCTGTACTGTTGAATGATCTCGGCAGCCGCGAGCGCCTTGGTGGTGACGATCTCACTGGGCGCGAGTCGTTCGAGCGCGTCGGCGATTGTTTCCTCACTCTCCTCCCAAAACTGCAGTGCGCCGGTGTTGGGTTCAAGCGCGGCCAGCCCCCATTGCTGGTCGATCCGATAGACGCCGACTAACAGCGGGCTACTGGGGTCGGCGTCATTCTCGATAAACGTGGAAGGCGTGACGACCCGGATCACTTCGCGTTTGACCAAGCCTTTGGCGGTTTTCGGGTCCTCGACTTGTTCGCAGAGGGCGACTTTCTTGCCCGCTTTCACGAGGCGGGCGACATAGCCCTGAACCGCGTGATGAGGGACGCCACACATCGGCACCTTGCCCTCGCCGCCATCACGGGCGGTCAAGGTCAAGTCGAGCAGCGAGGCGGCCAGCGGCGCATCATCAAAGAAGACTTCATAGAAATCGCCCAGCCGAAACAGGACAATCGCATCGGCGTATTGTCGTTTCACGTTGAGGTATTGTTCCATTAAGGGGGTCAAGGGCATCGGCCTTACTTAGCTACTTTCCGCACCCCTGACCAGCGGGCACCGGTCAGGCGATCCGCTCTCACCTTGATCTCCGCATGGAAAGATGGACAAATGGCGCGAGCTGACGCCAAGAGGAGATTGAGAGCATGGTTACGTTGACCGAAGAACAACAACAGATTGTCGCCACCGTCCGCCGCTTTATTGAACGTGAAGTGAAACCCGTCGCCAGTGAGCTGGAGCACCGCGACGAATACCCGCATGCCCTCGTTGATCGCATGCGCGAACTCGGCCTGTTCGGGGCCATCATCCCCCCCGAGTATGGTGGCTTGGGCGTGTCGTTCACCACCTACGCCATGATTATCGAGGAGATTTGCCGGGGCTGGATGAGCTTGTCCGGGGTGCTTAACTCGCATCTGCTCTTCGCCCACATCATCGCCAGCTCAGGAACGGAAGAACAAAAACAACGCCTCTTACCAGCGATGGCCAAAGGGGAAAAGCGCGGCGGGCTCGCGTTGACGGAGCCGCATACCGGCAGTGATGTCCAGAACATCCGCACCGTCGCGAAAAAACAGGGCGACATGTATG